>CAZKXG010000059.1:596-2903 GCA_964556465.1 uncultured Cryomorphaceae bacterium | reverse complement strand
TACTAATAGATCATCCCTGTTCAGTACTTCCACTTTTCGTTTTTTTCTCCATCCGTCGTAGTCGATCATTAAGTCGTTTTCTACCAAGTATAATCTGAAGTTCACATCCAATTCATCGCTGAAGTACAAGCCTACAAAACTCTCGTAGTCCGCTAGGATAGGCTCTTCGATTTTTTGCTTCTGGAAAATGGTTGTCTCACCGTCAGCATCGAAAAGCACGACTTCAGTTTCAAAAAATCCGATTTTCAAGTTCTCATCATAACCGGCGTGGTAGAGATTTTCTTCCTCCTTGATGATCGGAATGGAATATTGATTGGCGTATTTCCAAACGATATTTCCCTCTTCTTCTTCTTCGATGCGAATCAATCGACCGTCAGATGCCAGGTATTGACCTTTGAAGTCCTTGGAGAGTTTCTTAGTGGGAACTGAATCCAGACGAGGGGCATATTCGATTGGGTTCACGATCTCTTCCAAGAATACACCGGCTATTTCGTCGGCGAGCCCTCCTGTCCAAACGTTGCTATTGCTGCTCATCACAAAGGTGGAAAGCTTTTCTTCGGGATATCTAACCATTTGCGAACTGTAAGATCCAGTTGCGCCTTCATGGTGGACCGAATTGTATCCTAGTCTATCCGACAATTCTAACCCAAAACCATACTTTTCAATTTCGCTATTTGGTATGGGCTGTTGACTGTTGACCAAAAGCTCATTTCCAGATTCTTCGGCACCTTGCACCAAAACTTCGAAAGCAAGTTGGTCGTCTAGCGTCGTGAATAAGAATCCTTCTCCGTAGGTGCTGGTCATCATCGGGAATAGCTGCCACACGCCATCGCCCCAATCGGAGTAGGGTAGTGCCTGATTGGGAATTACCTTCATGTAATTTTCCAGAAAGTAAGTTTGGTTCATGCCGAGCTCTTCAAAAAAACGAGTCGAGTATTCGATAAAATTTTCTTCGGTGATGACTTCCACAACCTGGGCCAAGAGGACATACCCCGAATTGCTGTATTCATATTCTGAGCCAGGCTCAAAAGCCACCGTTTCCTGCTTCATCAAAAGCTCGATCACATCATCATTATCGAGGCCTTCTCGTCTCCACCATGGATCTTGCTGGATACCCATCAGATCGCAGTAATCCCTTACGCCGCTGGTGTGATTGAGTAAGTGGCGGATTTTGATTTCTTCTTCCACCTCAGGATAAAGCTCTGGAATAAACTCGCGGATATCATCTTCCAAGCTCAGCTTTCCCTTCATGGAAAGGTCCAAGATCATTAAAGCGGTGAATTGCTTGGCGGTAGATGCAATATTCGATCGCGTATTTTCATTGGCGGGAACCATGTGCTGCAGACTAGCCATGCCACGGATGTTTTTATAGATGATCTCTCCGTCCTTCACCACTCCAACCATCAGCGCAGGATCTTTGGTTTCTATCTTGGAATTGACCAAAGAATCGAGCTGAACCTTCTGGCTTTGACAAAAAGTTGCTATTCCGAAAAGCAAGGCGGGAAGTAGAATCAATTTTTTCATCACTATGGCGATTTTTTTTGTCAAAGGTGCAGTTAGTAAAGGCTGCTATCGCTGCAAATCTTGATTTGAGACCTACTCCTTTGTTAAAGTATTGAGGTATTCCTGAGGCGAAATTGAAGTATTCTTTTTAAACGCTCTGTTGAAGGTAGCTTTGCTGTTAAAGCCGCAATCTAAGGCTACACCAAGCAGGGTCTTGGAAATATGCTCGCCTTCTTTGAGACGTTGCTTTACCGCTTCGACTCTGAACTGATTCACATAGTCGTTAAAGTTCATTTGAAAACCTTGGTTCACAATGGTAGAGACGAACTTCGTATTTGTCAGGAGCTCTTGAGCCACATCGGTAAGGGTAAGCCTTGGGTTTTCATAAAGCCGATTTTCATTCATTGTTCTTTGCAGTTTCTCTTTCCACTCAGAAATCTCGGCTTCATCAAGCGGTTTTTTGTTCGCTTCTTTTTTCGTTGGTAAAACTGGTTCGGTTGGAGATTCATCCACCTTTGTTTTTGGAGCGCTATGGTTAACGGATTCTTCTGCGGTTAAGCCAGCTTCTTTAAGTCCATCACTCCGAAAAACGGTATACACTCCTTGGCCTACTTCAGAGAGGGTGGTGTGCTTTATCACATTCGTATAGCCCGCGATAGCGACATAAGAAAAGAGGAACGAGAAGGAGAGGTAATACCAGAACTGGCTGCCGAACTCACCCCAATCGGGATTGATGATAAAAAAGAGGACCCTCAAAATGAGAATTCCCAAAAACGCCAACGTAAAGTTTCGAATCCATTGAAA
>CAZKXG010000059.1:0-586 GCA_964556465.1 uncultured Cryomorphaceae bacterium | reverse complement strand
CTTACTTCATTGAAAATCTTCTTTCTGTAATTCGCGTAATATTTGAGACTCAGGACAAGGTATACCACCATTGAAACCAGTCCGATAGCTTGATACCAGTTAGACAAGTCTTTGTCTCTACCGTCGGCATAGAAGTAAAATTCGTCCAAGATGAGTTTGTCGGTCACGAAGACGATTAGGCTATAGAGTCCGTAGAGCAGGGCTGGGAGAAAGTGCCAGTAGTCTTTTTTCGAAAGGTTATACCCATTGTCAAGAAGGCTTTTTGTGTAAAAGAAGACCACGGGTCCTATGAGAAAGACCTGCATGAAAGGGACGAAGAACAAGATCTCTCTGGTAGTACCTCCTGAATACCAATTGGCATAGCCCAACATATACGGAGTGATGTACATGGTACAGAGAAAGAGCAAGAGGCTAAGCCATTTGCTCGCTTTATTGTCTCTGACAATTCCGAGTCTCAGGGTGAGCACGGAAAAAACGATTCCAACGAAGAAGAAGATGAGAAGCAGCGAACTTTTCTGACCGAAACCGAATGGGAAATCAAAGATCAATGGATTGCCTTTTGTCTAGTTGAGATCACTAAAGTAGA
>CAZKXG010000058.1:16500-17232 GCA_964556465.1 uncultured Cryomorphaceae bacterium | reverse complement strand
GAAATAGCATTGGCTTGCGGAGGCAAAAACTCAAATACACCCGGAGCTACTTCGTCTACTTCTCCAATGGCGGCTCTGATTCCTCCACCGTTTTTGATTGAGACAACCACTTCTGAGTCATACTCTTTTGCTACAAATAAGTTGGCATCAGCCGAGATATTACCCATATTGGTTTCCTCGGTGCGCACGCGCTCACGACGTCCGTCGAGGTACACATCGGTCAAGCCCAAGATGTTTCCGTCTTTGGCAATCACCACATCGTTTACCGCATTGGTCAACCGACTTACCAATTCTCCTTTTGAGTTTTCGGCGAAAGCCATTGAAGGATCTTCATACACCTGAGCGATCATCTCGTCGTCGGTAGCGTAGATTCCGTTTACACCTTCGTTTAAAGAGGAGAGGAGTACCACTCCGTTTTCGTCAAATCCGACTACCAATCGACCTACATAGCTGTACTCACCATCGGTGCTCACGATCAGGGCAGGCTCTCCGTCTAGGTTTTGTGAAACAAAAGGATAGTTGTCTTCCGCCTCGTCGCCGCTGCGCAGTCTGTCCGTTTGGTCGGCAAGGATTCGGTCAGAACCACCCGCCAATACGATGTCTACTCCGCTCAGCAATCCTACGAGCTCCTGCTCGAGAGAGAACTGCTGCAAGTGAGTAGCCAAAATGATTTTGTTTGATCCAGCGGCAATGAGGTCGTCGATTACAGGCTGCAAGATGGCCGCCAAAGCA
>CAZKXG010000058.1:15377-16490 GCA_964556465.1 uncultured Cryomorphaceae bacterium | reverse complement strand
CATGTCGTTGTTTCCGCCGTTGATCACACTCACACCGTTGGTAGTAGTGATCGACTCCAATACTTGTGTCGTGGCACCCACTACTCCGATCAATTCGCCGTTGCGCTCGATGAGGGTAGAAGGGGCAATCTTTGGTGCTGCACCTGCTGCATCAAGATCTGATGGCAACGATTGGAAAGCGGTGTTTGGCAATAGCTCATCAGTAAACAACCCCGATAGGTTATCGTCTCCCGAAAAGTCGAGGTTGGCACTGAGGTAAGGGAACTGAGCTCCCAACCAGCGTACATCTCCCAAGCCTGCTCCGCGGATATCCGTAGCGATAATCTCCTCTACGATTGAGGTTCCATTGTCAAACTCGTGGTTTCCGAGCGTGGAAGCATCAAAGCCAATGATGTTGGCAATGGTGATGTCTGCTCTTCCACCGGCTTCGCGCAAGTTGGTCAAGCCCGTCTCGCCGAATAAGTCTTGGTTTACATCCTGAAGTACCGCTCTGATGCTTCCATCTGAAGAAGCATTGAAGAATGGGCCTGGGATGTAGTTGTCACCCGAAGAGATGCGAACCGTGTTGGTGTACTCATCTTCGAGCACATCTACGATAGCGGCAAAGTTGGGCGCACGACCGATAGCGTCAACGCCTCCTTCCAAGTCAGATGCGTGTAGAATTTGCAGTGTGTAATCGGGAGAGGAAACACCGAAGAAAGAAACGGTTCCGCTCACCTCGTTGGCTACCATGATGATGGTTTCACCGGTTGGGCTGTCCGCGGCATCGATTACTTTAATGTCTTCAGGACCTAGATCTCCTGCGGCAGGATCTTCAGCGTCTACGCTAAAGTCTCGGTTGTTGATGTAGTTCTCAAACTTAGGAGCTGTAGGATCAGTGATGTCGTATATCATCACTCCGCCCACTCTTTCCAATCCGATGAAAGCATAAGGTGTTCCATTGATTTCAGCTACCGCGATGGCTTCGGGCTCGGGGCCTTTGTCATCACTGCGGCTTTTAAAAGAATCGTTGTCATCGTTGTTCGAGTTGAAGAAAGGAGCGAGGTAGTCGGCAGTGATTTGCTCGAAGTCATCGGCACTGTCCCAAACAAGGTTTCCCGCTTCATCCCAAAT
>CAZKXG010000058.1:13771-15367 GCA_964556465.1 uncultured Cryomorphaceae bacterium | reverse complement strand
TTCTTCGTACTCTCCGTCATTGTCTGTATCACCTGCAGTAAGGGTGATGTTCAATCGACCGAGATTTTCATCCATCTGCAGTTCTGCGTAATTTGGAAACGCTACCGAATCCAACGTGAGGTCTCTCACGCGGTCTTCTTCGCTGTATCCATCGTAGTCACGCGCATCACCTTCATTTGCCGTAAGGATGTACGTGCTTCCGCCTACCGAGTACGAAGTCATGGCATCGGGCATATAGTAGCTCTTCACCGGCCAGTTTTTAATTTCGATTCCGTTGGCATCATTGCTCGCGTCAATTCCATTGCCGGGAAGGTTGTAGTCTTTTGTGCCAAGTGCCCACACATCAGTGATGGTATTTGTCAACAAATCAACCACAATGATTCCATTGTTTTCCTGACACACGGCGTAAGCCGTTTGAGAATCGTCAGAAACCGTGATGTATTCGGGTTCCAAATCTTGTGCGATGCTCGCGTTGGGGCCGAAGATTCGAACGCCTTCTATATCGGCCATGGTCAATGAGCCAAATCCTACTGTTTCTACCGTAGCTGAGGCTGCACCGCCTGATACGTCTATTACAGAGACGCTTCCTTCAGGGTCTACATCGTAAGCATCGTTCGGCTCACCTTCGTTGGCTACCACCACTTTGTTTCCGTCAGGGGTGAAGGTCAACATATCGGGAAGCGCACCCACGGTTACATCGTTGATGTAGTTTCCGTCGGCATCGTAAAATACGACCGCTCCCGGGTCTTGTTTTACGTCAGCTTCAACTGCTACCGCTATTACTCCGTTTGAAACTGCTACACTATTCGGCGCAGCTCCATAAGCAGAAACGTCAATGCTGTTGATCAAAACAGGTGAAGCAGGATTTGAAATATCCAAAACTTCTACGGTGTTGTCGTTGCTATTCACAAAGAACACTCTTTGCGTAGCGGGGTCGTGCGCCGCAATTTCAGCTGCACTTTCGTCAAAAACTCCCGTAGCATAGGTGCCGAGTAGATTGAGGTTTAACTGATTTTCGAAAGCCGTTGGCCCGCTTGGAGGAGGAGTAACTCCACCTGGAGTGGTGAAAGACCCAACAGGAGTAGCATTGTCCACTTCACCGTCGAGTGCGTCAACTCCACCAAAAGTCCAGTCGCTTAAGTCAAACGTAGTGGAAGGAGTGGAGTCATCGTTGCGACGTGCCCAAGAGTCAGCGTATTCCCAAGCCTCGCCTGAACCATCTACGTCAATGGCTCCGAATACGTCAACGGCTGCGCCGTCTTTGAATAATTCTACGGCATCATCACCGTTGATGGCCATAGCGCCATCGGCGTAATTGGGTGCAAATCCAAAGAAAGCCGTGAATTGTGGCATTTCTGAAGCGACATAAATGTAATCGCCTGCTGAAGCAGAACCGGATAACGTGAATTCTTCGCCATCAGAGCCGCCGCCGTTGTTGGCAGACCCAACTCCGTAGGCGCTGAGATCAGCAATGTCATTGATCGCGTAAAGTTCTACTCCCTTTGGAGTTCCACCCGAAAGGGGGCCGTCGTAAACGGCAGAAATAATGAGATCGCTTTGCCCGAAGACTCCGAAAGTCAGCAGGGAAAGACCACC
>CAZKXG010000058.1:9413-13761 GCA_964556465.1 uncultured Cryomorphaceae bacterium | reverse complement strand
ATAGATTTGAGCTTCATACCTTAAATTTTTAGATTGGTTTGTGAGTGGTCAAAATTAGTGCTGACCACTCCGGTATGTCGACTTGGGCTGTTTAAGAAAGCCTTATCAAATCCTTAAGCTTGGAGACCGCAGCTAGTGACGTTTTATGAGAAAAAATCGATTAGAACTGGCTCTGCAGATGTTGGAATTTAAGGTTCGGATTGACCCAATGTTAATTGAGTTTATTTGGGCTTAATAGTCAGTTTACATAGCTTGGAGAAACGACTTTGGTGGAAAAAGATCGCCAACGGTATTTCACCTATTTTTGGACTTTTGTTTAACACCCAAATCTATTGTCTGTAGTCGTTGGCCTCATTTTCGGTTTATTTTTCATCTGGCTCTTGTTTCGCTCGAAGAAGGTGAAGAGCGGTTTTGATGTTCCCGAAGTATTTCCAACCGAATGGCGAATCTATTTGCTTACTGAAGTTAATTTTTACGCAGCACTTAGTGATCCTGATAAAGCCGTTTTTGAAAAAGACGTATTGAACTTTTTAAAACGTGTACGGATAACGGGAGTGCAAACTTCGGTAGATGATCAAGATCGTTTGCTCGTAGCCGCTAGTGCGGTAATCCCTGTGTTTGCTTTTCCTGAATGGGAGTATAGCACTTTGCACGAAGTACTGCTTTATCCCGATTTATTCGACGCTTCTTTCAATCTGGATTCGAAGAAACGCAGTATCAGTGGCATGGTTGGGAGCGGAGGAGTCATGAACCGAGTGGTGATTTTCTCTAAACCCGCTTTGCACCATGGGTTTGACAATATCACTGACAAGAACAATGTAGGTATACACGAATTCGTGCACCTTTTTGATAAAGAGGATGGCCAAATAGATGGTATTCCAAAAGTGTTTATGGACAATCAAGCGATATTGCCTTGGGTTAAGCTGATGCAAGAGAACATGGCTGAGATGTTAGCAGGAAAAAGTGATATCAACTCATACGGCGCCACTAATAGTCAAGAATTTTTAGCGGTAACTTCAGAGTATTTTTTTCAACGCCCCCGATTATTAAAAGAGAAGCACCCAAAGCTATATGAGGTATTGAGTAAAATTTTCGATACTGATTTGGCTAAGACACTCGATGGAGATGAGCCGCTGCGATCAATCGGCCGAAATGATAAATGTCCATGCGGAAGTGGAAAGAAGTTTAAAGATTGCTGCATGACATATTCCTAGTATTCCACTAGTCTATGGCAACAGAGGAATTTGAAATTAAACCTTAGTTGTTCGTTTCAAGGCTCGGCAGATTGATTTCAAACTCTGTCCCGACGTTGAGTTTGGACCGCACGGAAACATGTCCTTTGATTTTATCTATTGCCTGTCTGACTAAGTACAATCCTAATCCGCTGCTTTCAACTGTATTAGCTGCTCCTTCTGAGAAGAATATTTCAAATATTTTTTTCAATTGTTCGGGCGGTATACCTTTTCCTTCGTCCGCCACAATTATCTTGCTTCCTACTCCGGTGTTTTCAAGACTTACACATATTTGGTAAGGGGTGTTTTTATCTCTGAAACCATACTTGACGGCATTCGTGATGAGATTATTCAGGGCTATTTTCAAGCGAACCCGATCTGTAAATAAGACGGTTTCAGGATCAACATTCAACTTGAAGCTGACATCGCTATTGTAATTCATCAATGGCTCGACAATCTCATTTAAAAGCTGTTGAACATTAACGTGTTCAAGAATTAGATTGGTTTTTAGATTCCGGTAGTACTGTAAAGTAGTTTGGATGTAGTCATCCATTTTTCGAATGCTACTATTCATGAGTTCAAAATACTCTTGAATCTGATCAGGATCTTTCTCGTTGCGACTGAGGTCAACCAATCCGAGCAATGAAAGTAGGGGAGCCCTTAAGTCGTGAGAAACGCTGTAAACAAATCGGTTCAATTCCGAATTTACTCTGAAGAGTTCTTCATTTTTTCGCTTTAATTCGACCTTGGTTTTGTATGACTCAAAAACAGTATTGAGTGTTTTCTCCATCATATCCCGATCCCAGGGCTTGACCAAGTACCTGTCGATATGGCCTTTATTCACAGCGTCTATTACCGTTTGAGAACTTGTGTAGGCAGTGAGCAGAATTCTTTGTGGGTCGGGATGTGATTTGCACACCATTTGGAAAAATTCTACCCCGCTTACTTTTGGCATTCGCTGATCAGCAATGATAATATGCGGCTCTTCTTCTTCGATCAATGCCAATGCCTTTTCTGCAGAATTGGCTGTTCTGATGGAATGTGTTCTTCTGAATGTTGCTTTAAACGCACTCAAGTTGGGTTCCTCGTCATCGAGGTATAGAATGCTTATTTTTTCGTTTTCAGACATTATAGTTCAAGTTCAGACTTTATTCTAGCCTTAATGGGAAATTTAAGAATAAATTTTGTCCCTTTTCCGGGTTCAGTTTCTACGCAAATTTTGCCATCGTGGGTTTCAATAATCTTGAATACAATACTCAAACCTAACCCCGTTCCTTGACCCACGTCTTTGGTCGTGAAGAATGGTTCGAATATACGGCTCTTAGTGCTTTCGTCCATTCCCGCTCCTGTATCGCTGATTTCTATCGCCACATATTCACCATCTGTAATTGTTCTGATCGTTATCACAGAAGGCCTATCAGGTGGGTTGTCCTCCATAGCCTGAAGGCCGTTATTTACGATGTTCAGAAAGACTTGATTGACTTTCCCACCCATGCACTCTACAAGAGGCAAGTCTTCTGCCAAGTCTGTAATTACTTTAACGGTAGTAGGGATGGAACTTTTCAGAATACTCAATGTCGATTGAATACCTTCATTCAGATCAGACTCTTTGACATTGGATTCGTCAATTCTACTGAAGTTCTTAAGTCCCTTTACAATTTCAGCCGTTCGTTTAGCTCCTTCTTCAATTCCTTTGAGAAGTTCATCAACCTCTTGCTTACTGTACGTTAGATCGATTTCTTGTTTGAACTTTTCAATGGATTGCTTCTTTTCCGAAAAAGAGTTGGAGTCATCAATGGAATCGTACATATCCAGCACATCCAAGATATCCTTCACGTCGTATCGCAGAGGCTGAATGTTGGCACTTACAAAATTGATCGGATTATTTATTTCATGGGCTACACCTGCCGTGAGCTGACCTAGTGAGGCCATTTTCTCGGCCTGTACCAGTTGCGATTGGGTTTCTTTAAGTTCAGATATTGCGGTGTTCAGCTTGGAGTTTGTATTCTCTAAGTCGGCAGTTCTCTCGCTCACTTTTTCTTCCAAGACGATGTTCTGCTCTTTCACAATTCTCTCATTCTCGAGAGAAACACGCAGGGCCTGTTCTTGCGATTCACTTTTTTCTTTCTTGAGAATATTGATACGGTCAGCAAGAGCGATCGATAGCAATACGGCTTCAACTGCACTGCCGAATAACATCATATAATTTGTGACAGGGGTTGAAGGAATGAGTCCCGAATCCTGCAGAGCGTAAACGATGATTCCTGCTACCAATACGCTCCAAGCTAGAATGAAAAATTTGGCTGGTGAATAACCTTTGCGATAGACAATAATGCCTGCAATAAGAATGTAGAAGGAGAGCACGGTAATCCCCAACTGAGCTGCCATGTGAACGAAGGCATTTACTCCAAATAGCGCTGCAATGAAAACCAAAGAAAAGTATCCATAGATAAACTGAGCGAAACGATTTACCCTCTGGGCATATATTCTGGTTCTTAAAAAGTCTTGAAGAAAGATTACCGAGGTAATACTTACCAAAGCCGTAAATAAATAGGGGCTTCTGGAAGCAAGCCAAGCATTATCAGGCCATAAAAATTGGTGCATGTACCCTTCCAGTACTGCTTGGGTAGATCCTACTGCAATAATGTATAATACATAGATCAGGTAACTTCTGTCACGAACGGTAAGGAAGATAAAGAAGTTATAGAATGCCATTACCAAAATAAGCCCGAAGTATGCACCAAAAAGTAGGTTGGAAATGAGTAGAAGCTTTTCTGAAGCAGCAATAGTCGCAACATAAATGGGCAATACGATTTGCTCAGCCGTGGTTATTCTGATAAAAATCGTTCGCACTTCGCCTTGAGGGATGGTAAGATCAAGAATGAATTGGGGAGCACTGTATTTTCTGTGGTCAAAGTTCAAGCTTTCGCCAAAGAGCTTTTCACAGATTACCTGCCCCTTCCCATCAAATACATAAATATTTACCAAAAAAAAAGGATATAGATTGTTTTATTGATGTATTTGGGTTTGCATGTCGTTGGCTTCCCACTCTGATTCGTTCGATTTATTACTTTTTCACCAAAAGGGAAAAATTTCAATATTTTTTCATTATATTC
>CAZKXG010000058.1:5478-9403 GCA_964556465.1 uncultured Cryomorphaceae bacterium | reverse complement strand
AGAGCTTTTCACAGATTACCTGCCCCTTCCCATCAAATACATAAATATTTACGGTATCGAGCAAAGGCTGATGGATTTGAATGCGGTAGTGTTCGTTTTCTGCGAGGTTCTGAATGGATGTTCGAACCCACAAGGCACCTGTATTGAAACCAAGATTGGGCCTTGGTGCTTCCAAATCCTCAAAGTCTTTGTCTAATACGTCATTAACGGTAGAGGAATAACTCGTTTCTCTGAGCACAGATAGCTCACTGCCCAGAACGCTTTTTTTGAAATCCGGGGAGAGCTTTAGGGTATCTCCGGCCTGAAGGTCTTCAGCAATCAGTATAAGAGATAAGCCCAAAAGGAAAACACCTATTCTACCCATTCTAATTTTCCTACTGATTTAAGTTTTAAGTCATGGCTGTAGAGAATCTTTTTATCGTTCCCTATATCTTCCAAAAGTTCAATTTTTGGATTTGACCGAAGCTTTTGAATTTTATCGTAATAAATCTGAGAAACCTTATCCAGCGATTGAGGGTCTGCTGATAGCACCCTTGCTACGTAGTTGCTGTTGGGATAAATAAACTCTCCTTTATTCCCTAGTCCGGTTTCAACTCTGAAACCCAGTCTCATCGCTATTTTTAAGGTGTATTGAGCGCAAATGGTAAAAATTGATGTGATGGGTAACTGATTGCAAATAGCCATGCCTGCTACTGCCAAATTCATGGTTACACCCGTGTTTGGGGCCTTTGATCTACTGTTCCATAATCCACACAGTTCTGAGGTACCTCCGCTGAGCGCGTAGTGCCTTACCATTTCATTGATATTTGGGTCAAAGTGATCAACTGCTTCTTGTACGGGTAAATCTGTCCGTCCATCAGCTACCTGTACGCGAATTCCACCCAGAAGTTCCCCCGATTCCATGTCAATTGCTTCTACCACATAGACATGAGGATTGTAGGCCCAATCATAGTTATTGGTCGTAATATTACCCAAGTTAAAACCTTCAAGAACCTGACGGTGACCCATTGCGTAAGTGAGACAACTCTCTTCTTCGTCAATGGCTCTGTAAGCACGTAGATGAATCATTTATTCTTTTTAAAGTGCAGACTCAAATCTCGCCTAAGGCTCTTGACTACGTCTTTTTGTTTATAAAACAATCTGAAAATAAAGATAGGCTCTTCATCAGTGTACACTGACATAATTTCTTGAAGTTGTCTACCAATGGTTGTGAACTCCTGAAGCTGATTAGGATTGAGATCTTTGCCGTCTTCCAATCGAGGGAGTAAAAGTGAGAGCGGAGATTGTGGCTGAAAGCCTATGTTCAATGCATTTGCAGCGATCCAAACCCGTTCCATGTCCATGCCTGCCTGAAGGTAATCCAGTCGCGAACGTTTCGGTCTGGTGATAATTCCCAAAGCAGCAGCTGATGAAGTAGATTTTTTAGAAAGTTTCTCAAAGGCTGAGCCCCCCTTCCATTCTACTAGCTTATCTATTACTTTGCGGTTTCTGGCGAGTTTAAATCCTGTCAACTCTCCGATAGTCAAGTCAACTGTGGCAATATCAATTCCATCTTTCGTTGACTCTACCTCTTCTTTCGTCCAGCGCATTTCTTCGGTGAAATTGCGGTGTCCTATGGGGTGCATGATTCTGAACCGTTCAGTTTGGGCTATGAGTGCAGCCAATCGATCAAACTCCTCGCCTGGTTCGATTATGGTTAGGTTGGATCCGTTCTTGAGACTCGATTCTTTTAATTTCTTCACATCACTTTGCGAGAGCGGTTCACTGTGCTCTAAATTGCGATTTGTCTCTCTGTTCAATATATTTACCCCCAACCATTTATCTATCTCACTTGATGTTTTACCTTTAGTTAAGCTAACGTGTGCGATAATGTCTTTTTCATCTTGAACCGGGAAGAATGAAACCGAGTTTTCGTAGCCTTGATTTATTCCTTCCAGACGAGCGTTTTCCAACGATGCACCCAATGCAATCATCGAAGCAATCTCCTGATGATCGAGAAATGAGCTGATGAGATTTCTGTCAAATTTCAGTTGAAATACCTCATTCTTATTTGTCCATTTCCACGGCTGCAGGTTTCCACCGGAAGGAGCGTGGCAGGCAGTTTTAACTATTCTTTCTACTACCTTGTCATCAAGTGATATTTTCCCTTCGTTCTTCAACTCAGGGCCAAAGTCTTCATCCGGTTTTGGCAATTTGATTTCGGACTCTTCCTTGGTTCGAGCATGCTTGTTTCCGATAATGTCTTCTACATCCATGTAATACCTACCCGACTCGTGGTACTGATCCAAGAAGATGCGTCTGACTACATCAGCAGTTATGCCGCCTCCCAAGGTCACCGCCGAAGCCAATTGCGGCCATGTGGAAATGGTTTCTCCGATTTCAAGCATCGAAGCTTTCGCTCGGGTAGAGATGGTATCGGCGCCCACAATGTCTAGCATGTAAGGGATTTTATCCTCGTTGGTTTCGAGAGTTTTGAGTTTCTCAGGGCTAAGTCCTTCTACCATACCATGGAGTAGGGGACGCTCAGGCTCAAGGTCAAATCGCTCCACATCCACCATTCCTCGATCACTGGCTTCCATAACTACAGGAATATTCATCTCCCGTGCTTTCCATCTGGAGATGATTTTCATGTCCAATCCGTCGCATTCATCAATCAGAAGATCCAAGTCCCCACCTTCGTGAAAGAATTGCTCGATATTGTCTTCAGTAAGACCGTCAGTAAAGCACTTGATGTTCAGGAAAGGATCTATTTCAAGAATTTCTCTCGCCACCGAAATAACTTTTGAAACACCAAGATTGTGCACTCCCGTTCTTATCCTGTTTAAGTTGGTAAGTTCCAAAGAATCAAAATCTGCTAGTCTCAACTCTCCAAAACCTCTCTCCATGGCCATAGTAACGGCCACCGATTGCCCAACGGATAAACCGATCAGGCCAACTTTTTTCTGTCCCAAAACCCTTTCTTCGGCAGGACTTATCTTGTAGTGATTTCGATTTGTTCTGACTTCTATGAATTCCTTTTCGGGGAGCAGGTGCACCAATCGATTCGACCAAGGATAGTACGCCCACACTCCGTACTCGTTGAGTTCAGTTTCTCCAAGATGCTTGGAAATGAGACTTTCGATTTCTGTTGGACTCAGTTTATTCTTTGGGTTACGGGCCTTGATGAGTTCAGTCAATTGACTGTAAAGATCATCTGTGATCGTGGGTGTTTCACTCTCAATCAAATTGATCAATTCATCTCGTCCATGTATGGAATTCGGTTGAAAGAAAACAGGCATCCAATTGGTGAGGTCGTTTTGTTTAGCCGCGCCTAAAGTATCTTTCAGGTTTTTTTCCCGTATCATTATCAAAATTGTTTTCAGATTCTAAACTAGAAATAATTAAAGGATAGCCTGTATTTTTTCGACAAATCCCCTAAATTAACCCACCATGGACGAACTTGAAGAGAAGAACCTTAATGACAAAGCGGGTGTTCTATACGTTGATGACGAAGAACACAATCTTGTTGCGTTTAAGGCTTCTTTGAGGAGAGAATTCAACGTTTATACTGCTATTAGTCCTGAAGCAGCTCGAGAATTTTTGGATAAGGAAGATTTAAAAGTTGTGGTTTCAGATCAGAGGATGCCTAAAATAACGGGTGTCGACTTCTTTGCTGAGTTAAAGAAAACCCATCCGGAGCCCATTCGTATTCTCTTAACAGGCTACAGCGACATGCAAGCTGTGGTAGATGCCATTAATCAGGGTGAAGTGTATCGTTACCTCACCAAGCCTTGGGATGCCCAGGGAATGGTGTCAACCATCAATCAAGCCATCGAAATTTTTGAATTGAGAAAGGAAAATAAAAGATTAGTGGCAGAATTGAAAAGGGTAAACAGCCAATTGGAATTCTACTTGCGGCAAAAGTTATTGAGCTAAGCTTCTCTTA
>CAZKXG010000058.1:4123-5468 GCA_964556465.1 uncultured Cryomorphaceae bacterium | reverse complement strand
GAGCTTAACAACGACTCCTCCGGTGAATTCTCCTTGGAGAATAGTCGTAGAGGCGCCTACTCCTACAGAACATCCGGAGCCCGTTCCACAAAAAAGTCCACCCGATCCCCACTGCATAGGAGCTAACATAGCACCTCTGAGCCTCAGTCCAACTCTGTCGCTTAACCAAATTCTAAGACCAGCTTGGAGTGTGAATGCAAAGCGATAAGATGTATCTAATCCAAGTTCTCTGTTGTCAGGAGTTCCCACCATCATGCCAATACCGGCGCCACCAAAAGGAACAACTTGCCCGTAAGAATTTCCTAAATCACTTAGTACGGAAACCATAAAGTATTCAACTGCCAAGTTACCCAGATCTTCTGCGCCAATTTCTCTGTAACCATAGAAGTCCATATCCGTGTCTTGCCTACTCCATTGAAGATTTACGAAAACTTTGTCTCTGATGCGGTAGCTTAAATCAACTCCATAAGCTGCATTGTCGTTAATCTTTACATAACCCAAGTCAGGACCATAATAGACATCGACTTTTCCACCGAAGCGGTAGCCATAAAAACCCGAAATCTCAATTCTATTGGAATCGTCAGACCCGTATTGAGCAAATGTGGATAGGCTAAATAGTGTAAGCAGAAGACTGAGAACTGTTTTCATAAAGACAAAGTTTGCCGCAAATAAACGAAATAAGTGTAGATTTGACGCTTGTAAAAAACGATTTTATGAAGTCTACACTATTTCGACTCTCTTTCGGTTTAGCCATCATAGCCATCCTTGGCGGATGTTACCCAAAGGGTCCTGTCTACTACTCCGATTCAGATTTGGTAGCAACCAACTATGATTCGGGTTATGATTTTTCGGGTGACGTGAATTACGCCATGCCCGACTCTGTAGTTCATGTAGTTGATCCTGATGATAGAGATCCGGTTATAGACAGAACATACGATCAGACAATTCTCGATGCTATAGAGATGAATATGAATTCTCGTGGCTACAACAGAGTTGATGATCCTTTTGAAGCTGATCTTATTATCAAACCCGCAGTTTGGAGTTCTACTTCTACAGGGGTAATTTATGACTATGGCTATTATTGGGGAGGTTACTACCCTTGGTTTGGATATCCCTATTATCCTTGGGGCGGATATGTATACAGCTATACGTACGGCACGCTTCTCATTGATATGGTAGATGTTGAGGGTATCGATCCTGAAGAAGAGTTTATTCCCATTGTTTGGTCAGGTGCACTCAATGGTGCACTCTCCGACAATAGAAATGACGTCAAAACAAGAATTGAGAGTGGAATTGACAAATGCTTTAGTCAATCTCCCTATTTAATCGTATCAGAGTAATTATG
>CAZKXG010000058.1:1003-4113 GCA_964556465.1 uncultured Cryomorphaceae bacterium | reverse complement strand
TTTATACTCGCTCTTATTCCGCTTTGCTCTTTTGGGCAAGGAGATGGAATGACATCGGTCATGTATAGCGTGGCTATCCCTATGGGGACATCAGCTGATTACATTGGTGAAACCAGTTTTAGAGGTTTCGCAGTCACAGGTGATTACTTTTTAGACGACGAATGGAGCCTTGGTTTTTCAACCGGTGTCCAGACATTTTATGAGGAGCTTGGCACTCAGAGTTACAGTTTGGAAACGCTAACAGTAACGGGAGAAGAATTTCGCTACATTAACATGATTCCTGCCATAATGATGGGTAAGTATCATTTTGATCGTTATGGAGTGGTTACACCTCATATTGGTTTTGGAGCTGGTTTTCACTGGGTGGACGAACGCAGAGAATTTGCGGGATTCCAGTTTGAAGAGTCATCATTCCGTTTTGGTATTCAGCCGGAAGCAGGTGTGGGTTTTGAAATTTCGCCCTCTACAGACTTACTTTTCGTTTCGACCTATCACCAATCCTTTGAAAGTAAGAATTTACAAGCGCATAGCTTTTTAGCATTTCAACTTGGATTGAGATGGTTACCGTAATTACAGAAAGAAGAACTAAAATGAAGTCTATTACCGTAAAGAGTCTAGCCATTATTCCCCTTTTTGCCTTATTAGTAGGGTGTAATTCTACTAAAATCATTGGCACCTATACGTCTCCTGATGCCAAAGGGCCGTATGACGATATTTTTGTTGTAGGTCTTGTGGGAGATCAATTGACAGACAAGAGTATCGCTGCTGACTTGGTTGATATGCTCCAAAAAAGAAAAGTCAATGCTCAAGCCATAAAAGGGACGATTACTCCTGATATGGATTTGACCGACGCCAAGAAGAAAGAGATCGCAGACGAATTGAAAAGCAAAGGATTTGATAGTATCCTGACTTTTGCTTTGGTATCTATTGACGAGCAAGAGAATTACGTGCCGGGTACATATACCACCGCAACCTACGGGGGGTATGGCGGTTATTACCCTATGAATTATGGTTACTACGGTAGTTATTGGGGATATTACGGATATCACTCTCCACAAGTCTACCAAGAAGGATATTATACCTCAAGTACTGTGTACACATTAGAGGCTGTTCTTCATGATCTAGAAACTGAAGCACTGGTATGGTCGGCAAGGTCGGAAACTTTGGACCCGTCTTCTGTGAACTCTTTTTCCATTGAGTATGCAGAAACTATTGCGTACCAAATGCTGAAAGACGGAATAGTTTTAACCAAAAAGGAGAACGAGAAGAGATAGCTTTTTTGAGCTTTGTCTTAAGAAATTTAAAGAGCGCTTTTTAGCGCTCTTTTTGCTTGGTCAATATGCCTCACTTGGTGATTGATTACAAACTCCAGCGCATCGCAAAGTCTGAATCGAATCAGTGGCAGAGTTGTCTTACACTTTACTTCTCCGATGTCTCGTGTAGCTGCCTCTTGAATGAGAGCCTTTAGTTCGGCCAGCTCATTCCTGAATAGGTCAAGTGTTGCGGAGCTCACATTCGTGTTCAAGGTGTTTTTTGATTTAAAGGTTTTCATCGGGTTATTTACTCCCGTCTCTCCGGGTAGCATAGACTTGGCCGATTTCATCCCAAATCGTCCTCGCTTCATTTCATTTGAATTACAAAGCGGAGCTCGTTTCATAGTTTTTTGAAACTCGGGAAGGTAAAAGGCATTGTATCGATGTAAGTGTTCAATGCATTCGAGTACATTCCACTTATTGCTTTCGGGACGATGAGAGAGTACCTTTTCATCGTTGGCTATAAATTGGTCCAAAGCTTTATCAATCATTGCCAATTTCTCGTTTAAGTCTAGAAGGAATTTGTCTTTTTTCATACACCAAAGGAACAAGGTATAGAATCCTTAAAAATTGATTGAAATCAAGATTTTCGAAGTCGGCTCAGTGTTTCAGGTGTCATGCGCAGGTAATCGGCAATATGCCTGAGTGGGATTTCTTCAAAGAGCATAGGACTTCTTTCTAAGACACGCCGGTAGCGTTCGGCAGGCGAGGAGGCAAGCAAATCTATTTCGCGCTCGACAAAGTGAGTCGTCAAGTTTTCCAAAACCGAGATGTACGCATCCTTGTAAGTTTCGCTGGAAGCAATCAACTCAAATAAGGCGCTTTTTGCGAAAGCTTTGACTCTGGTTTTCTTCAAGGCTACGATATCGAAATGCGATGGAGAGTCATCAAAGAAGGATGGAATGGAGTTGAGGAAGGAACCCTGGTAACCGAATCGGATCGTATGGGATTCGTTCTCTTTAAAGAGCTTCACGGCCACAGCACCTGAAAGAACGAAGTACGTGTGCCGTTCCACCTGTCCTTGCCGAATTAAGAAGTCACCGCGGTTCAATTCAATTCCTCGAATCTCCGAAGGGTAATTCGTTTCAAAATCTTGAAAAAGTGCGGCGATTTCGGTCATATTCTACTTCTGGTAAAGGGGCTTCACTTAAAGCAAGTTAAGAAATACAATCATTCATCACACAGCTCAACAAAGCGCTTGATGAAGTTGTCACTATCCGTATACATTCTGCTAGCTTCATCAAGGAGAGGAATGTCTGGAACGACACCAAGGCCTATCTCATCGACCCTTTCTCTTAAGCAGTACTGAGTTCGCGGAATGGTAAATGAAATTTGGGTATTTGGCAAAACGACTATTCGATCCGGTGCGCCTGAATTAATGTAGGCGCTGCCACCAGTCATTTCGCCAATGATTATTCCTCGTTTATTTTCCTTGAATGTATTGGCAACAATGGCCGAGCACGAAAAGCTTCCACCATTTATGAAAAGGAATACATTCCCACTGAAGTTATATTTTTTAGCTGGCTTAATAAAGTCGTCCCAAGCAGATCTGGCTGTTTTTATCTTTCCCTTCTTTATCGTATTGAAATGGTCAACGCATTGGAAAGAAGAATCCATAAATTGCTTTAAGAGGTATACTCCATTACTCAAATTTCCACCTTGGTTATCCCTCAAGTCAATGGCCAAATTCTCCACGTTATTATTTTTTAATAATCTAACAGCATCTATTAAAGTTTTATAATTTTTTTCGTTTGTATTCTTTCAATGGTTTTTAATGTGCAGAAATAAATCCCTGCC
>CAZKXG010000058.1:0-993 GCA_964556465.1 uncultured Cryomorphaceae bacterium | reverse complement strand
CATTGCTTTGTAATAATAGAAAAGCCTCCCTTACTTCCTTTTTAAATTTTTGATCGAAGTCATCCTTCAATATTTTTTTGTCGAAAGAAGCTATTGAAAGCACTGCCGCTTGAGCCTCAGGGATGAATTTAAGTGTAATACCGCTTCCTTCTTCGTCAGGTCTTTTCGTCTTTATTTCGGCTCTTGTTAGTCCTTTGATCGTTGTTGACTTTGTTATTCCTTCATTGTCGATTAAGCTAATGGTGTATTCTTTATGAAAGCCATAGAAGTAGCTGTGATAGGCAGGGAAAAACTTAGAAAAGAGGTGTTTGGGATAGCCCAAATTATCGCCGTCTCGACTGGTGCGTTCTACAACAAACGTTTCCATTTCCGCGACTTCGACTCCATTGACATGTGTAAGAATAGAGCCCAATGGGATATCTCCTTCCTCGCTGTAATTTCCAACAACTGCCAGGCCGTCTTCCGCCGGAAAAACATCCAAAGGAAAAAGTGGAGAACCATTAAAAAAAGCTTCCAAATGTTTGGTAGTCGGATAGATGTATGAGTGCCCATCTTTCAATACCGAAGAGAATAAAGAAACAATCTCATAAGCCTCTGAACGACTTAATGAGTCAGGCAAAGCCGCTATCTGTATATCAAACCACTCGTTGACTGCTTCGGTGCTACTGTAGGTTCTGAGTCCAGGGTGATACTCGACTAATTGGGTTTTCAGAAATTCTAAATCGGACGTCACTTCACCTTTTGAAAGTGTAGTTTGTGCACAGAGCCCAGACGATACGAACACAAGAAATACAGCAAAAGGTAGTTTGATGGGGATCATTTTGAAAGTTTATCTCACAATGACATGTCGGCTTTATGCCTCTTTTTGACAACGTCATTAGCAATGGCCACAGCATGATCCCGTCCATTTTCGATAAAGACCTTTTCCGTGCGGACACCCGCTAAAACTGTCCCACAGAGATAGAGTCCCTCTACATCCGTCTCGTAGGTATT
>CAZKXG010000057.1:16402-17243 GCA_964556465.1 uncultured Cryomorphaceae bacterium | reverse complement strand
CCGCAGTAAGATGTCCAGGGATATAGAAAATGAAAAAGTAAAATTGAACTGGAAAATAGAATCAGATCCAGCAGCAGAAGTTGAAATTGGAGATCTAATTTCTGTTAGAGGAAGAGGTAGAGTTAAAGTTGAAGCTGAAAGAGGAATTTCCAATAAGGATAAAAAATCGGCTTATGATGCCATGGTACGCAGTATTGACAAGAGTTTTCGTGCTTTGGCTTCTTGGGAAGAGTCGGTAGTTTCAGTACCTGGTTATGAACACAAGCACGACGGAGATCATCACCACCACAGCCACGACCCTTTGAAAGAAGAAATAGCTGCCGGTATGAGCGACAAAGAGATTTTAGAGCTTCAAATAGCACTTAAAGAAAGACTCGATGAAGTAGCTGCTCAGATCAAAGGGTTGCTTATTACAATAGACATGTATGATCAAAATGGTTAACAGACCCAGAAGAAACCGCAAGTCGGCTGCGATTCGCAGCTTGGTGAGAGAAACTAGATTGACTCCTGATCGATTGATCTACCCCCTGTTTATCACTGCAGATAAATCGGCTTACAACCCAATAGCTTCATTGCCCGGACAGGCACAACTTGGCGAAAAAGAACTCCTAAGAGAAATCGAGGAATCATTAAAACTCGGCATCCACGCCTTCGTGCTCTTTCCCGCTGTAGCGGAAGAACTGAAAAATGATACTGCATCTTACTCATGGGCAGATGATAATTTCTACCTCCACCGAATCAAATCAATCAAGGAGCGTTTTCCGGAAGCGGTGTTAATGAGCGACGTGGCCATGGACCCATACAGCTCCGACGGGCACGACGGTTTGGTAAAAGAAGGAAA
>CAZKXG010000057.1:7313-16392 GCA_964556465.1 uncultured Cryomorphaceae bacterium | reverse complement strand
ATATTGAATGATGAAACACTTCCTGTCTTATCAAAAATGTCCGTAGCTCAAGCACAAGCGGGTATTGACATTATCGGTCCCTCCGATATGATGGATGGCCGAGTGGGAGAAATCAGAAAAGCGCTTGATGAAGAAGGACATACCGAAGTTTCTATCATGTCTTACACTGCCAAATACGCCAGTGCATATTACGGTCCTTTCCGAGATGCATTGGATTCTACTCCCAAATTTGGAGACAAAAAAACCTATCAGATGGATCCTTCCAATTCTACCGAAGCATTGCGAGAAGCTATGCTGGACGAAGAAGAAGGTGCAGACTTCTTAATGGTTAAGCCTGCACTTTGTTACTTGGATATTATAGCCAGATTAAAGGAATTCAGTTCACTACCTATCTCGGCTTACAACGTAAGCGGCGAGTACGCCATGATTAAAGCTGCCGCCGATAAAGGCTGGCTTGACGAGGCTAAAGCTGCTGATGAAATGCTTCTTAGCATAGCGCGTTCGGGAGCAGATATTATTTTAACTTACTTTGCGAAAGACTACGCAACTCGATTCCTGAATGGAAATATTCACCATTGATATTCACACGCATATTCTCCCGGAGAATATTCCCTCCTTTCGGGAGCGCTTTGGATACGGTGGCTTTATTCATTTAGACCATCACGTACCTTGCCGTGCAAGGATGATGATGGACAACAAATTCTTTCGAGAAGTAGAAGACAACTGTTGGGATGCAGAAGCCCGAATGAAAGAGTGCAATGAGCAGCATGTTGATGTTCAAGTACTCAGCACGGTTCCTGTCATGTTCAGCTATTGGGCCAAACCTGAAGACTGTCTCCAGGTATCTCGCTTCCTCAATGATCACATCGCGGAGATTGTCGATCGCTATCCGAAGAGGTTCGTCGGCTTGGGAACACTTCCCATGCAAGATCCTGAACTAGCTATCCAAGAATTGCGGAGGTGCAAGGAAATAGGCTTAGCCGGTGTAGAAATTGGCTCCCATGTGAACGACTGGAATCTCAATGACCCAAACATTTTCCCCGTTTTTGAGGCCTGTCAAGATTTGGACATGTGCGTCTTTATCCACCCTTGGGATATGATGGGTAAGAATAAGATGGAGCGCTATTGGCTACCTTGGTTGGTAGGTATGCCCGCTGAAACATCGCTGGCCATTTGCTCCATGATATTCGGTGGAGTTTTTGAAAAGCTGCCGAAGCTGAGAGTAGCTTTTGCTCATGGCGGAGGTTCTTTTCCGGCTACCATAGGCCGTGTGGAGCACGGGTTTAATGTTCGTCCTGATCTTTGTGCCGTAGATAATCATATTAATCCACGCGATTATCTGGGTAAGTTTTGGATAGATTCATTGGTGCACGATCCAAACGTGTTAGATTATGTTGTGAAATTAATGGGAGCCAACCGAATAGCGCTAGGGACGGACTATCCCTTCCCTCTGGGAGAACTTCAGCCCGGGCAACTCATCCACTCCATGTCTTATGACGACGATCTGAAAGAACAACTTTTAAGTGGGTCGGCACTTTCTTGGCTCAAATTGGCCAAGAACAATTTCACCTGAATTTTCCCTACCCCACTTTCGTTAAAAAAACATCTTAAGGTTCAACTTGTTAGTAAAACGACATTGTTCATGTTTTGGATGATGTTTGACTAAAAACACTCTCAGTAGTCATTATTATTGTGTGTATCAAACCCTCTCCGAAAATCGGAGTAGCCAAAAACCTAATATTAATTACCTTATTATGAAAACACTACAAACTATGTTCATCGCTTGCATGGTTTTTTCGAGTATTGCCCTCTTCGGCCAAACTCAAAATTCATTGACCATTCATGAGGACGGAACTTTCGAAATTCCCTCTACTGATCTTAAAGAGGTCTACACAATGGACATTTCCTCATTAGAATTGAATTCAATCGAAGAAGCAGTAGAATACTTCTCTGAGAAAAACACCGACTTAATCATGTTCCGACCCAACGCGGACGGAATAACCGCTACGGTATTTTTGCAAATCAGCAGAAAACCGCAATGGTCTGTTTCGGACTGGAACAATACCATCTCTGACATAAACCTTCTCGAACAATAAATCCTAATCAAAACCAAACATGAAACGAATTTTTACCCAATTCTTCGGAATAATAGTGGGTTGTCTTTTAGTAAATACAGGGGTCGCTCAACTCTCAGCTACCGAATCTTCGGATGCCAACGAATTGATCGAACTCTTTCTAAACGACAACGGCAATTTAACATACTCCAACGCAACCTTAATTGGGGCTGACGGTGCCTCCGGTACCTACATGAGTGCCGACTTCGGCGTTGGCGAAGGAGTAATCCTCTCCACAGGAGCAGTGGTAGACGCTGCGGGTCCAAACAACTCGATGGCGACAACTACCGTGAATGGAGTTCCCGGCGATGATGACTTGGAGCTTTTGACTGATCAATCGACGAATGATGCTGTTTCACTCTCGGCGGATTTTGTGGCTGAAGGAAACAGTATTAGCTTCTCCTATGTCTTCGGATCAGAGGATTACAACGCATATGTGTGCTCGCCTTTCTCTGATGTAATGGCTGTATTTGTTGACGGAGGAGAATACGACGGCCAAAATATTGCTTTGGTTCCCGGCACTGATTTATTGGTTACTTCCAATACCATCAACTCAGGCTCTATTGAAGATAATATCTGGAATGAAGAAGGATGTCCTCCAGGGGGGCTTAACAACAGCGATTATTATGTGGATAACGATGGCGGACTGAACCATGAGTACAACGGACGTACCGTATCGTTGGAAAGTGAGCTCACCGTTACTCCGGGCGAAACATATACCATACGATGGGTTCTAGCTGATGGAGGAGATGCACTATTCGATAGCGCCTTACTTCTTGAAGCAGGAAGCCTCAGCTCTTCTGATAGTGACTGCACCGCAATAGGTGGTGAACTATCTGTTGACGGTCCAACTACCATCTGCAAAAGCGATGGAATAGACGACACCTTCACGTTGAATGTTGAAGGTGCATCTGGTGAAAACCAAGTTTTTGTTGCAACCCTTCTTAATGGCCAGATTTTATTGATTACTGAGGAATCAGAAATTAACTTGGAAGGAGTTCCCGGTAACGGAACCTGTCTTTTCTGGAGCTTGAGTTGGGACGGAGAAATCGAAGGTGCGGAAGTTGGCTTGAATGCCAATGACCTTACAGGCGATTGCTTTGAGCTTTCGAACCCTGTTCCCGTGACGGAATACTTTACCGACGGTGGTGAAATCTCGACGGATGATCCTACCACTATTTGCGCACTTGATGGCGTAGCTGACCCGATTGACGTAACTCTCGCAGGAGAGCAAGGAGAAAACATGGCGTGGGTCATCACCGATGCTGACCTCAACATTCTCGATCTTCCTGCAGGACCTCCATTCGATCTGGAAGGTGCGGGCGAAGGTCTTTGCATCATCTGGCACTTGAGCTGGAGTGGAGAACTTGAAGGCGCTGCTGTAGGCGAGAATGCCGGTGACCTTTCAGGTGACTGCTTTGACCTTTCAAACCCAATTGAAGTAACGCGATATGTATCTGACGGGGGTGAGATTTCAACTGATGACGAAACTACCATCTGTGTAGGCGACGGAATTGGTGATCCAATTGATGTAACTCTTGAAGGTGCTGAAGGTGAAAACATGGCATGGGTTATCACCGATGCCGACTTGAACATTCTGGACCTTCCTGCAGGACCTCCGTTTGATTTGGACGGAGCCGGTGTTGGTGTATGCTTGATCTGGCACTTAAGCTGGAGTGGTGAACTAAACGGTGCTGCTGTTGGTGAGAATGCCGGTGACCTTTCAGGTGACTGCTTCGACCTTTCGAACCCGATAGAAGTAACCCGTGAAGACTGTGACCCTTGCACTGTTGAAGGTGGTGAGCTAACTGTTGACGGACCGACTACCATCTGCAAAAGTGATGGAATCGACGACAACTTCACGCTTAATGTGGAAGGTGCTGAAGGCGAAAACCAAGCGTTTGTTGTGACTTGGCTAGATGGTGAGATCATTCTAATCTCTGATAACAATGAGTTCAACCTCGAAGGAATTCCAGGAAACGGAGTATGCCTTTTCTGGAATCTCAGCTGGGATGGTGAAATCATTGGAGCGGAAGTTGGCTTGAATGCATTCGACCTCGAAGGAGACTGCTTCGATCTTTCAAACCCGGTTGAAATAACTGAGTACTTTACCGATGGTGGTGAAATCTCAACCGCCGATCCAACCACTATTTGTGCTCTTGATGGCGTAGCTGATCCGATTGACGTAACTCTCGCAGGAGAGCAAGGAGAAAACATGGCGTGGGTCATCACCGATGCTGACCTCAACATTCTCGATCTTCCTGCAGGACCTCCATTCGACCTTGAAGGTGCGGGTGAAGGTCTTTGCATTATCTGGCACTTGAGCTGGAGCGGCGAACTCAACGGAGCCGCTGTAGGTGAGAATGCCGGTGACCTTTCCGGTGACTGCTTCGACCTATCGAATCCAATTGAAGTAACACGATACGTCGCAGATGGTGGTGAAATCTCTACGGATGATCCAACAACAATCTGCGCTCTTGATGGTGAAGAAGATCCAATCAACGTAACATTGACTGGAGAAACCGGAGAAAATATGGCATGGGTAATCACCGATGCTGACTTGAACATCCTTGATCTACCAATGGGACCTCCGTTTGACCTTGAAGGTGCTGGCGAAGGACTTTGCATCATCTGGCACTTGAGCTGGAGCGGAGAACTAAACGGAGCCGCCGTAGGTGAGAATGCCGGTGACCTTTCCGGTGACTGCTTCGACCTTTCCAACCCGATTGAAGTAACGCGATATGTGTCTGATGGTGGTGAGATTTCAACTGATGACGAAACAACCATCTGTGTGGGTGACGGAATTGGTGATCCAATAGATGTAACTCTCGAAAGTGCTGAAGGTGAAAACATGGCATGGGTTATCACCGATGCCGACTTGAACATTTTGGACCTTCCTTCAGGACCTCCATTCGACTTGGAAGGAGCGGGTGTTGGTGTATGCTTGATCTGGCACTTGAGCTGGAGTGGCGAACTCAATGGCGCTGCTGTAGGCGAGAATGCCGGTGACCTTTCAGGTGACTGCTTCGACTTCTCAAACCCGATTGAAGTAACGCGTGAAGAGTGCAACGACTGCACGGCAGTGGGCGGTGAACTGACCGTAGATGGTCCGACAACCGTTTGCAAAAGCGACGGTGTTGACGACAACTTCACATTGGTCGTAACCGGAAACGAAGGTGAAAACCAAGCGTATGTTGTAACGTGGTTGGATGGTGAAATCATCCTTATCTCAGAAAATCCTGAATTCAATCTTGAAGGAATTCCAGGAAACGGCACATGCTTATTTTGGAGCTTGAGTTGGGATGGAGAAATCGAAGGTGCTGAAGTTGGCTTGAATGCCAATGATCTTATGGGTGATTGCTTTGAGCTTTCGAATCCTGTTCCCGTGACGGAATACTTTACTGAAGGAGGAGAAATCTCTACTAATGATGAAACCACTATTTGCGTTGGTGATGGCATTGCTGACCCTATAAATGCAGACTTAGTTGGGGATCAAGGTCAAAATAATGCATGGGTTATTACCGATGCAGACCTCAACATCCTCGACCTTCCTGCTGGCTCTCCATTTGACTTGGAAGGAGCGGGTGTTGGTGTTTGCTTGATCTGGAATCTAAGCTGGAGTGGCGAGCTCGAGGGCGCCATGGTTGGCGAGAATGCAGCAAACCTTTCAGGTGACTGCTTCGACCTATCAAATCCGATTGAAGTGAATCGATTAGAGTGTCCGGCAAATGAGACGAATTTCGAACTACAGACTGGTTGGGATCCATTGTTTGCAGTAGCACCAAACCCAACTTCCGGATTCTCTGAAATCACTTTTGAGACAAACCAAGACGTAAGAGTGTCTATCGAAGTGTTCGATATGAGCGGACGCTCCGTGCAATCACTTTTTAATCAAGAGGCGCTATCCGGACAAACGTATCGGATGGAATTTGAAGGCGAAAGTTTGCCAAACGGTGTTTACCTTGTTAAAATGTCAAATGCAATAGAAACAAGGTTTGCGAAAATTCTAATCGCACGATAAGTTCAACTCATTTTGATTAATAGAGGGCCCTGTCAGGAAACTGATGGGGCTTTTTTATCGTGAAATTTGAATCACCAAGACAGTACCTTCACTTGTTGAATTTATTTCAAATTCAGCACCCATTTCAGTGCTTCGCTTGCGCATAGTAGTCATACCATTCCCCTTTGTCATACTACTCGGATTAAAACCGATACCGTTGTCAGAAATGGAGACAGTACATAAATCAGAAGTTACTGAAATGACTAAGTTTACAAGTGTTGCTCTTGAATATTTCGCGGAATTGTTGATTGCCTCTTTCAAAATGAGCAACAAGTTTTTGCGCTGTGCTTGATCTAGAGAAATTTGATAAAATCCTTCATCAATTTGAACTTTGAAAACACACTCCTTGGCACTCAGGATTTCATACCCAAAAGAGCGTATTCGTTCGATCAGTTTTTCATTGGAATCATTTCTCGGATTAGTGGCCCAAACCAAATCACTCATAGCATTCAAGGTTTCTTCAGCGCTGCGCTGAATATTTTTTAGAAGCTCTGTGGCTTGATCAGTCTTTCCGGCATTGAGATTCTCTTTGGCCGCATAGCTGTAAATTCCTATGCTACTTAACGAACTACCTATGTCATCGTGCAGGTCATTGCTGATTTTATCTCGCACCTCTGAGTACTCTGTTTGGATCGCTTGTCTGCTTTTGAGTTCACGTATGTAAGAGTTCTGAGCTTCAATTCTCTCCAAGTCAGCTTCTTTTGCTTTAAAAAGCAAACCGCTATTAAATATGATCACCTCTATTATCACTCCTGTCATGGTAATCTCGAGAGGTGACAGTATCATATTTGAACTATTAAAAACAAGAGGTAACATATTAGCAAGTAGGTGAGCCAGAAATGCCACAGAGCCTCCAATCACCAGAAACCAAGCCGTTCGTCTTCTCTGTAGAGCTATGCGAATGAGCGCATAAACATTGAAGGGGATTTGCACGATCAGCGCAATAGTTACCGGTGTCAGTTTATCGTAATCATTCGGAATCTGAAACAATAAAAACTGAGCCATTACGCACAAGGTCAAGACAAATATCAAGAAGTTAAGATGCCGGTAAAGCTTCCTGTCGCGAGTGCGCAAATCCACAAATGAACTTGCGAACAGGACATAAAATATGGATGGGATAATCAATAGGACATGGTTGAAATTATGCATATCACCGGCATCCACTAGGGCCCATGCCTTGTTTTCTGAATAGAATGCACTAAAGCGCAAGTAGTAGTAGCAGAAGACAGAGAAAATATACAGAACATAATAAAAGTATACTCTCTTCCTTACCAAATACCACTGGATGAGTACGTATAAACATTGAAAGATCAATATGCCACAAAAAAGCAAATACAGGTATCCCTCCCCACCCTTGCTTGGCCTGTACTTCATTTTTACTTCATCAAAGTACTTGTGGGTAGCAACTAAAGCATAGAACAAACGAGACTTGGATATTTTAGAATTGTTTCTGACTGCCACAATTATTTCGGCAGAATTTCTTGAGACCAATACGGGAACTACTCTCTGATTGTAATCTTCGAAATAGTAATTACCAACGTCTTCAGAGCCTACTTTTTGCATTCGTATAATCTCTTCACCACTCCGCACGAAAACTGAAACGCGAGAGTAGCTTAGAACGGAAACTGCAATAGGGTCAGTAATGGAGTCGATTGCTTGAATGCGGAATCTGAACCAAAACTGTCTTTTCATATTCTGCTTAGCAATGTATTCGCTTGCCTCTTCCAGCGAATTATCAAATGAAACCTCGAGCACTTCATCCAATGTTAATTCACCCTTGTGATCGATGAAGCATGAAATCTCCGACACCACCAATGAATCCTGAATACTTTCGTGCACAATTACTTGTGCCGATAGTTCGGAAAGTCCGATGCAAAAAATGAAAAAGAAGTACTTGAGAGCCAATTTCACGGAAGAAAGATACAAGGCTTCGAAGATATCTATCGGGCTTTAAACGATTCGCTCCTTCAGAGCTTTTGCCACAGCTTCACCCAAAGAGTGAACGTGCAATTTCTCATACACGTGCCTGATGTGTGTATTCACCGTATTGTAAGAGATATTCATAGTAGCCGCAATCATCTTGTAACTACTTCCATTTACAAGTTCTGTTAAAATTTCCTTTTGTCTTTCCGTAAGACCATAATCCGGCTTATCCTCCTTCTTCTTGTCGTCTTTGTCGGAAGTCGGCATATTCCGAAAAAAAGCTAAAACCTTAGCGGCAATGGCCGGGCTCATAGGTGCTCCACCCTGATATGCCTCTCTTACCCCTTCGATAACTTTTTCGGGAGTTCCCTTTTTCAATAGATAACCCGATGCGCCCGCTTTCAGCGCATCAAAAATCATGGCCTCATCATCGAAAATGGTTTGCATCAATATTGAGACTTCGGGAAACGTCTTTTTGATTTCCGATACGGCTTCTATACCTGTAACTCCAGGCATTTCGATATCCATCAAAATCACGTCGGGAGTTGATTCTTCTACTTTTTTAACCGCTTGTTGCGCATCCGGAAACTCTCCGACGAATTCCATATCGGGCAACATGCCTACTAAGTATTTCAAACTCATTCGACGGTCGTCGTTATCGTCAAAAACGGCTACGCGGATTCTAGGAGATTTAGGCTCAGACATTGTAGCCGAAAGGTAGGGCAAACTCACGAGACGCTCTATCGCCAAACTAGGTGATTTGAACTCCATTATACAATTGACTTTACACTAGGTTACATCAAATATCACTAGGATTAGTGACCCCTATACTTATCGCTAAAACTTAATTTTGTGTCGACGAATTACTATATTAGAACGTTAAAACCACGATCTCTTTTGATGAAGTATAGAGACTGTGGCAAAAACGCCAACTATTTACCCAAGCACCAATCTAAATCGCCATGAAAAAAGCACTAATCAT
>CAZKXG010000057.1:513-7303 GCA_964556465.1 uncultured Cryomorphaceae bacterium | reverse complement strand
CTGACCAGTTTCGCTGGTTTTGCCCAAAGCCTCGACCCGGTCACCCTATCTACCAATGGGACGATAGAAGCAATTGAAAAAGATGGTGACACCCTTTTTGTAGGAGGAAATTTTTCAGAAATCGGATATGAGGCAACTTACGTGTCATTGATAGACCCCTCTACCAATCTACCAGTAGCTGATGGATTTAATTTAAACTCATCCGTCTACGCCAGCATCTCAGACGGTTCCGGCGGGTATTTCATAGGAGGCTTTTTCACAACGATAAATGGAGAATCGATCGTTAGAGTAGCGCACATACTACCAAACTTAACTGTAGACCAAAACTTCAATTGTGATGTAAATGGCCAAGTAGAATCACTCTACCTCGACGGATCAGACCTTTACATAGGAGGTGCTTTTACCAATGCCAATTCGATAGCTGTTAATCGCTTGATTCGAGTCGATGCCACTTCGGGTGCTGTTGATGTCAATTGGATTCCCGAGGTTGGAAATGGAACGGTCAATGCGATCCTTCGAGTGGATGACTTTGTCTACGCAGGAGGATCATTTAGCGATGCCGGTGGTTCGAACGACCGACGACATTTGACTCGATTCACAGCAGACACTGGAGAACCGGACAACTTCATTTCAGTGAACAGTACGGTTCAGGATCTGCTCTTTGACGATGGCAATTTATATGTCGCAGGTGGATTTAGCGCACTTGCCTATTTCAAGTCTTATTTGGCTTCTTTCAATGAAGATGAACAAGTACCCCTTTTTGATCGTGGAGATGTAAACTCAACAGTCGAAGAAATTTTACCTGATGGAAACGGTGGCTGGTACATAGCAGGATCGTTTACGAATTTCTCTAGTGAATCTGTGACAAGAGTAATTCACGTTAATGCCGACGGAACCTTGGACACTAATTTCCAGCCTGAAAGCATTAATTCTACCGTAACAGCTCTTCACTTAGACGGTAATGAACTTTACCTGGGAGGATTCTTCACTTCAATTGGAAGTGATAGCTTTTCCAATATTGCCAGACTAAATGCAACTACCGGTGCAGCTGACCTTACCTGGCTGCCTACTACTTCGGGTGGAACAATAAACACCATTCGAACCAGCATAGATGAAGTTCTTCTAGGCGGTTCCTTTTCTTCTATTAATGGATCGAACAATAGCCGAAATTTTGCGCGGATTGATAGAATCGACGGGACGTTGATTTCAGGGCCATCAGCCGGATCAACTGTAACTGATTTGGAGACGTCGATGGACGGGGTTTATCTCAGCGGCTCCTTCACCAATACAGGCTACACCCAACAGAACTTAGGTTTGGTAAATTCCACCACCGGGCTTACCAATCAAGACTTCCCCGATGCAAATGGCTCAATTACAACCATTATTGATGACGAAAACGGAGGTTGGTATATAGGCGGTTCTTTCTCAAGCATAGAAGGTGAGTCGAATTCGCGCTTAATTCATCTACTTTCTGATTTCAGCATTGACCCGAACTTTAATTGCAGCCCTAATAGTACAGTAGAAAGCTTGCTTTTAGACGGAAATGATCTCTACCTCGGAGGAGGCTTTACCTCTGTGAATGGGACTTCGTTGACGCGTATTGCCAAAGTAGACGCGACTACCGGGAATCCCGATGCCTCATGGAATCCTGCACCAAACAGTACTGTCCTCTCTTTGGGTGACGCCGGAGCTAATATTTTGATGGGAGGTTTCTTTACCTCAGTTGGCGATAGATTAACAGACCGCTACATGGTCCGTGTATCAAAATCTTCGGGAGAAACAGTTCAGACCCTAGCAGGAAATTCAACTATCAGTGCAATTGAACCATCTCCAAACGGCCATTTCATTGGTGGAAGCTTCACTCAACTGGGGTATTTCCATGACAATTTGGCAAAGTTTACATCTGGCTCTCCTACGCCAGATCGAGATTACCCAACTGCAAACTCTACCGTGTTAGGATCAATAGATGATGGCGCAGGTGGGCAATATATCCGTGGATTTTTCTCCGCTGTAGATGGATTGACTCGAAATCGAATCGCACATATTCTCCCTGATGGAACTGTAGACCCGGACTTCGCTCCCTCTTTCAATAACAGTATCAATGACTTTTTCTTAGATGGGAATGATCTCTATGTGGGTGGAACGTTTACCGCAATAGACGGAAATTCTATAAGCCGAATAGCAAAACTTAATGCCACCACCGGAGAAGTAGACATCGATTTCAATCCAACTCCTAACTCAACGGTTGAAGCAGTTCATTTCGCAAATGGAATCCTATATGTCGGTGGAACATTTACCGATGTAAACGGCGTACCGAGAAACCGAATAGCCGCTTTTGATACGAATGGAGATTTGACCCCTTGGAACCCTGATGCAAATTCGACAGTGGAGGTCATCAAGTTTTTCAATGGATCGGTTTACGTGGGTGGAAGCTTCAACTTAATCGGTGGCGTCGCTAGCAATCGAATTGCCGCGATCAATCCTACTACAGGAGCATTGGACTCTTTTGATGCAGGAATCGTGAATAGTACCGTTCTTGATATAGAATTTTCGGGCAGCTCAATATTTATTGGTGGCTCCTTCTCTTCCATTGAAGGCTCACCCAGAGGCCGCTTGGCTGAATTGAATGCAACTACAGGTGCATTATTGCCACTTGACATTTCTTTTAACTCTACCATCGAAGACATTGACATCTCAGGTAATTTACTTGGCGTAGGAGGCTTCTTTACAGATGTAGAAACTACCGGTCAACGCTACTTTGCCGAGATCGACTTGAACACGAATACCTTAACAAACACAGATTTCAAAGTTGGTTCCACCATTCATTCTGTCTATTATGAAGGCTCTGACGTCATTCTAGGTGGTTCGTTTAGTCAGGTAGGAATATTTGATGCGATTCGACTAGCCGAATATGACCCCGTAAATGATGATCTCACTGCATTTGATGCCGGCACCATAAATAGCACCGTTGAGACTATTACCCTTTCGGGAAATGACCTCTTTATCGGCGGCTCTTTTTCCAGCGTAAATGGCTCTACTCGCCAGCGTCTTGCATCGCTCGATGCTACCACAGGAGCTTTAAATGGGCTCGACGTCCAGTTTAATTCAACGGTCAAATCTGTGGCTGTAGACAATGGACAGCTGTACGTAGCAGGAGCATTCACAACGGTAAATGGCAATGACAACCGAGGAGTTATCGCTATCGACCTTGGCGATGGAAGTATATCAGATTGGGATCCAAACCCGTCTGGCTCAGTGGAAGTAGTGAAACCTTCACCCAATGGAATTATCCTAGGGGGATCTTTCCAATACCTGAATAACCAAGAAATTCAAAGACTTGCAGAATATACACCATCCAATAATGACTTTAATTCGGTTTTTGACGGAACCATTAACGGAACAATAGACGATATACTGGTAGATGGAAATGACCTCTATCTTGGAGGATCATTCACGCAAATAGGTGGAGAAAACAGAGCTCGTTTTGCCAAGATAAATACACTATCAGGAGCACTAGACCCGCTATCAATTTCGTTCAATTCAAGTGTCTTTACGCTGAATCTTAATGGCAACACCCTTTACGCGGGAGGACTTTTTACCACGGTAAACGACATAGAAAGAGAACGAGCGGCATCTTACAATCTCGATACAGATCAACTCAATGATTGGAATCCGGGATTCAATAGCACTGTGCTCGATATTGAATCAGATGGTTCAACAGTCTTAGTCGGTGGTGGATTCACAGTCGTGAGCAATCAAAGTAAAAACCGACTTGCTTCCATCTCTCTTTCCGACGGAAATACGACTGATTTTGATGTTAACGTAGGTTCTAGCACGGTAAACTCGATAGTGATTGAAGGAAACGATCTCCTTCTTGGTGGAAACTTCACCACTATTGACGGAGAAACCAGACAGAGACTTGGCTCGGTGGATAAAGTTACGGGAGCATTAAATCCGCTTTCACTCGAAATCAATAACACGATAAACGACCTCCAACTTTTTGATGGAGAGCTTTACATTGGCGGTTTCTTCACGCAAATTGATGGCAGTGAGGTTTTGAGAGCAGCTTCTTACGACCTCACCAACATGCAGCTTGGAGCGTTCCAGCCCAGGCCAAATGGCACTGTGAGGGATCTGGTTGCAGGACCTTCGGGAATCTGGATTTCGGGAGATTTCACCCGATTAAATTCCTTATCCAGAAGTGGCTTTGCCGCCATCCGACTATCAACTTCCGAAATCCTCGACTTCAACACGTCGGGAAATACCAATGGTACGGTTCGATCCATTTCATTTAATGATGACGCAGTTTACATAGGTGGTACTTTCAGCTTGGTCTCAGGAGAAAGCAGAGGAAAGTTGGCCGCTTTTTCAAGAACTGACGGAAGCCTTCTTCCTTTCAACCCAAATATTGGAGGATCTTCTGTAGAAGCGACCATCTTGGAAGGAAACACGCTATATGTAGCAGGGTTTTTTAATAATGTTGGAGGCACGGATAGAGCAAATATCGCCGATATTGACATCACCACAGGCCAAGCCGGCAACCTGAACTTGACTCCAAACAGCATCATCTACGACCTCGACAAGAATGGATCTACTCTTTATTTCGGAGGTTCGTTTACCACTGTCAATAGCGAAGATCGATTAAGAATTGCTGCCATTAACACCACCAATAATACCCTACTTGACTTTGATGGTGGATCCAATTCAACCGTTTGGGATATGCAATTGGATGGAGGCTTGCTCTATGTGGCAGGAGACTTTACGACTATCGGCGGTCTTAGCCGAAATCGGCTTGCTTCTATCAATACACTAGACGCAGCAGTTTCCTCTTGGAACCCCACGTCAAATGGCCGCGTACGGTCTATTGACATTGAACAAAATTATATCTTCCTAGGAGGTGATTTCACTGATTTGAATGGTGAAACGGCGGGGCGACTGTCTCTGTTGGACAAAACCAGTGGAGACATCCTTTTGGATTTTACACCGATTCTAAATAGCACGGTGGTTGACTTACTCTATTCTGAAGGAAAACTTTATGCAGGCGGGTTCTTTACAAACATTGATAACAATTTCAGCCACCCGCGATTGGCGCAATGGACCGTTCCGCCACCGGGGTCGGTATCGTTTGACGTTGCTCTCACCTCCACCACTGACTTTAATGGCTTCGATGTAGCCTGCAACGGGGATGCTACAGCGTCAGTAGACATTGTAGTAACAGGCGGAAATGCCCCTTACACTTACCTTCTTACCAATGCTTCATCCACAGTTTCAAGAACTGGCAGTATTTCAACTTCCTCAGAAATCGCCTCGGAGATTGACTTACCCGCCGGCAACTATAATATTACCGTAGAAGATGCATCAGAAGGGTTGGCACTCGGAAGCATCAACATTACGGAACCCGCAGCCTTAGATGCAGATTTAGATCAAGTGGGCGAAGTAACGACCCAAGGAGGAAACCAAGCTTCTTTAGAAATTGATATTTCCGGTGGGGCCCTACCCTATGACTACTCATACACCGTTGATGGCTCAAGTCCGATAACAGGACAAATCAATTCGATAGACTCCCCTACATTGATCGAAAACTTGACAGCAGGAAACTATGTTTTCAGTTTCACCGATGCCAACGGTTGCTCGACCCAAGAGTCCATATCTATTGACGACTACACCCCTGTTGTAGTAGAATTAACCATTTTCGACGAAATCACCTGCAACGGTGATGCTGACGCCCGTATTCGAATTCAAACTTTCGACGGATTGGCACCTTATAGCTATGTCCTCGACAGCAGCGATGATACATTTGATCGATCTGGAACCATTAACGGAAGCGGACAAAGTGCCTTCGAAAATGACATGGGGCCGGGAACATACTCTGTGGTTATTACAGACGCTACAGGAGCGGAAACAACGGCAGGTCCGATCACAATATTAGACCCGGAAGTATTTACAGCTGTTGCTTCAGTTACATCAAATGTATCCTTCCTTGGAGCCAATGACGGTGAAATACTTCTCACCATCACCGGAGGGGTACCAAATTACTTCTACACATTCACACGTGATGGCAATCCATACTCTAGCGGTTCTGCATCAAGCTCAACCGATGATGTACTCAATCTACCTACAGGAGTCTATGTATTTACATTGACCGATGCCAATGGCTGTCAATTCGTAACTGAACCTGTTGAAGTGTTAGAAGGTGTTGACCCTTGTGCTGACTTGGGTGGCGATGCCGATAACGACGGTATTTGTGACGACCTAGATCCTTGTGTCGGAGAATTCGATGCGATAGGTGTTTGCAACGGCGATTGCGAAGCAGATGACAACAATAACGGTATTTGTGACGACGAAGAAGTTGGAGAAAACACAGCCTTACTTTGTGCGGATGGTATCGATAACGATGGAGATGGGTTTTCCGATTGTGAAGATCCCGAATGCCAAGAAATTAGCAATAACTTAGGTTGTGAAACCTGCTTTGGAGACGGTTTATCCTTTGCGGATGAAGTAATTGAGTATGTCAATACTTGTCCATCAAATACTCAAACCAATGCGGAATTTGCCTTAGGCGTACCCGATTTTGTTTCCCTTGCCGGGAATTTCGTCACATTGGGACGCGGTTCGATCACCCTCGGTTTTACCAACAACACCTTGATCAATTCAGGGAATTCCGATCCTGATCTATTCGTATTTGAAATCGGCCCTGCCGTCGAAGGTTCTTCAATCGAGTTACGACCTTTGAATCAAGCTACGGAAGACCTTCTCATCGCTCAAGGTATTCCAGACGCCGACGCTGACG
>CAZKXG010000057.1:0-503 GCA_964556465.1 uncultured Cryomorphaceae bacterium | reverse complement strand
ATGATTTCGGCTCCATAGGTGGCGCGACCGCCTCGGTAGACATAGATGTGTTGATCGGCGACTTCTCTTTTAATGCTGTTCAATTTGACGCAATCCAAATAACAGACAACCCCGGAAGTTGCGGAGGTTCCACTCCTGGTGCGGATATCGACGCAGTATGTGCACTATCTAGTTTACCATGTGTCATTGGTGAATCTTGCGATGATGGAAATCCAAATACAGAAAACGACGTTTTTGACGCTTCTTGTAATTGTGCGGGAACCCCTATTTGTTTGGCAGATGCGGGTAGTCTCAGCATCGTTAATGCCAGCGCAGAACTGGACTCACCTCAGGTATCGGTTTCGGCCACCACTAATGGAGACGCCATTATTCCTTCGGGATTCTCTGCGCTCTACGTTCTTACATCAGGCGCCGGACTTATAATTGAACAAACAAACGGATCGCCAACATTCATGGTCGATGCGACAGGATTGTACACCATTCATACCTTGGTTTACAATGCC
>CAZKXG010000056.1:13149-17449 GCA_964556465.1 uncultured Cryomorphaceae bacterium | reverse complement strand
GGTGTCGCTCACGGTCAACATTCGACACAGAAGCTGTTATAGTTGTTGCGTTAAACGTACAAACTAAAACCAAAAGAGGAATTCCCATGCCGTCTGGCTTTAGTCCGAAACGCACGGCGCTGTCTGCTGCCGTCGCGGCAGCTCTGGCTGCCTATCCCGCGCTGGCTCAGGAACAGAAGCCCAAGCGCAAGATCGAAGAAATCTCCGAGAACCAATCCAAAGTACTCGCCATTAAATGACATCGATCCGCCTGATACGTTCAACTGTCCTGATTTAGAGAAGTAAACTCCAAATTCGTCCGCTGAAAATTCGTATACCCAAGCAAAACCATTTCCACCGAGGTCATCAGGCTCGGTACTACCGTCGAGCTCATCAAACCAATTAAGGATGTCATAATTTCCACTTGCCTCATTGTCGTAAACGATGTAGTAAGCAATACCCTGAAAGAAATCGAAGATTTCATTTGGGTCTTCAAAATCTCCGGTTGCTAATGCTTCAAGGTCACCCGCAAAGCCAATCACACCCGAAATACCATCAAACTCAGGTCCTCCGAATTCGAAGAGGTCAAGTCCAAGAGCTTCTTCTGATGCCGAGAAACAAAATGTGCTTGAAATATTCAAAACAGCATTTCCTGCAACAACCGAACCTCCGGCTCCTGAGTTTCCTCCGAATGCTCCGGCACCGACAAAGAGAATTCCTCCTCCACCTTCGGCAGGTGCCCAAACCACGCCTTCGCTACTGCTGAAATTCCATCCCGGATTCGGGTCGGAAAAGCTGAAAGACTTGGTTTTGTTTTTCGGATCAAACTTGATGATCTTATCCATCGTAGAATTGTACCATGAGATTGCAGGTACCTTGTCCGCGAGGTTTTCTATCGATTCTTGTGTATCCTTATCGGTTACTTGCTTGGTATCAGAATAGGCGGGGCCAACAACGGCATCGTCATTTTTCGAGCAAGAAGTAACAAGAAGAAGCCCTGAGGCTAACATCAAGATCGAACTACTTTTTAATAGACGTTTCATAAAACTGATTTCTTTTAGTTCTTAATATCCGAAGTTACGGAATCTTAGAACAAGAAACCGGATCTGATTTGTCCTACTACATTCGGTCCGATGCCGAAAGAGTTTCCATTTGGCGTTTCAACGGTATCAGCACCTTCAATTGTTGATTCAGAAACAGTATCAAAATCAGTAGTAAACTGTAGGCCGAATCCCAATTCTGCTCCGATGTAGATATTGTCATGGAAATAGTAGTCAACACCACAAATAGCATTGGCACCAAGTGTCAATGAACCATCTTTAGTAGTGTTTTCTTCTACGTCGTCACCAACCAATACTTCATCTTTCTGTCTCATGTTTGAGAATCCTATGAGTGCTTCGGCACCATAGTAAGGAGAAAGTCTGTCTGTACCCGGAAAGTGTCTTTCAATACCGGGAGCGATGGTGATGTTGAATTCAGACATGTTCATTTTCAGTTCTGTCTGATCTTCATCTTCAGCTAGCATGATGTCAGTTTCGCTGCTGAAACCCAAGAAAACTGTTGCACGAAAAGCCGTAGTAGCTGATGTGAATTTTCTGTACTTGATGCCATTGATTCCAATAGGACTTCCTCCTAGAGGAGCAAACAAAAATTCGATGTTCTGCTCACCGCCTTGTTGCTTAAATACATCTTGTGCGTTGGCTGTTGAGCCGATAAGCAGCGCTGCGACTGCCATTACTAAATACTTTTTCATAACTTTTTTTTTAAGTTAGGTTGTTTGAGTTTTATCAGAATCGAAGTAACAGAACATAATCCCCAATATTCTGCATGCATTTCGAAGTAATTAACAATGAATAGTTAATTTGTTGAAAACTTTAAAAACTTGATATATAGTGACTAATGCCAGTTTCGTGTGAGGTGTTAACATTAAATCAACACTGAGAGGCAGTTTTTTGTCCATCCACAAAATACCTTATTACAGTCACTTTTTTGATCAGGGATTCTTCAAAGTCTTTTGGTTTCGAATAGATCGGTGCCCAAACGTAGTGAATAGTTGCTCCTCCATTTTGTTTTTTCTATTGATTAGATTTGGTGAGAAATCAGAAATTCAAGTGTTCCCCAATTAAACGAACTTATGAAGTTTTCTATCCTACCGGCCTACGTCTTTTTTTTGTTTAGCACCGCGCTATTTATGAGTTGTCAAGAAAATACAGAAAATCAAATTCAAGTGAGCGAATACCCCATTTATCGTAATGCCGATTTGGGATTGACTTTCCAAGACGATGCCATGACCCTTAAAGTTTGGTCTCCCCAGGCAAAATCAATGAAGCTCAATCTGTATAAGTCAGATTTAGAAGTGGCTAAGCCGATAGAGGTGATCGAGATGAACAAAATTGATAATGGCACTTGGGAGGTAAGCTTGACCAATGATAAGTCAGGTCTTTACTACACCGTGCAAGCGGAACACTCGGATAGTTGGAGCGACGAAGTTCCCGATCCATACGCGAAAGCTGTAGGACGAAATGGTAAGCGAGGCCAATTGATCAATCCGTCTGAAGCCAACCCCGAAAATTGGTCATTAGATGTAAGGCCTGACTTCTCGGGTATGAAACCCAATGACTTTTTGGTTTATGAAGTTCATATCCGTGACTTTTCGATTTCTGAAAACTCGGGAATGGATAATAAGGGGAAGTTTCTTGCTTTCACCGAAAGGGGAACTAAAAACTCCAAAGGTTTAAGTACGGGAATCGATCACTTAAAGGGCATGGGGGTGACTCATGTACATCTTTTGCCTTCATTTGATTTTCATACAGTAGACGAAACCAGACTAGAAGAACCACAATACAATTGGGGTTATGACCCTCAAAATTACAATGTGCCCGAGGGAAGCTATTCAACAAATCCTGCCGATGGAGCGGTTCGTATCAAAGAATTCAAAGCCATGGTTCAAGCACTCCATGAAGAGGGAATTGGTGTAATTATGGATGTCGTTTACAACCATACTTCACGAACCGATGGTCTCACCTTCGAGGAGTTGGTTCCCGGTTATTACTACCGCCATTGGAACGACAGCACGCTGGGAAATGCAAGCGGTTGTGGCAATGAGACTGCTTCTGAACAACCGATGATGCGCAAATTCATGATCGAATCGTTGAAATACTGGGCCGAAGAATACCATGTAGACGGATTTCGTTTTGATCTCATGGCTATTCACGATATGGAGACTATGAAAGAAATTGAAAGAGAATTGAGGATCACCAATCCCAATGTGCTTTTGTATGGCGAAGGGTGGACTGCAGGAGATTCTCCACTTCCAATTGAACAAAGAGCATTGAAAACACACACATATCAAATGCCCGGGATTGCCGCATTTAGCGATGAGATTCGCGATGGCCTCAAAGGGCATTGGAGTAGCCACGAATCCAAGGGATTTGTGAGCGGTAATTTCGATCTGAATTCAGAGCCTCACCAATGTATGGTGTACGTTTCGTGTCACGATAACCATACTTTATATGACAAACTTAAAATTGCCAATCCCGAAGCCAACGAAGCAGAAATAAGGGAGATGCATCTCTTGAGCAATTTTGTAGTGTTGACTTCCCAAGGAGTTCCATTTCTGCATGCGGGTGTGGAATATCTGCGTACCAAAGATGGAGTGGAAAATTCATATCAATCTCCCGATAGCATTAATCGGATGGATTGGGACGAAAAGTCTAGAAATATTAACCACGTAGAGCAATACCAAGAACTAATCAAGTTGCGCAAAGAGCACCCGTCGTTCCGTTTAGGCTCGGCTCATGAAGTAAGAGGGCGAGTAGTTTTTCTCGATTCGCCTGAAGGAGTTTTGGCTTACCGAATTGAGTCTCCGAAGGAAGATGAGTGGAAAAGGGTAGTTGTGGTCATTAACGCAACAAACTCACTGGTTGATTGGAACGTGCCGGCAGGCGAGTGGGATTTGGTTTATCCAAGTTACAACTTGAGTACAGATATCCTCAAGGGAAAACTATCTCCAAGGCAAGGATATATTTTTGCAGAGAAGCGTTAACCCAACTGCTGTTGAAATGTATTTTGAGCCAACTGAACTGCCTCAAAATTCTCGGCACGCGAACTGATGTAAACGCCTCGGTGGTATTTCATGCCCAAGTATTTCGCCGTTTCCCGAAAGGGAACTTCAAAACCATCGGGATGAAATTGGTCTGCACCTACTGAAAACAGAAAGACGTTTTTGCCTGCAAGGGCACGACCTTTTTCCTTCTCCACACTGACCAAGTCGGTAAATCGATCCATGAAATTTTTCAAGATTCCACTCATCGAATACCAG
>CAZKXG010000056.1:11544-13139 GCA_964556465.1 uncultured Cryomorphaceae bacterium | reverse complement strand
ATACCAGTAGACGGGCGTAGCAAAGACGATGTTTTTTGCGTTGGCCATCCGATCCGCGAGTTCTTGAAATTGATCGGTAGCCGGATACTTTGCGTTGTAGTCAAATGGGGCAATCTCGAAATCGAGCAAATCCACCAATTCATGATTTATTCCACTGAAAACATTTCGTAAGAGAGTCCTTGTGTGACTGTCTTTACGCGCGCTTCCTAAAAGAATTATCGTTTCGTTCATTTCAATCAAATTAAAATCCCCTCATTAAATCTCCAAATATAAAGGCAATTATACCGATAGGTATAAGAATCGCAAGGATAGGAATGACCAAATTCAAAATGGCCTTTCCGATTCCAAATCTATGAGCAAGGCTCAAACCTATTACCAACAGCACTGCGCTCCAAATAGAAACAACCACACTAAGAAAGGCAAGCAAGTATAGAATCATCTCTGACTTGGTCATACCAAATACGACAATCTCAATATCACCGGAGTAAAAGGTGAAATAGGGACCAAAAAATCCGATTTGAAAAAAGAGAATAACGACTCCTGCAATGTTTGGAACCATAGACCAAGCAAACATCGGGAGAGTTCTCTGGTAATTTCCTTTCCCTCCGATCCATCGGCCTACCATGCTTAGAATCGCGGCAAAAATCATATTCGCTATCGGACCAAATATGGCTCCCATGATGACAATGATCACTAGGGAGAACCAAGGTCCCAAATCGAAAAATGGCTGTCCATCCAATGCATTTCCCAGCGCAGACACCGCTCCACCAATGATAAGAAGTTGAGTAACATACTTGTCGGGGCATTTCTTGAGAATGTACCTCAACGTATCTTTTGGCCGTAGCCAGATGGATTGCAGCAATTTGCTTTCTTCTATCCCTTCAATCAGTTCCTCATCCTGCTCGTGTTTGAGGTCGAGTATGTCATTCTCGTTTTCACTCATTTGCTAAAAATTTCGAAACGAATATACCTTAAAAACTTATGGCGAAACTTACGGCGTAAGCCAAGTTGTCACTGAAGACCGGCGCTTCATAATATCCGTGTCGGTAGAAAACACCTACGCCGAATCCGGAATAGTACAAGCTACCTTTGAAACGCAGAAGATTGTCCAGTAAAACTCCACCCTCAAGATATGCCCGATCCATGGTGATGCGGGGTAGGTCAGGAACGAAGGTCGTCGGTGTTTCCAAATTGCCGATGGCCGCTTGGTACATTAGTCGAATTTCGGGTCTGGAAAACTCCCACTCCAAACCGAAAGGGTTTCCGAATCCTTGAGAGATTCCTATTTGCGCGTATTGATCGTTGATGAATCCATAAACGGGCATCGTGTGGAAATAGCCGAAGGCCACGATTCCCAAATCCCGTTCACCTTGAATTCCGCGGCTTAGCAATAAATTGGACTCGTTGATCCCGTCGGCCCAGACTTTTCCCGCTGTCGCGAAAAGCTGCATGGCACCGAGCCGCCGCACATTGATCTCGTGCATTGCCCTCACTTCTGCTTTGGTAAACTCTTGCTCCGAATCCAGCAGGCCGTCAACTGCTTGAGAAACTTCTAATGAAAAGCGGGGATAGGAGATACCCTGTGGTACCAAGCT
>CAZKXG010000056.1:8624-11534 GCA_964556465.1 uncultured Cryomorphaceae bacterium | reverse complement strand
TACCATCATCAAAGCTTCACCCGGGTTGTACTCTAACAGAAGTCCTACTTCGGTCGTAGTCAAATCGTATTCTTGAAAAGACGCATCAGTTCTGTTCGTGCGCTCGAAGGTGCGCCGCTCATTGCGAAAGCTAAATGTGGTGCGAATATCCCGCATTGGTCGGTATGTCAGCTCTGCTTTGTAGGCCTCATAAGGGTTCATAAAGCGAATGAAGAGGTCGCGCTCCACTTCTCCGATTTTCATGAATCCGCCCATATTTTCGTTTACCGACCTTCCCGGTTCATCTACATCGTTTTCGTAGCCGACGTAAAATTCAAGCTGTCGCTTGGGCTGAATTCTAAAACGCAATCCGCCTCCGTACTTGATTTCTTTGTCTCGAAATCCGTAAGCGAAATATGCTTCGGGGCTCATCCATTTGATGAATTTATCATTGGTGGATAAACCGATGCCCAAACGCAAACCTTCGTATTGATTGAATCCCAAAAAATGGGGAAGGAGAATATCGGCTTTGCCCACACTGAATCGCCCTCGGGCAAGTGAGGCAGATTGGCTCATTGCATAGTCCATTGCCTTTAGTATCCGCGTATCGAGGGTGTCGTAAACCTTATAGGTGTTGCTTTCTTCCTCCGTGAGGTCTACTTGTCGATAGGGCTTCCAGCTTTCCGCGGTTTGGTTGTTTGCCTCTTTGGTCATTTCTACATTGGCTATGCCAAAACGTCCGAGGTCAAAGTCGTACTCCACCGAATCGATATAGGTATTGCTGATGACAAATAGGGGCGGATCGGACTCGCTGAATATGTATCGCGAACTGGATTGTTTCGGAAACCAATGCCCCTTCACTTTGGCATATTGCTGCCTTATTTCAAAGCTGGCCAGGTTGTGTTTTCCGGAGTTCTTTGCCTGTATGGTCACAATTGCCCAATCGTCGGCATCGAGGCTGATACTTCCTTCCAAGAGGTTGCCGCTGGCATTTTTTCTCGGCAAAAAGGCGATGACATAAGCCTTGCCTTCGGCAGTTTCGACGCTGTCTTCTAGCTGAAATAAATACCGACCGTCGCTATTCGGACTGATGGGATTGAGAAATTCAAAGTCAATGAACTTCAGATAGGCAGAATAGCTGGAAAATGGTTGAAACGAATTGGATTGAAGGGAAAAAAGAGGATTTGAAAAACCCGAAACCTGATTGGCGAGTACCCTTTCTTTCACCTTGTTTGGCTGTTCAAACGTCACTTCCGTAGCGCTTTCCAGCATCATAAAATGCGCGTTGGCAAAATTGGATGAATCCAATTCCCGCTTGATTTCCTCGTCAGAGCGATCCATGTCGAAGTATGCCTTGTTGTATGAATGGTATCGAAATTTGGGGAGCTGTTCGGGATCGTTCTGCTTCCGCATTTTTACAGCATTTCGAATCATCGCATAGGCGGGATCTTCTTTGGCCACTACCGTGAATACAGCCAGATCAAGAGCCGATTTTTCCATTTTCACTTTTGGGCTTTCCCCCAAATCACTAAAGGTGATTTTCTTTTTGGCATAGCCAATCAAGGAAAACTCAATGCTGTCGGTGAGGTTTGTATTTCGAGGTACCCGCAGTGTATAGTTCCCTTCTATGTCGCTTACTGCTTTGGCTTTCGCCGAAATAATGTGAACGAAGGGAAGACTCTCACCTGATTTGGAGTCAGTGATTTTACCTTTGATTATTTCCTGTCCAAAGCCCATCCAGGGAATGAGCGCAAAGAGAATCAGAATGGTTTTTTTCATAAACGTGACTCTAAAGCGTCCTCCAAGGTAAAACGACTTTTTGCAAAACGACCTTTGCCGATGGCAATTTTTCTACCTCGATCGTCAGTGAGAACAGCTTCGGCTATCCAAAGGTTCTTTGAGGAGAAACTCACTGTACCCTTTGCGGTAAGCTTTCCTCCGGTGACAGGTCTGAGGAGGTCGATAGAGAATGAAGTGGTCAATACAAAGAACTCGGGCACGATTGAATTCACCGCAAAATAAGCTGCATCATCCAGCATTTTAAAATAAACAGATCCGTGTAGGGCTTCCATTTTGTGAAAAAAATCGGGAGATACCGAATAGGTTAATTCTGCTGTGCCTTCGCTTACTTTTAGCGTCATTCCTTTGTAGGGAATTCGGTTGATTTTGGCACTATGATAAACGTTTTCTAGATTTTGGAAATGAGATTCGTTCATTATATTGTTTTCGGTAGGAGTTGATTGGACGTTGGAGAATTTAGAATCAAAACCAAAACTAAGATTATGAAACACATTGTCTTTTCCCTTTTTTGTATTTTCTCGCTTGCATCCTCCGCCCAAGAGCCTCAATGGTTTGAGTTGGGAACCACTTGGGTATATAATTGGAACAGCGTTGGCGATATCAGTCAAGCAGATATTACGACGACCTATTCAGTAACTGAGCTTACTGATTTCTTGGGACAGCCATGCAGCAAGATTGAAGCCGTTCCTTCGGGTTTGGGCTGCTTGCTCAATGAGCCGCCGTACTACATGTATGAGTCAAACGACACCGTTTATTACGCGACGGAAGCAATGGACTCTTTTGCCATCGGGATGATTTATAGCGAAGGAGCAGAGTGGATCTACACCGTAGAGATGAATGGAGTGCAGGAGAGCATGAGCGTAGTTGTTTCAGAAGTTTCATTCGTAACCATTTCCGGTCAGGAATTGGTAGAACTGCAAGTCACTTACAGCCACCTATCGGGATTCGAAGGGATGATAGAAATGTTCCCTGCTACCCGAACGGTTTTGGAATATCTGGGTGACCCCGCCATGTTTGTCATTCCTTTCGGCAGATTTGGAATCTGCGATATTTTTTTAATGTTTTGGGCAAAGGTGACAGCAGCTCCATGCATTCGCCATTTCCAATGTCTACCAGGAAGGGTTAGTTTCT
>CAZKXG010000056.1:0-8614 GCA_964556465.1 uncultured Cryomorphaceae bacterium | reverse complement strand
TGGAATCTGCGATATTGAAACCAATGTTGAGCTGCGCTGCTTTACATCGTCTTCTTTGAATTACCTCAATCCCGATTTTTCTTCCTGCACCCTCTCCCTGGACGAGGTGCAAAAAGAGCGTCAAATTTTCTTTCCCAATCCTGCTTCAGAAAATATTTCGTGGGCAGAACCAATCGATCAAATCTCCTTATTCGACGCCACGGGAAAACTGCTTTTGCAAAAGCAAATCAACGGGTATCAATCCCTTTCAGTTGAGCATTTACCACCTGGGTTTTATACAGTCTTGATCAAAGACGGAGATACCAATTTCAGCCAAAAACTAATCATCGAATGATATGAAACAGCTATCTACTTTTTTACTCATCCTTTTTTCTTTTCAAAGCTTTGCGCAAGATGAAGTCGAGTGGTTTCAACCAGGGCAGGAGTGGTATTACCGCGTTTTTTGTCTTCAATCCATCGATTGCGGAACGATCCATTATGCCGTTGTCGGAGAAGAAACTATTGGTGGTCAGGAAGCTGCCGTTTTAACCAGAACTGAAATTCAGGAAGGCTGGAATGAGCCTGATGTGCGCTCGGAATATTTACGGTACGAAAACGACACCGTGTGGCGTTACGCCGTTCAGAGCGAAGAATGGCATTTACTCTATGATTTTAGTGCAGAACCAGGTGATATATGGACGATTCAAGATGAGGTGGATCATGGATACACGTTTCCCGGTGAAGAGCCTCAAGATGTGCTGCTATTCAAAGTGGTAGTTGATTCAGTTGATTTTTGGATGGAAATCCCTGAATCCCCGATTCAAAACAGGAGGGTTGTATACACATCTCCGGTAGTTGACCCGATGTACTCAACATTTTCATTTGGACTGTTCACCGCTCCGATTATTGAAGGTATCGGCCCGGTGGGATCAGCTTCTGATCTGATCGGAAATTCAAACTTTGTCATTCTCCCTCAATACGAAGCAAGGTTTCAATGTTTTTTAGATAATGGTGAATTGGTTTACGGTGTCGGAGGTAGCCCTTGTTATATCCTCAGCATGGATGAAGTTGAGCAGATCGATCGAGTTTTGATTTACCCCAATCCTGCTTCAGAGACTGTTTTTTGGGATAAACCAATTGATGAGTTGCAGGTTTTTGATGCGCTTGGAAAGCTATTGCTGCAAAAGAATCAAATGAGAAATGCCGCATCCTTATCGGTGGCACATCTTGACCCTGGTTTTTACACGATCGTGGTCAAAAGAGAAGGAATGGATTACAGTCAAAAGTTTCTCATCAGTCGATGAGTCAGACTTGCTGCATGTCATGCAGATGAAATGATGACTTGGGTTATTTCTCTTTTTTTGATACCACTTCCGGATCGAGATAAAGCGTTGTAAACCCTCGAAAAACGGCGGGCTCTCCGTCGCGCAATCCTGATTTCCAGGACCGCAAATTGGGAAAGGCTTCCTCCACAATTTTTGCGGCTTCAGTATTTTCTGATTTGGCCACAACCGCTCGTATATCACCATCGCGGGTGATCCAAAACTCAACGTCAACGCTTATGACGTCTTCATTTTCTTCCTCTGTCAGCTTTAACTGCTTGCCTATCTCTTCTAAAAAAGCTTCGTGTCCTTTCTTGGGAGTGGGCTCGACCTCAAAAGGGTAGGGAGTTACCCGCTTTCCTGATTCGTCGTAATTCCAACCAGAAATCAAGGTGTCATTGCGGTAGAAATCCTGCCGCTTCATCTTTCCGTTCGGGTGAAAGCTGATGAAGTTTCCGTGTTTAATTCCTTCCTTGTATTCCGATTGGTACCACGTTTTTCCTCCTTCGTAATATTCGATGCATTTACCGTGTTTTAAGTTTTTCGAATAATCGGCGTATGTGCATTGGCGCTTCAGCGTGCGGTCAAGGTAGTAGGCTGTTTCAAGGATAAGGTCGGCAGTGTCTACTTCCGTAAAAACGGAATACGTCTCCGCATCCATCCAAGTGAAAACGGGAAAACCTTCGGGAGCGAAGAAGATGGTGTCTTGTGCTTTTCCCGAAAGGGTGGAGATAAGAATTGTGAGTATGAGAATCAGATTTTTCATGAGGTCATTTTGGTAGAGGCAAAGTTAGCCGACAATAAATCGTGTGGCAAAAGAATATTTGCTTCATATCCATTTTCCATGCCGACTTTTACAAAACGCGATGCAGGTAGCCGATGATCTCCATTCCCCAAGCGACGCCTACGTGGATGATGACCCCACCCCAAATATTACGGTGATACAGGGCGATAACGCCCAAAATATACCCCCCAAAAATTGATGAGATGGCCTCGGTGAGTGGTTTGCCAAAGTGCAAAACGCAATAGCTGACTACCATAGGGTAAACTACATAAGGCCCCAAATACTTGTGCATGCCGAGGATGAGAAATCCCCGAAAAATCAATTCAGTGGAAATAAAATCAAGTCCATAGAAAAACTCGTAAACTGCTACTGCTCTCCATTCGGGAATGCCATTGTACAGAGCGAATACGCTACCGCCGCTCTTGAGGTATCGGGGGTAATACTCTTGTAGGTCACTGAAGAATCCACCGATGAAAATGAATACCAAAGCCACTGCCAGAATGCTGAAATAAGGCCGAGGAGTGAACCCTTTGAACTGCAAGCCATAAAACTCTCTTTTGCCTTTGGGTTCTAAAATGGGGTATAAGACTATTAGTGGTAGTACGACAGCAAGGAGGCCTTTTACAGTTGATAAGTTTTTGTAGATGAATCTTGATTCAGAGGGATCCAGTAGATCTTTGACATGAGGCCAGAGATACCATGATCTATCAAAGGAAAGTATCCCAAAACCAATCGCGAAATGAACCCAGAAACCCGGCTTTTTGATCCAATCCTTTTTTAATCCAAAAACCGCCAACAAGCCGACGGTCATCAGATAGGGGATACCCTCATAGAGAAACATCCACAGGCCCTTGAGCCAGGAGCCGGTGTAAGAATCGATGACAGAATCTTCGAAGTCGTAGTAGAAGTTAAAAGTGACCAATGCTACCAACAGTAAGCTCATCGCCGTGAGAAAACCGAAGTGGCTGTGCTCTCGGGTAAATCGGATGAGTTCTTTGGCGATGGGCTTCACAGGGTTAAATCTACTTTTTTCGATTAGCTCAAGGACAAGATGGTCATTTCTTGATCTCTAAAACGAAAGGCATCACCTTGCACTTTTCCAAGCATTGCTTGGCCGATGGGAGAGGCAGGTGAGATAATAAAATACGTCTGTCCTTCTAGTTCTACTTTTCCAAGCCCCATAGCCATAAAATATGTTCCCATAGTAGTTTCAATCAAACTCCCGTTTTGGACCTTATTGAAGTTTTCTTCAGAGAGGTTTTTAAGGAAGTTGGCTTGCTCCTTCAGTTCTGTAAAGCGTTTGCTAAGATTATCGAGTTCCGTCTGTGCCATGGCTCGTCCCACGGCGTGCTTGTCGCCTGCGGTGCTTTTCGACTCTGAGTTGCGTGATTCTTCCAAACTTTCTATTTGCACTTGTAGCTCTTTGATTTTCTCATTGGTGTTTTCCAATAGAAATGCAATAAGTTCAGCTTTTGGTGTCTCGGTCATAGTGTCAATTTGCGGTAATGATTAGTGATTGATGACCAATCTTATTTTCTCTTGTAAAGCGGGCACCACCTCTTTTTCAAACCAAAGATTCTTTCGCATCCAAATCCCATTGCGAGGAGAAGGGTGGGGAAGTGGAAAGAATTCCGGAAGGTAGTCATTAAAGGTTCTGACCGTTTCGGTGAGGTTCGACTTTCGGCGTGAGCCGAGATATGCTTTTTGGGAGTATTGACCAATGAGCAACTTGATTTCCAACCCTTGGAGCATCGAGAAAAGTTGCTCGTGCCAAGTGGGAGCGCATTCGGGACGTGGAGGTAAGTCTCCGCCTTTTCCCTTTCCGGGATAGCAAAAGCCCATCGGCGCGATCGAAAAGTAGTCTTCATTGTAAAAAGTCACTTCATCAACCCCCAGCCATTGGCAATTTTACCCGGAGCTTGACTTACGATCGCGATCTTGCTCTTTTTATTCCCGGTTAAGATAGGCTTTGGGCCAAGGGGCAGGTGGTCGGCACAAAGGGTGCATTGACGTATTTCGTGAAGTAAACTCATTGCTGACCGAAGGAAAAGAAAAAAGCCCGAACTAAGTTCGGGCATTGATCATTTAATGGTTGTTTTAGTTATCCTTTACCATGGGAACTCTTTTGCCCAGAAAAATCCCTCAACATTTGTTTCTTGACTGGTAAACGCATTGAAGGTGGCGTCAACTTCACCTATAACTGAATAAATTCCTAAAGCCGTAGTCACATCTCGCGAAATCTTGATGGTACCCTCCGCGTTTCCGGTAAAAGGTGACCCGCTGATAGAGTAGAACTCGGAGAATACCTCGGTCATGCCTCCTGTATCTTGCAAGTCCAACCGGAACGGGAATAACGTGTGATCCTTATTTACCGCATCGCTCGAAGCGGTGTCTTGCGGTATGCTTATTCGAAAGAAAAAGGTAGCCGTATCTGTGCTGATCAGAAACTGTCGATAATAATCCAGATCTAAAAGTTGTCCATTTGCGTCATTTACACTTGTACCACCTGTAGTTACGGTTGTACCGTCAGGATAGGTGATTTCAAATGTGGAACCTTCAGTTCCACTCACGAAGCTAAATCCGGTATTCGAGGGCGGGGTGGAAGGCCCGTTATCATCGTCGTCGTCATTGCAGCTCACCAATCCAACACACAAGAGCATCATCACAGCCCAAATCAATTTGTTCTTCATCTTTTATTTTTGAATTTTGGACAAAACTAAACGCATAGGTTTTTTGTGCAAATAGACTAGGTTTAGGGTATATGCATTGCTTGATGTTTATTTGATTGTACAGTAGTGTTTTAGGAAGCTAGTGAGGTAGGTTTGGTGAAGTAGAAATCACGAGAATTAGTGAGGAACCTTCACCTTTCTTAATGTGAAGAGTGACTCAGTACAGCTAACCGCTTATCATTTTTTAACCCAACAGAAATCAATTTATTATCATGTTTGTTACCTCTCAGAAATGAGAAAGAACAGCGACTATCAAGATGATTTTCACTGAAAACTCGTTCAAAGTATGCGGAGAAACTCCGTAAAAAACTGATAAGAAGAAATGACAGACGTAGCTCTCTCGGTTATTCCCGAGATTCCGGTAGAAGACTTTTTTATGAACCCTGAGATTTCCGCTTTTCGGATTTCGCCGGATGGGAAATACTATTCCTATTTGGCGCCTTGGAATAGCAGGATGAACATTTTTGTAAAACAAGTGGGCAGTGAAGAAACGACTAGAATTACCGCTCACTCCGATCGCGATATTCAAGACTGTTTTTGGGCCAATGCTGAGCGAATCGTTTACCTCAAAGACGACAATGGGGATGAGAATTTCTACCTCGTAGCTGTAGACCCCGATGGAAAGGATTTGAAGCCTCTCACAAGAATCGAAGGGGTGCGAACCCAAATCATCGATCATTTAGAAGAAGACAAAGAACACATGATCGTGGGGCTAAATAAGCGTAATCCACAGCTTTTTGATCCTTATCGCCTCAATGTCAAAACGGGTGATTTGGAGCTAATCATGGAGAACCCGGGAAACATCACTGGATGGATGACCGATCATGACGGAAAGCTCCGTGTGGCAATCACCAGCGACGGGGTGAATACTTCCTTACTCTATCGAGGTGCAGAAGACCAGCCATTTGAGTCCATCCTCACCACGAGTTTCAAGGAGACGCTCAGCCCCGAGTTTTTCACTTTTGACAATCAAAAACTTTATGCGAGTAGCAATCTGGGCAGGGATAAAACGGCCATCGTCGTATTTGATCCCAATACGGGAAAAGAGGAAAAAGTGCTCTACGAGGATCCTGATTTTGATGTGAGTGGATTGGGCTACAGCCGAAAGGATAAAAAACTAACCGCCGTTTCTTACACTGGCATCAAGCATAAATACCATTTCTTTGATGAGGAAAGAAAAGCGATGCATGCGAAGTTGCAAGAGGAGTTTCGTGGGATGGAAGTTTACTTCGTTTCGAGAAATGATGACGAGGATAAGTTCATCGTCAGAACCCATAGCGACAAGTCTTTGGGAGCATACAGTCTATATGACAAGGCGAGTGGTGAAATCACTTTTATTGGCAATCCTGCACCATGGCTTGACGAAAAACACATGGCTTCAGTGACGCCAATCAAGTATCAAAGCCGCGATGGGTTGACCATTCACGGTTACCTCACTTTACCGGCAGGCCACGATTTGGATTCAGCCAAAGGCCTGCCCGTAGTGGTCAATCCGCACGGAGGGCCATGGGCGAGAGACACTTGGGGCTTCAATCCCGAGATTCAGTTGATGGCCAATCGTGGTTACGCCGTTTTGCAAATGAACTTCCGTGGATCAACAGGTTTTGGCCGCATTTTTTGGGAAGCTTCCTTCCGAGAATGGGGTAAAAAGATGCAAGATGATATTACCGATGGGGTGAACTGGTTAATAGAAAAAGGTATCGCTGATAGAGATAGGGTTGCCATATACGGTGCCAGCTATGGTGGATACGCCACCCTTGCGGGAATGGCTTTTACACCGGATTTATTTGCATGTGGAATTGACTACGTAGGTGTTTCAAACCTTTTCACTTTTATGGGCACTATCCCTCCGTATTGGGAGCCTTTTAAAAAAATGATGTACGAAATGGTGGGCGACCCGGAAGACGAAAAGGATTCTGAGATGTTACGTGCAGCCTCTCCCGTTTTTCATGCCGATAAAATTAGAGCGCCTCTTTTCGTGGCTCAAGGAGCGAAGGATCCACGTGTGAATGTGGATGAAAGCGATCAGATGGTGGCAGCAATGAAAAAGCGCGGAGTTGAGGTGGAGTACATGGTGAAAGAGAACGAAGGACACGGTTTTCGCAATGAAGAAAACCGATTTGAGTTCTACCGAGCGATGGAGGTATTTCTTGCCAATCACTTGAAAAATGGAGCTAAGAAAGTGGAGGGCTAATTCATCATGAATCTACTTCGGAAGGCAATCTCTACAGGGGCTACTTTTTTACGTTTTAGTTGGAAGTAACTCAGGTCACATTTTCCTGAGTTCTACTCTTTATCTTTAGCTGTTGAATAAAACCTATCGAGATGAAATCACATTATGAAGTAATTATAGTAGGCGGTGGAACAGGAGGTATAATGACTGCTGCTCAGTTAAAAAGAAAGAGACCCAACACTGAGGTGGCCATTATCGAACCCGCAAAAGATCATGTCTACCAACCCGCATGGACGCTAGTGGGAGCCGGTACTTTCGATTACGACGCGACAATAAGACCTGAAAAAGATCAAATTCCTAAGGGGGTCGAGTGGGTAAAAGACTTCGCGACGACTTTTGATCCTGAAAACAATAAAGTAAGCACTAAATCATCGGGAGATTTCACCTATGATTATTTGGTTTTGACCCCTGGTATTCAGATGGACTTGGACGCTCTTCCCGGTCTTAAAGAAGCACTTGGAAAAGATGGGGTTTGTAGTAATTACACTGATCCAAATTACACTTGGGAAGTACTCAAGAAGTTTGCAGGTGGAAATGCCGTATTTACGCAACCATCGACTCCAATCAAGTGCGGTGGTGCACCTCAAAAAATCATGTACTTGGCGGAGCATTACTTGCGTAAGAATGGCCTTCGAGACATGTCGAACGTCATATTTGCTACGCCGGGATCGGTGATTTTTGGGGTGAAAGAATTTGCAAAGACCTTGAATAAAATAATCTTAGAAAGAGATATTATATTCAAGCCTTACTACGCACCATCGCGAATAGATGGACCTAACAAAACGATATATTTCCATTACTCTGAGCCAGGAGAAAATGGCTGTGTCATCAACGAAGGGAATAAGATTAATGAGCGACTTGAGGGCGAAACAGTGATTGCCATGCCTTACGATATGCTTCATTTAGCCCCACCTCAGTCGGCGCCTGATTTCATTAAGGAATCTCCTTTTTCATTTAAAGAGGGTGCGAATAAAGGCTGGTTGAATGTAGATATAAATACTTTGCAGAATCCTGATTATCCCAATGTCTTTGGCTTGGGAGATTCAGCGGCATTGCCCACGGCAAAAACAGGAGCAGCTATTCGAAAGCAAGCACCTGTTGTAGTAGGTAATATCATCCATATCATGAACCACGACAGCAAGCCACAGGAGAAATATGAAGGATATAGTTCTTGTCCTTTGGTAACAGGTTATGGAAAAATGGTATTGGCCGAATTTAAGTACGGAAATGTGCGCGATAGCGATCCGCTCTTGAGCAAGTTTGTGGATACCACCAAAGAACAGTACAGCATGTGGATCCTTAAGAAATACGGACTTCCTTATCTCTATTGGAATCAGATGATGAAGGGGAAAATGTGATGAGGATGCCTCCTTTTTGCAATTCAAAAATGGTGACTTAAATCACAGAAGTCTGCATCTCGTCATTTACCTTTGGAGTCAAAAGTAAATTGTGTTGGAAGATTTAAGACGAGGATTAGAAGAAGACCTATATCGCTTGGTAGCGAAACCAATTTCCTTTTTTAGAATATTTCTGAAATCAACAAAACGCCCGATTGTTCGGGCGTTTT
>CAZKXG010000055.1:15887-17710 GCA_964556465.1 uncultured Cryomorphaceae bacterium | reverse complement strand
TTACTCCTGATGCCAATGACTTGAATGCAGTATACACGCCAAGTGCGGGAGAGATCACTGCAGGATCGGTAACCTTGATATTGACATCTACAGGAAACGGAAACTGTGTTCCTGTAAACGATAATGTGACTTATACATTCAGCCCGGCACCAACGGCCGATGCAGGAACAGACCAAGTAGCGTGTGCAAACAATGCAGACATCAACTTGAGTGGTTCTGTGACTGTAGCGACAGGTGGATCATGGAGTGGAGGAACGGGAACGTTCGCACCAAATGCAAACACGCTGAATGCGGTTTATACTCCAAGCGCAGCGGAAATCACTGCAGGAACAGTAACATTGACATTGACAACGACCGGAAATGGCGACTGCTTGCCTGAGAGCGATGATGTGGTAATCACATTCACACCGTCTCCAACAGCTAATGCAGGAACTGATGCAATCGTTTGTGCCAATAACTCAAACATTAATTTGAATGGATCGGTGACTGTAGCGACTGGCGGAAGCTGGAGCGGTGGAACGGGTACGTTTAACCCTGATGCGAATACACTAAACGCGGTTTACACACCGAGTGCAGCAGAGGTCGTAGCAGGAACGGCAACGTTGACATTGACCACAACGGGTAACGGAACCTGTAATCCGGTAACAGACGTAGTAGTGATCACCATCACGCCAGCTCCGATAGTAGATGCAGGAGTAGGAGAGGAATTGTGTTCCAACAATGCCGACATCACTTTGGGTGGTTCAGTAACAGGAGCTACGGGAGGAACATGGTCAGGCGGATCGGGAACATTTACTCCTGATGCCAATGACTTGAATGCAGTATACACGCCAAGTGCGGGAGAGATTACTTCGGGATCATTGACATTGACCTTGACTTCGACAGGAAACGGAACGTGTCTGGCAGTAACGGATAATGTGACTTATACCTTCAGTCCTTCACCAACTGCCGATGCAGGAGCCGATCAAGTGGCATGTTCGAATAACGCGGACATCAGCTTGAATGGATCTGTAACGGTAGCGACAGGTGGAGCATGGAGTGGAGGAACGGGAACGTTCGCACCTAATGCCAATACACTGAATGCAGTTTATACGCCAAGTGCAGCAGAGATTGCAGCTGGAACAGTGACGTTGACTTTGACAACAACAGGAAACGATGATTGCTTACCTGTAAGTGATAATGTAGTGATCAACTTTACACCTTCACCAACAGCGAGTGCTGGATCAGATCAGACCATCTGTGCGAATAACGCAGAAGTAGGTCTGAACGGATCTGTTTCTATCGCAACGGGAGGAACCTGGAGTGGTGGTGCAGGAGTATTCAGCGATGCAAATATTCTGAACCCAACTTACACACCAAGTGCGGGAGAGATCGCAGCAGGAACGGTAACGTTGACTTTAACTACGACCGGAAACGGGACATGTAATCCAACTACAGATGAAGTGGTCATTACGATCACTCCTGAACCTACGGTTGATGCAGGAGTTGGACTAGAGCTTTGCTCGAACAATCCTGAGATCAGTCTTAACGGATCGGTGACTATTGCCACGGGCGGAACGTGGAGTGGTGGATCAGGAACATTCACTCCGAATGCAAGCACGCTCAATGCAGTGTACACCCCAAGTGCCGGTGAAATCGCTTCGGGATCATTGACCTTAACGTTGACTTCTAGCGGAAACGGAAATTGTATTGCGGTAACTGACAATGTTACCTACACATTCGGCCCTGCGCCTACTGCAGATGCCGGTGTCGGTGGGCATCGTGACGGTGATCGCGTACATCATCAGCGGCGCGATCCTCTTCTACCTCTGGGAGGACTGGTC
>CAZKXG010000055.1:1510-15877 GCA_964556465.1 uncultured Cryomorphaceae bacterium | reverse complement strand
CCTGCGCCTACTGCTGATGCGGGAGCTGACATTGAAGTATGTTCGAATAACGCTGATGCCGCACTTTCAGGAGCAGTTACCATTGCGGCTGGAGGATCATGGTCAGGCGGTGCCGGATCATATAGCCCGAATGCCAACACTTTGAATGCTGTCTACAGTCCGACTGCGGCCGAGATTGCAGCAGGAAGCGTAACGCTTACATTGACAACAACCGGAAACGGGGATTGTCTGCCGGTAAGTGACGACGTTGAGATTTCATTCTCGCCTGCTCCCTCTGCCAATGCAGGACTCGACAGAACGGTATGCGCAAATGCTGCAGACGTAACACTTAACGGAAACGTGAACATTGCGACAGGTGGAACATGGTCTGGCGGTGCCGGAACATTCACTCCGGATGCAAACACGTTGGGAGCGATATACTCTCCAACTGCTGCTGAAATTGCTGCGGGTTCTGTAACCCTGACTTTGACTACAACCGGAAACGGTGACTGTAATCCTGAATCCGATCAGATGGTGATTACCATTACACCGGAACCGGTAGTAGATGCAGGAATAGGTACAGAAGTTTGTTCAAACAATCCGGAAGTAGTTCTTAATGGTTCTGTAAGTATTGCTACCGGCGGAGTATGGAGCGGTGGAACGGGAACGTTTACTCCTGACGCGAACACGTTGAATGCGACATATACGCCTAGCAATGGTGAAATCGCCGCGGGAAGTGTAACGCTCACGTTGACTTCAACCGGAAACGGAAATTGCATCGCAGTTACTGATAATGTGACCTACACTTTTGGAGACTCACCAACGGCCGATGCTGGTGCTGACTTTGAAGTATGTTCGAATAACGCTGCAGCCCAGTTGGCAGGAGCAGTTACTATAGCTACCGGTGGAACTTGGACAGGCGGTGCCGGATCATTCAGTCCGAATGCCAATGTGCTAAACGCAGAGTACACACCGACGGCTGCAGAAATTGCAGCGGGAAGTATCGTATTGACTTTGACAACTACCGGAAATGCAGACTGTCTGCCGGTATCTGATGATGTTGAAATTACATTTACACCAGCGCCAACTGCAAATGCAGGTATAGACCAAACGGTTTGTGCCAACGATGTAGAGGTAACGCTTACGGGATTCATTACGGTAGCCACAGGTGCGACTTGGAGTGGAGGTGCCGGAACATTTACTCCGGACGCAAACTCTCTGAATGCGACCTATGTTCCTTCTGCGGGAGAAATTGCAGCAGGTACGGTAACGTTGACTTTGACGACCACAGGAAACGCAGACTGTTTGCCTGAATCAGATCAAATGACAATTACCATTGATCCTGAACCGGTAGTTTCTGCCGGGGCAGATCAAGATATCTGTTCAAACAATTCCGAGGTACAGCTTAATGCAACTATACTCAATGCCACAGGTGGACAGTGGACAGGAGGTTTGGGAACATTCGCTCCGGACAACACAACATTGAACGCTATCTACACCCCAAGTGCAGCAGAAATAGCTGCGGGAAGTATCACATTGACCTTGACTTCTACAGGAAACGGAAACTGCCTGGCTGAGAGTGATGATGTAACCATCAACTTTACACCTGCACCAACAGTAGGTGCTGGAGATGACATTACGCTTTGTGCGAGCACTCCTAACGCTCAGTTGGATGGAACATTCACAGTAGCGGGAGGTGCCACTTGGTCTGGAGGAAATGGATCGTTCTCTCCGAATGCCCTTGATACAAATGCCGTTTACACGCCGACTGCAGCCGAGATTGCTGCGGGGAGTGTTACGCTTACTTTGACTACTACCGGAAACGGGAACTGTTTGGCTGAGTCCGATGAGGTGACCATCTTCTTCGACCCCGTACCGACAGTATCTGCTGGTGTAGACTTGATTTCATGTGCGAACAATCCTACTGTAGAGCTTGAAGGTGCATTCACAAATGCTACTGGTATCCAATGGACAGGAGGACAAGGATTCTTCAATCCGAATGATGAGACCGCAGATGCAATCTACACGCCTTCTGCGGCAGAGATCACGAATGGTTTTGTAACTCTAACGATAGAGTCTGTGGGTACAGGAGCTTGTCCTGAGGTGACAGACCAAATGAATATCACGATCACTCCTGCCCCTGTCGTTAATGCAGGAGCCGATGAGGAAGTGTGCGCAAACAATAGCACGGTTCAATTGAGTGGCTCAGTGCAATTCGCTGCAGGTGGTCAGTGGAGTGGAGGTCTTGGTAGCTTTACGCCAAGTAATAACTCGCTTACGGCTAGTTACCAACCAACAGCGACTGAACTTGCAGCAGGTAGTGTAACCTTGACTTTGACGAGTCTTGGAAACGGAAACTGTGATGCGGTATCAGATCAGATTACCATAACATTTACACCCGCGCCGGTAATTGATGCAGGTGTAGATCAAACGATTTGTGAAAACAATCCTGATGTTCAATTGGCTGCATCTTTCACCGTAGCCGATGGAGCAAGCTGGAGTGGTGGAGCAGGATCATTCGCGCCTGATAATACAACGCCGAATGCTCTTTATACGCCATCGCCATCAGAATTGGCAAATGGTTCAGTGACCTTGACATACACCACTTTCGGAAATGGAAATTGTGTGCCGGTTGCTGATCAAATTACAATCACATTCACACCAGCTCCGCTTGTGGAAGCAGGAGAAGACTTCTTCGCTTGTGTTGATGATTTGGCTGTGCCATTGAGCGGACAGGTAAGTGGTGGAACTGCTACAGGAACATGGACGACTAGTGGAACGGGTGTATTCGTGCCGAACGCTTCCAACCTGAACGCATCGTACCTTGCTTCTTCGGCTGACTCTTTAATTGGTGAAGTAACCTTAACACTTACATCTACCAATAATGGAAACTGTACTCCTGTGAGTGATGACTTAGCAGTCTTCATCTTACCGGCAGGTACTGCCGATGCCGGTGCAGATCAGTTCATCTGTGAAAACAATGCGAACATTACGTTGAGCGGAGTAATCGGAGGTGCCGCAACAGAAGGGTTCTGGGTATCGTCTGGAACAGGAGTATTCTTGCCAAACAACCAAGGAACGGATGTGAACTATATTCCAAGTGATGATGATTTGACCAACGGTTCGGTGACATTCACTTTCGAAGTGAACTCATGTAACCAAGCTGAAGATGATATGGTGGTAACATTTACACCGGCACCTCAGGTGAATGCAGGAACAGACCTTACTGTATGTTCCTCAGAAACATCTGTAGTCCTTAACGGTCTCGTTTCAGGAGCCAATAATACAGGTGTTTGGACAACCAATGGTTCAGGGACATTCTCACCGAATGCTTCTGACTTAAATGCCGAGTACATTTTCTCTGCAGCAGATGTGACCAATCAAATCATAGAGTTTGTATTGACGTCAACTGACGTTGGAAACTGTACGGCGGTTTCTGATACCTTGATTCTCGAGATATTCCCTCAGGGAACTGTGAACGTAGGAGAAGACATTACCACTTGTGATAATGCTCCGGAAGCAGAAGTATCTGCCACTATCAATGGTGGAGATGAGGTTCTGTGGAGTACTACAGGTACAGGTTCTTTCACACCAAACAACACGAGCATCACGGCCACCTATGTGCCGAGTGCAGATGATTTGGTAAACGGATCGGTGAATTTGACCGCGACAGTTACAAATAGCTGCAACCTGGCTTCTGACTTCTTGACCCTCAATTTCATTGATGGTCCTGAAGCAATTGCCGGCGACGATCAGGCCGTTTGTGGAGAAGTGATTCCATTTGCAATCTCGGGAACAGTGAATGACGCTTTAGGCGGTCAGTGGGCAACTACTGGTTCAGGATCATTCCAAAACAACAATGATCTGAGCACATTCTATGTGGCGAGTCAGGCTGATATTGATGGCGGTGGAGTATTCTTGGTCTTGACGACCACAGGAAACGGCAACTGCTTTGCAGATTCAGACTCACTCTTCTTGGATATCAATACTGGAATTGTGGTGAGTGCAGGACCTGATCAGCAGGTGTGTAATGAAGCTGGTGGAGCACAACTCTTTGGAGAAGTGAGCCAGGGATCTACTACAGGTATCTGGACTACCACCGGAGATGGAACATTCTCGCCTTCAGCAACTAGCTTGAACGCGGTCTACAACTTCACACAAAACGATATTGATGCGGGCTCGATTACTATCACACTTACATCTACCAATAACGGTATATGTGAAGAAGTGAGTGATAGCTTCGAATTGAGCTTCGGTGATGGTGCCTTCGTATTCGCAGGTGAAGACACTGAGGTTTGTGAAACCGAAGATCTGGTGGCCTTGAATGGAGTAGTGAGTGGTGATAGCAACACAGGAATTTGGACAACCAATGGTACTGGTGAATTCTTCCCTGACAATACATCGCTCAATGCGTTCTACGATCCAAGTCAGGCCGATATTGATGCAGGTTCAGTGGAAATCACTTTGACTTCTACCAATAGTGTACTTTGTAGTGAAGGCACGGCTTCCTTGACTCTGACATTCCAACCTCTTCCTGAAGCCAATGCCGGGGCCGATGCGGTAATCTGTGGAGCTATAGAAGGAGTTCAGCTCCTTGGTTCTGTAACAGATGCTTCAGGTGGAGTATGGACTACATCGGGAACGGGAATTTTCACACCTGATGCCAACACACTCACTGCGGTTTATGTACCGTCGGAGGTAGACAGTATTGCAGGAGGTGCCGTGCTCACTCTTACCACTATTGGTAACGGGCTATGTGCTGCGGACTCTGACCAAATGGAGATTACGTTCTCCGGAGCTGTTTCTGCTGATGCAGGTGCTGACATTGAAATTTGTGAAGACCAAACAACCGTTCAATTGGGCGGAACAGTTCAAGGTTCTTCTAACTTCAATTGGACAAGTTCAGGAGCAGGTTCTTTCACTCCACAAAGTGACGTGCTTAACCCTGTGTATGAATGGACGCAAGACGACTTGGATTTAGGAGAAGTGACACTCTTCCTTACAGCTCAAGGAAATGGAACATGTCCTTCATTCACCGATTCACTTGTGGTGAGTATCGACAGAATTCCTGGAGTAGAGATTATCGCTGAAGCAGCTGTCTGTACTTCTGATCCTGCTATAGAGTTGAATGGAAATGTATCGAACGAAGATTCCTTTATCTGGAGCTCGACAGGTGCGGGAACATTCTCACCCGACAATGTGAGCGAAGAGGTTACTTATATACCTTCGGCTGCTGAATTGGCTGCAGGTATTGCAACAGTGACACTGACGGCGACTTCCGATGGTGTTTGCGGATCAAATTCTGCAGACTTTGAAGTCACCTTCATTCAGCCTGCTACTGTTGGTGCCGGAGTGGATCAAATCTTCTGCTCTACTGATGGTGGCGTGCAGCTTAGTGGAATTTCGTCCACAGGAGAAGCTATATGGTCTACAACGTCTTTCGGAACATTTGAACCAGACAACACGAGTCTTGATGCGACCTATGTATTCGGAGAAAACGACATACTCGTAGGGTTTGCAGAATTGATCATCACTTCGACCAACAATGGTCCTTGTGAGGCAGCTACTGACACGGTGCTCTTTACCATTAACCCTGCGCCTGTAGTTTCTGCAGGTCCCGACCAATTTATTTGCGAGACTTCAGGTCTGTTGAGCATGTCGGGAAGTGCTGAAAACTTCGAGACTATATCATGGTCTACAGAAGGAGATGGTATATTCTTGAACACGGGTGATGAGTTTGCTCCAGAGTATGTATTCGGAAGTGCAGATGTAATTGCTGAAGAAGTGCAAATCATTCTTACAGCTACAGGATTTGAGGGCTGTGCAGAAGGAACAGATACCGTACTGGTAAATATCAGTGCGCCGCTTGCAGCAGCCTTTACCACTTCAAATGCATGTGTCGGATCACCGGTTCAATTTACTGATGCAACTGAAGTCTTTGAGGGCGAAATAGACGGGTATGTCTGGGATTTCGGTAACGGTAATATTGATAATCAGCAAAACCCAACGTTTGTCTTCAATGAAGAAGGAAGTCAAAGTGTTCAGCTCGTGGTTGAAAGTAGCATAGGCTGCACAGATACTACAACCCAGTTAATCAATGTGGTTCAAGGGCCGCAGGCTGACTTCTCTGTAAACCAAACAAGAGCGCCGATCAATTTCGACTTCATCTTTGATGATGAGTCTACTCTTGCTGAGCAATGGTCTTGGAATTTCGGAGACGGTTTAGGCTTCTCGCAAGTGCAAAACCCAACCTACAGTTATCCTGATGAAGGAGACTATATTGTGAACTTGACCGTAACCGGTTCTACCGGTTGTGCAGACTCTGTGTCGCAAACGATATTTGTAGAAGGACAAATTGTACTTCCGCCGCGATTGCCAAACAGTTTCTCACCAAACGGAGACAATACCAACGACGTGTACTTCGTACGTGGAGGGCCGTTCATTAGTCTCGATTTCAGAGTGTATGACAATTGGGGACGAGAGATATTCCAAACGACCGATCAAGAAATAGGTTGGGACGGCACCGACAACGGTAGTGAAATGCCTGTAGGAGTCTATGTGTACACCGTTAAAGCCACGAATCTTGAAGGAGAGACCTTCGACTACTCAGGACGAATCAACTTATTCCGATAAGCCATGAGAAGAACTAAAACATTCCCCATCATGAAAAAGCAACTAGTAATAACTCTTGCAGCTTTGGCTCTTCTGTTTGCACAGAAGAACCAAGCTCAAGACGCGCAGATTTCGCAGTACCAAGCTGCTCCTATTCTTTTCAATCCCGCCAATACAGGGATGCTGAAATTCACGGATATGAGAGTGGCAGCCTTATACAGAACTCAGTGGAGCTCATTGGCCACTAGTATCAACACGTTCGGTGTATCATTTGACTTAGGTACAGGAGATCGGTTTGGTTTCGGAGGGTCATTTGTGAATACAGATGCTGCTAACGTGATTAATTCTTCGAGTTTTTTAGCGTCAGGAGCTTATCAGATTACAAACCCGAATCAGACCAAGTATATACTTTCAACGGGAGTTCAATTGGGTATTCTTTACAAGAGGGTGAACACGAGTGGTTTGATTTTCGACGCGCAATACGACGGATTTATCTTTGATGGCGATCTTCCGACCAGAGAGAATTTCGACAGGACATCCAGATTTATGATTGATGCCAATATTGGGTTTGCCTACAAGTCTACGGATAGAACAAAGAAAGTCAATCCCTTCGCTGACCTTGCCGTATTTCACCTTACGATGCCCAATGAGTCATTCATCGGTGAAGAGGACTCAAGGCTACCGATGCGGTGGATGGGTAACGTAGGTGCCAGAATCGAAGTGAACCGAAGTTTTCTCATGGATGCGTCTGTCTTGTATATGAGACAGCGGGAGTCAAATCAATTTCTCGCTACTGTGCTAGGGCATTATGAAATAGAAGGAACGGCCTATCAAGCCATTGGGGGATTGGGATATCGTACATCAGATGCCTTGATTCTTCATGCGGGAATCAGACACAACTCGAATATTTTCAGAATCTCATATGATATCAATACTTCGGAATTGAGTGATTATTCCCAAAACCGAGGTGCACTTGAGTTTTCCGTAATCTATCGTCCTGGTCGAAGAACGTCACGTGCCATTTATTAGACCACTCAATCAATATTTTTAGACTAATCTAAAAATGGTGATCTTTGTGCCTTCATGAGAAGGCACATTTTTTTTGTTTTGCTGATTTTATTCGCTTTTGGCTGTAGCCAAAACGATCAAAGTCAGAAGCGTTTTTTAGTTGTCACAACGACCTCTATGATAGGCAATGCCATGAAAGCTATGCTCGACACGAGCGTATCGGTGGTATCACTTATGGGTCCTGGCACAGATCCGCATCTTTTCAAACCCACAAAACAAAGCCTTGATTATTTGGCCGAGGCAGATTTAATCGTCGCAAACGGGCTCCACCTTGAGGGGCGAATGCAGGATATCCTCGAGAAAATGTCAAAGCGAAAGCCGGTCATTTTTCTGGGGGCCACACTTTCTGATGCTGAACTTATTTTGCCTGATGGTACATCCGATTATCCTGATCCGCACATCTGGTTTGACGTTCAACTTTGGAAACATGTTTTAGCAGCATCGTCCACTGAACTGAATGAACTGGGCGTTTTGGACTCGATTAAATCAAAGGGGTATTTGTCCGATTTAGAGGAGCTCCACCGATGGACACTTTCTGAAATGGAGGCGATTCCAATTCAGAACAGGGTATTGCTCACTGCCCACGACGCTTTTTCCTATTTCGGTCGTGCATATGATATTCGTGTTATTGGTCTTCAAGGGATCTCTACTGCTGCTGAATACGGCCTGAAAGATGTAGAGCAAATGGTAGATTTAATTATCACTGAGCAGATTGGTGCGGTATTCATAGAGTCGAGCATATCATCACGCTCCATGGACGCTGTAGTTTCAGGCGTTCGCCAAAAGGGAGAAGAAGTGAAGTTGGGAGGAACCCTCTATTCTGACGCTCCCGGCCCCGAGGGCAGCGGCGCAGAAACCTATCAAAAAATGGTGCGCCACAATGTAGAAACCATAAAAGCCGCTTTGCAATGATCGCTTTTGAAGCACATAACCTTACGGTGAGCTACGACAAGCAGCCTGTTCTTTGGGATATCGACTTTGAAATTCCCGAAGGGAAGCTAGTTGGAATTATCGGTCCAAATGGTTCTGGTAAAACCACTTTACTTAAAGCGGCTATGGGCATTTTGGAAACCGATAGCGGCTACGTGAAGGTTTTTGAAAAGGATCCCGATAAGGTACGCGAGCGGCTCGGCTATGTTCCCCAAAGGCAATCAGTCGATTGGGACTTTCCCGCCACGGTAATGGACATTACAATGATGGGACGCTATCGCAAGGGGCGCTTATTTGGTAGGCTTTCGAAATCGGACAAAGAGATTGCGGCCGACTCGCTGAAACGGGTGGGGATGTACGACTACCGAAACCGTCAGATTTCTGAACTTTCGGGAGGGCAGCAGCAGCGAGTATTTATCGCTCGCTCATTGGCCCAGCAAGCCGATGTTTACCTGATGGATGAGCCATTTGTCGGAATCGACGCAGCCAGTGAGGAGTCTATTCTTAAGATTTTAGGAGAGATGAGAACAGCCGGAAAGACCGTGATTATGGTCCATCATGATTTGCATACGGCTTTGGAGTTTTTTGATTGGGTTATACTCTTGAACACTCGATTGGTGGCAGCGGGCCCCAAAGAGGAAGTGCTCACCGAAGAGAATTTAAGAACCGCTTACGGTGGAAAATTGAACGTATTGAGTCGAATTGCTGATTTGATTAAATCGAAGGAATACCCTATTCGCGAACGCGACATGAAGGAATAATGATGGGAGGCAACTTTGCGTGGGTGATGATTGGTTGCGCTTTGATCGGCGCGGGCGCTTCTGCAGTGGGGGTTTTTTCTTTTTTGAGAAAGCAGGCCTTAGTAGGAGACGCCGTAGCACACGCACTTCTTCCAGGGGTGGTGCTTGCCTTCATGTTTACCGGTCAGAAAGATATCTGGATTCTCTTTCCGGGAGCTTTTGTAGCAGGGTGGCTCGGCTTGCTGAGTATCGACTTCATTTCGAAAAATTCGAAAATAAAACCTGACACGGCCATTGCTATTGTACTCACGGTTTTTTTCGCGATCGGCATCGTATTACTCACTCATGTGCAACAGTCAAACTATGGCAATCAGTCAGGTTTGGAGGCTTTTCTTTTTGGGAAAGCTGCCGCGATGCTTCCTGCCGACATTACTCTTTTCGTGGCGGTCGATGCCGCCTTGATATTGCTCATCGTATTGACTTATCACTACCTCAAACTGTACTCCTTTGATCCTGATTTCGCCAAAGCTATTGGCTTACCTGTGAAAGGGATCCAATTCATTTTGTCTTCGCTCACTGTGCTGGCGGTTGCTTCGGGTATACAGGCTGTTGGTGTGGTGCTCATGGCTGCTTTGATTATTACCCCGGCCGCGGCTGCAAGATTCTTTACCGGAAGGTTGAGTCACATGATTATCTTGGCGATGATCATCGGAATTATCAGTTCATTAATCGGTGTCTATATTTCGTCCTTGGCTTTATCGATGCCTACCGGGCCTTGGATTGTGATGGTCTTGAGCATCATCGCAATTATGGCCTTTGTCTTTGCTCCCGGCAAAGGCATGCTGCAGCGATCGAGAAAAAGAAAGGCTCATCAGGAAAAAGTCAGAAGAGAAAATTTGCTCAAGCTGTTTTACTCTTTGGGAGAGAACAATGAGCACCTTTTTTATTCGCGACCCCAGCTATTGCGATCCAGAAGATTTCAAGGGAAAGAATTGGAGCAACTGTTAAACAGAATGACCAAAAAGGGCCTTTTGCTCCGCAAAGAAAATCAGTATGGATTGAGCACAACAGGCCGAAGCGAAGCCACTCGGGTAGTGCGTCTTCACCGACTTTGGGAGCTCTATCTTAATGAGCGGATGAACATTGCTCCTGATCACGTACACCATGATGCTGAGGCCATTGAGCATATCATTACTCCCGAATTAGAGCGGGAACTCCTCAAGGATTTGGGTTATCCTGAATTGGATCCACATAGCTCGGAAATTCCGGGGATAAAAGACATGAAGCGATGAATGATTTTTGGATCATACTCGAAGGTAGTCTCGTTGCGGTGAGTTGTGGGTTGCTCGGTGTTTATCTCATCCTGCGAAAGATGGCCATGGTGGGCGACGCTATTTCACACGCCGTTTTGCCCGGAATTGTGATTGCCTACCTCGTGGCTCAATCCAGAAGCTCGTTTTTCACCTTACTTGGTGCGGCAATGTTCGGTTTGCTAACTACATTTATGATCGAGGTGTTTTACAAAAAGGCTCGAATCCAATCCGACGCCTCCATCGGAATCACCTTCACCTGGCTCTTTGCGATCGGGGTCATTTTGGTTTCTGCCTTTTCGGGCAATGTAGACCTCGATCAGGAGTGCGTGCTTTATGGGGATATCGCCTATGTGCCCTTCGATACCTTGTATCTTTTCTCAATGGATTTGGGTCCTGCCCCGGTTTGGCTGCAAGGGATTAACTTGCTCGCCATTCTTATTTTACTTCGGGTAGGACATCGTGGGTTCCTTATTACAAGCTTCGATCCTGCTTTTTCTTCCGGACTTGGAATCAAAACGGACGTATGGCATTATGTTCTCATGGGGGCGGTTTCGTTTACGGTCGTATTGAGCTTCAATGCGGTAGGGGCCATTCTCGTTGTCGCCTTTTTGGTTGTTCCTCCGGCTACGGCATACCTGCTCAGCAAGCAAGTAGAATTCATGATGGCCTATACCATTCTCTTTGGTGTTCTTTCTGCAATAGGGGGATTTTACCTCGCTACCTGGTGGAATTCTTCTATTTCCGGGGCGATGGCGGTTACCTCTGGAATTCTCTTCGTAATTGTCTTGGTGGCCAAGAAAGTTCTCGTTCTAAAAAACAAGAAGATACTTCAGGCTACAGCTAATTAAAACTCACAATTCTTCGGACTCCTTGGAAATGGAATCACATCGCGGATATTCGTCATTCCCGTCACAAACATCACCAGCCTATCAAAACCCAATCCGAAACCTGCGTGTTTACACGTTCCGTATTTCCGCGTATCGAGATACCACCACAATTCTTCTTCGGCGATGCCCATCTCGGCCGATCGGCGTTTGAGAACTTCCAACCGTTCTTCACGTTGCGAACCACCCGTAATTTCGCCTACTCCCGGGAAAAGAACATCCATGGCCGCTACTGTTTTCTCGTCGTCATTCAAGCGCATGTAGAAAGCTTTGAAGGAAGCTGGGTAGTCGGTAAGTATTACCGGTTTTTCAAAGTGCTTTTCCACCAGATAACGCTCGTGTTCGCTTTGGAGGTCTTTTCCCCACTCGACCGGGTACTTAAATTTTTTCTTTTTGAACGGCTTCGAATTTCGAAGTATATCAATCGCCTCGGTGTAGGTCAATCGCTCAAAATTATTTTCAGAAATGAAAGTTAATCGATCCATCAAACCCATAGCATTTCGCTCGTTTTGAGGTTTTGACTTCTCTTCTTGCGCCTCGCGCTGAGCGAGGAATTCCAGATCGTCCTTGCAATTTTTCAAGGCGTAGCTCACCAAGTATTTAAGGAAGTCCTCCACCAAATTCATATTGTCGGTGAGATCGGCGAAAGCCACTTCGGGCTCAATCATCCAAAACTCGGAGAGGTGTCGCGAGGTGTTGGAATTCTCCGCACGGAAAGTAGGCCCGAAAGTGTACACTTTGCTCAAGGCAAGAGCAGCCAGCTCCGCTTCGAGCTGTCCTGAAACAGTGAGGTTGGTTTCTTTTCCAAAGAAGTCCAGCGAATGATCTACCGTACCATCGTCAGCGGTGGGAGGATCCTTCGGATCAAGGGTCGTCACGCGAAACATTTCCCCCGCACCTTCAGCATCAGACCCCGTGATGATGGGCGTGTGGATGTAGAAGAAGTTTCTTTCGTTGAAGTAATTGTGAACCGCAAAACTCAGCGCGTGGCGCAAGCGGAATATCGCACCGAAAGTATTCGTCCGAAAACGCAGATGTGCATTTTCTCGCAAGAAATCCATGCTGTGCTTCTTGGGCTGCAGCGGGTATTTCTCGGGGTCGGCATCACCGTGAATCTCGATCTCGTTGACCTGTACCTCCACTGTTTGACCTTTTCCTTGGCTTTCCACCAGTTTCCCGGTCATCGTGAGGGCTGTTCCCGTGTTGATGCGATCTAAAATAGCTTCATCCATCTGCTCGAAGTCCACGACTCCTTGGATGGTTTGAATGACCGATCCATCGCTCAAGGCGATAAAGCGATTGCTACGAAAGGTGCGTACCCAACCGGAAATGCTTACCGTTTCGCCGATTGTGGGTTGATTCAAAATCTCTTTAATGCTTGCCATTGCTCAGTTTTGAGGGTACAAAACAACGAACTTTTTGGTGATAATCAGATGAGATCTTTTCACTTATAAACGAATATCCAACCAATCCACTAAATGCAGGGGTCTCAAAAACCTCTGTGCATGGGCGAAATGTGTGAAAAATTGTTGGTTGTTTTTTGTTTGATGGTCTGTCAGCAAGAATTGAATGAGTGCGATGTGCGCCGAGTTCACAGAGGAAAAAGGGACAAGTAAAGCCCATTGACGTGAGTTCGCAGAGGAACGCGAGCGTTCAATGAGCGAAGAGCGTGAAATTCAGTACTCTCAATGATCGCGACGGCGATCCTCTGCGGCCTCATATTTTGAGCTTTGCACGTCAGTTTTCTCTGAGAACTTGGCGCCCATCGCAATATCAGTTGATGCATTGACAGCCGCTAATAAGACAGCTACATATCATAAGCCGCAAAGCATCTTCGGAAATCAAGCTTCTTTTCCAAGTCAACGGAATGAATTAACTAGTTGTGAATTAAACTAAAAAAGCTTTTCCGATGCATGGAATAGCAATTTATAGCACCACAGGAAACAAAAAGTAGTTAAAACGTTTCCTGTGTGTAAAATGTGTTCTACATTTGTCGTCCAAATTTATGAGCATACAAGTAGATAGAGAGCAGCAGATTATCGCCGATGCTATCAAAGTCTTTATGACTTACGGCATCAAGAGCGTTACGATGGATGACATTGCGAAGCATATGCGCATGTCAAAGAAGACTCTTTACCAATACGTTTCGGATAAAAACGATTTGGTAACGAGGTGTCTCAAGCACGATTGCAACATAACGGAGGACACCGTTAAAGAGATTTTAAGTAAAGGCCTAAATGCGATTGAGGAGAACTTTGAAATTTCCAAACACATAGTTGAGGATTTGAAGAATATTCACCCCTCTATCTTTTATGATTTGGAGAAATATTACCCCGATGCTTGGAAGACCATGCATAACCTTCGCCATGATTTTGTGGCAGTAGTGATGAAACACAATATGGAGCGTGGCATCAAAGAAGGGTTGTACCGAAAAGACTTAAACGTAGAACTGATGACTCAACTTTGGGTGGCGCGTTTGAACATCATTTTCGATCCCAATCTGTTTTCATTGAATGATTACGAATTGGTGGAGGTCTACCGCCAAATGTTCATCCATCATGTCCGAGGAATAGCGAGTAATGAAGGAGTAAAATACATTGAAAAAAACCAACATAAACTAAACTAATACCATGACCAGATACATTTTGGCTTTTCTAGGTTTGGTTCTATGCGCTCAGTTGATGGCGCAGTCTCTGGCTGTTTCGCTGGAGGAGGCTGTTCAAATCGCAGTAGATAGTAGCTATGCAACGAGAGATGCCGAATTCAACCTTGAAAAGAAAGAAAGAGAAGTCCAAGAAGTCATTGCCATAGGTTTACCACAGGTGAATGCTCAAGCTCAAT
>CAZKXG010000055.1:0-1500 GCA_964556465.1 uncultured Cryomorphaceae bacterium | reverse complement strand
AATTTCAGAATTTCTTGGATATCCCTGTTTCCCTTGTTCCGGCAGAGTTTTTTGGAGGTGAAGCAGGAGAATTTGCGGAGGTTCAATTCGGTGTAAATTATAATTTGACCGGAAGTATAACTGCTTCCCAGCTGATCTTTGACGGCACCTACTTCATTGGCTTGCAGGCTGCAAAAACCGTGGTGGAGCTATCCCGTGTTCAAAAGAGCCGCGCCGAGCAAGAAATCAGGGTAGCTACGGCAGACGCCTATTACACTACTCTTTTGGCTCAAGCCAATTTTGATATTCTCACGGAGAATGTGGCGAATCTCGACAAGACACTTGAAGAAACCCGAGCCCTTTATGAGAATGGCTTGACCGAGGAGCAAGATGTCGATCAATTGGAATTGAACAGAAACAAACTCATAATAAGTAGAGACAATACGCAGCGTATTCTAAATATTTCGAAGCAGGCACTGCTTTACATCATGGGGTTATCCATCGATACAGATATTACTTTAACGGATAACATTGAGTCGCTTGTCGCCTTGAATAATTCTCCCAAGTACTTGGAGAAAGAGCCAAATTTGCTCACCCATCCTGACTACTTATTGGCTAAAACCAATGTTGAGCTGGCCGACTTGCAGATTCGAGGGGATAAGGCCACTTTTTACCCATCACTCTCAGCGTTCTTTACGCATCAGCAGGTAGGCCAGAGCAATGAATTCGAATTTTTCGAATCGGGGGCGCCCTATTTTCCAACGACTATTGTGGGAGCAACTCTCAATGTGCCGATTTTCAGTGGTTTTCAGCGAAAGCGTCAATTGCAACAATCGCAAATTGCCTACACGCAAAGTCAAATGCAGTTGAGACAAGCCGAAGATGCGCTGAAGCTCGAAATCGTCAGGACAAGGAGCAATTATGAAGGAGCCTTAAAAAACTGGGAGAACCAAAAACGCAGTTTTGAATTGGCCCAAAGAATTAATCAAAAGACCACGATTAAGTATTCAGAAGGAGTGGCAGACAGTTTTGAATTGAACATTTCTGAAAATCAATTGCTTCAAGAACAGACCAGATACATTCAAACGGCGCTTGAGCTGCTCAACGCCAAAAAAGCACTTGACAAAGCATTAAACACATTATAGAAACATGAGATCAATAAGACAAACTGCAGTGAAGATATTCAGCCTAGGACTCATGGCTATTGTAGTAGCTGCATGCGGAGCTGCGCCCCAAGGGGACTTGCAAAAGCTGAAATCGGAGCGAGATTCTCTTAAAGTTCTGCGAGGCGAATTGGACGACAGAATTCTTGTTCTTGAGCGAGAAATAGCTGAAAAGGATTCCACCACAGAAGACAAACTCGTAACGGGAATTGAAATAGGAAAAGATACGTTTAAGCACTTTTTTGAAGTTTACGGAAATGTACAATCCGATAAGTCAGCAACCATCTATGCGGAAAATTCAGGAGTAATTAAGTCTATCGCAGTAAAGGAGGGACAAACCGTAAAAAGGGGCCAAACA
>CAZKXG010000054.1:0-18197 GCA_964556465.1 uncultured Cryomorphaceae bacterium | reverse complement strand
GTTTGCCCCTACAGATGATGCATTTGCGGCAATAGACCCCGTTCTACTTGAGGCTCTGTTGGCTGACCCAACAAACCTGTTGGCTGATATTCTTCTTTACCACGTAGCACCAATTACAGCACTTTCAGGCGATCTCACAGATGGCCAAATAGTAACTACCGTAAACGGTGAAGACGTTACCATTACTCTCGATGGTGGTGATGTATTGGTAAACGGTGCTTTGGTCACTGTAGCCGACTTGGAAGCTGACAACGGAGTAGTTCACGTAATTAACGCAGTTCTTCTTCCTACTGAATTAACGACCGTCTACGACATTGTAGTGAATAGCGATATTCACAATACGCTAGAGATAGCTATCAATACCGCAGGTCTTGATGGAGCGCTTAGCGGCGACGCTGGAAACGTAACATTATTCGCACCGACGGATGAAGCATTTGACAATTTACCTGACGGAGTACTGGACGCGCTTTTGGCAGATCCGGAAGGAGACCTTACCGAGGTTCTTCTTTATCACGTGATTGAGGGTTTCAATATTGCAGCGAATATAACAGCAGGAGATCTGGAAACTCTATTCGGAGAGAATGTTACTGTTACAATTGATGGCGAGAACGTTATGGTCAATGATGCCATGGTGATCGTTACAGACCTTGTTGGAATTAATGGTGTCGTTCATGTTATAGATGCGGTATTGGTACCAACTACTTTGAGTGTAGATGAAATCAATGCAGTTGAGTCTTTCTCAGTATTTCCTAATCCTGCTAACAATGTTATGAATGTTGAGTTGGAAATGGTTTCTAGTGAGAGAATCTCAATCGACTTTGTCAACATGCTTGGTCAAGTTGTGAAAAGCGTAGACTTAGGTCAGAGAAGCACGGGTTTGAACCGTGAGGTAATCGACATCCAAGACATGGCTGACGGTTTCTACCTTATGAATGTGACTATCGGAAAGGACCAGCTTACTCACAAATTACAAGTTGTGAGATAGGTTAATTTCATACAAAAATTGAAAGCCGTCTTCCTTTTGGAGACGGCTTTTTTGCTTTTGCCAAAACATCACGCTTAGAAAGGCTGTTCCAATACATGGATGAAAAAGCCGATAAATATTCTTTGGTATAAGCGAGACTTAAGGCTGACGGATCACGAGCCGTTAAGTGAAGCCTTAAAAGCCAAAGAGCCCTTGTTATTGCTCTATATCTTCGAGCCAAAACTACTCGCTCATCCCAATTACAGCGATATGCATTGGAGCTTTGTTTGGGAGGCTTTAATGGATTTGGCCCTACAAATCGAACAATTAGGAGGAGGATTAAAGATTGTTTTTTCTGATGCGAAAGCTGCATTTGCTCGGCTGAATCGTGAATTCGATATCAAAACAGTCTTTTCTCACGCTGAAACAGGTTTGAAAACCACCTATGATCGAGATTTAGCACTAATCGATTATTTCTCCGAACACGGAATAGCTTGGAGTGAATCCCGGCAGAATGGGGTGATCAGGAGGCTGAAAAATCGGCAAACTTGGCAAAAGCGTTGGTATGGTTACATGACGGCTAAGACCAATAATCCCGACCTAAGAAATTTGGGTGACCTCTCTTTGATTAACGAAAGTGAAATAGCAGAGAGCTTGCCCTATCCTTCTTGGATTACAAATAATCCTTTGAGGCAATCGGCTAGAAGAGAAAAAGGGATGCTCTACCTGCATAGCTTTTGCATGGAGCGATCAAAAAATTACGGCAAGGGTATTTCTAAACCCGAGCTTTCGCGAAAAAGCTGTAGCCGCATGTCACCATATTTAAGTTGGGGAATATTCTCGATACGAGAGGTCTATCAAGCCATGAACTTGGCCAAGAAAAACGGACAAGGATCAAAGTCGGGACTTAATGCCGCCATGACTCGTCTGCGCTGGCACTGTCACTTTATCCAAAAGTTTGAAATGGAGGAGCGCATTGAATACGAGAATTTCAATAAAGCTTACGACCTTCTCGAAAAACCGATCAATGCAAAGCTACTCGGAGCCTGGATGACCGGGAGAACGGGCTTCCCGATGGTAGATGCTTGTATGCGCTGCTTGAGGGAAACCGGATACATCAACTTTCGGATGAGGGCGATGCTTACCAGTTTTGCCGTACACCATTTATGGCAGCCGTGGAAGCCCGTTTCAATGCATCTGTCAAGAATATTTCTGGATTTCGAGCCAGGGATTCATTATCCGCAAATACAGATGCAGGCGGGTATGACGGGGATCAATACCATTCGAATTTACAATCCGATTAAGCAATCGACGGACCATGATCCTCACGGAACTTTTATTAAGAAATGGGTTCCGGAATTGGCCGATCTACCAAGCGATGCCATTCATAAACCCTGGGAACTGGGGCCTATAGATCAGCAGCTTTTTGATTTTATTCCCGGAAGGACTTACCCTATGCCTATTGTAGATTTGGATAAAGCCCGAAGGGAGGCTTCTGATCGCCTTTGGGGGATGAGAAAGACCAAGACAGGACGATCAGAGTCTAGCAGAATTTTGGCCATGCACACCAATCCTGGAAGGCGAAATGCATAAGGGAAACAAGTCATACCTACCTGAAAAACCGTGCATAATTTGCGGTAAGACAATGACTTGGCGAAAGAAATGGGAGAAAAATTGGGATGAGGTAAAATACTGCAGCAACCGCTGCCGAAAAAACAAATTGAATTGAAGAGAGGTATAGTTTGGTTTAGAAATGATTTACGTGTGACCGATAACGAGGCGCTCTACCGCGCAGCTGAGGAGTGTGATGAGGTAATTCCTATTTACGTTTTTGACTCCGCGTATGTGCATAGCGAGAGATACGGCTCCGTAAAATTCGGTGCCCGCCGAGTGAATTTCATTTTGGAAAGCTTGGAGGATTTAAAGAGATCGCTTGAGGCTCTCGGAGGCTCTCTTGTAGTTGAAATTGGAGAACCTGATAAAGTTCTTTCGCGAATAGCCGAGGAGTTCGGTGTAACAATGCTCTTTGCTCAAAAAGAGGGGACACAAGAAGAGGTCAAAGTCGAGCAAGCCATAAAACGATCTCTTGGGGAATTAGTTGATATCAAATTCTATCACGGTCATTCGCTGTACCATCCGGATGACATTCCATTCGCAATAGAAAATGTCCCTGATATCTTTTCCAATTTCAGGAAGAAGTGCGAGAAAGAATCTGAAGTGCGGCCTATCTTTCCGATTCCAGAAAAGTTAAAGGTGCCCGAAGCACTTCCTTCAGGCAATATTCCCGGACTTAAAGATTTGGGTTTTGAGCCAAACCCAATTTCTGAGAAAGCTGCAATAGCATACAAAGGCGGTGAGCGCGAAGCCAGGAATCGGTTGGAAAATTATTTATGGAAAACCCAAAACCTCAGCACCTACAAAAATACCCGAAATGGTCTGCTTGGGCAGGATTATTCTTCCAAGTTTTCAGGATGGTTAGCCCATGGTTGTATATCGCCTCGCATGATTTATGGAGAGGTGAAACGGTACGAGAAGTCCGTGAAGAAAAACTCTTCCACTTATTGGATGGTCTTTGAATTGATTTGGCGAGACTACTTCCGTTATGTTGCCATGAAGTTTGGCGATGAGCTATTCTATCAGGGAGGAATTAGAAATGAGGCGGTAGATTGGAAGATCAACTTAGAGAAATTGGAGGCGTGGAAGAAGGGGGAAACGGGTATTCCTTTAGTGGATGCGAATATGAAAGAACTTGAAAATACGGGCTTTATGAGCAACCGCGGTCGTCAAATCGTTGCAAGCTATTTGGTCAAAGATTTAAAACAAGATTGGCGTTTTGGGGCAGCCTACTTTGAGCAGGAGCTAATCGACTATGATGTGACCAGCAATTGGGGGAATTGGGCCTACATAGCCGGTGTGGGGAATGACCCGAGGGAAAACCGCTATTTCAACATTTTGAGCCAAGCCAGCCGATACGATGGCAAAGGCGAATACATCAAACATTGGCTACCCGAGTTGTCTGATCTACCATTAGAGTTCATTCACAAACCTTGGGAACTATCTGATTCAAAGAAGAGCGAGTATGGCTTGCATGGCTCGCCTTTCGGAAAACCTATATATGTGAATACTAAGTGGTGATCAGATTTTACCTAGTAATCGGAAATAGTCTGTTAAGGTGCGTTTCACCGAAACGTTCATAGTTTCAGAGAGCCATATTACTTCGTTTTCCCCTAGAAGACCCAATTTTTCATTGTTATCCAATGCTTTGTAGATGTCTCGTGCGAATAGATACTGTGATTCATTTGACAGCTCAGGAAAATTTATCGTATCGGTCTTTCTACGAGATGAATCTGCGACCACGGCGAGAAACACCTTGGTATTTATGAACGCAGTATCCAGACGAATAAAAGTCTCATTAACTCGCCAATTATTGTACATGGCAAATGGCAGTGAGGGAAGAGAGTCTTTAAAAATGCTCTCCAAGCGATAAACTTCTAAGATACCCTCGGCCTCTGAATTATGCCTGTAATAAAATGACCTAACATTTTTAAAGTACAATTCTGCCGATTCTGTAGTGGCAAATCCGATTGTATCTATTTTGTCAGGACGCTCATCGGGGACTGTCAAGAGTACGATCGTAAGCATGCAAATAACCCAGAGCAAGAACCATTTGAGGAGTTTAGCGTTTTTCACAACTACTAAACAATACTATTTTACCCTTGTTTAAGTAATTGTCTAATAGAAAGGACTATATGAATTTCATTACCAATAGAGGAGAAAGCTTAGTTGAGTTGGCTGAGAATCAAAAAGTACTGTTGGTTTTTTTGCGGCACTTTGGGTGCACATTTTGCAGAGAAACAATGGCAGACTTAGCCGAAGTACGACATGATATTGAATCGAAAGGCGTTAAGATAGTGATCGTGCACATGGTCAAAAGTGAAATGGCATCGGATATGCTGAAGTTATATCAATTGGAAGACATCAGCCACATTTCTGACATTCACCAAAAACTGTACAACCGCTTCGGCCTCTACAAAGTGGGTTTCAGGGCGCTCTTTGGATTTAAGAATTGGTGGAGAGCCCTTGTGGCGGGCGTTGTGAAAGGGCACCTCATTGGAAAACCTGCAGGAGATCCATTCCAAATGCCCGGCATCGTTTTGTTTCACAAAAAGAAGGTTATTAATAACTTTGTATACAGGTACGTTTCCGACCGTCCCGATTTTGTGAAAGTCGCCAAAACAGCCTGATTCTAAATGATTTTAAACTTTCTCATCTTAGTAGCCACATTCTTCTTTATGGAGTTTATGGCTTGGTTTACCCACAAGTATGTGATGCACGGCTTGGGGTGGTACTTTCACAGAGACCACCATCAGCATGAACCAGGTTTTTTTGAGAAGAATGACGTTTTCTTTCTCATTTTTGCCATTCCATCATGGCTATTTACCATGTTTGGAATGATGGATGGAAATGACTGGAAGCTATTTGTGGGTTTGGGAATAGCACTTTACGGGCTTTCTTACTTCTTGGTACATGATGTTTTCATTCACCGAAGATTCGATTGGTTCAAACGAACCGATAACGTATATTTCAGAGCGATTCGAAAAGCGCACAAGGTCCACCACAAGCATTTAAGTAAGGAAGAGGGAGAATGCTTTGGAATGCTCATCGTGCCTTTTAAATATTTTCGCGAAGCAAAGCGCTCGATGAAAACATCGTGAACCATCAATAGCACGGCACTTGGAGCACTACTACTATCTTCTACTCGACCTGCTCACCCTCTCCTATCCATTAGCGAAGAGTTTCGAGAGCCGTTTAAAATTCGTGAGATATTGGCCAGGGGTGTTTTTAGGAATCGCAGTGATGTCGATTCTGTTCGTTCCTTGGGATGTTTGGTTTACTGCAAAAGGAGTTTGGGGATTTAATGAGCAGTATATTTCGGGTATTCGAATAGCGAATCTCCCCATTGAGGAATGGCTGTTTTTTATCGTTGTTCCTTTTGCCTGCTCGTTTATTTACGAAGTGCTCAATTACTTCTTGCCCAAGTCACCTCTGAATCCTGCCCAAGACAAAATTACTGCCGCTCTGATCTTGTTGAGCTTCGTTTTATCCGTCCTTTTCGTCGATAGGATTTACACCTTCACTACCTTTTCACTTCTCTGTCTCTTGCTCATTTGGCATCTATTGATCAACCGAAGCGATTATCTGGGGCAATTCTTTTTAGCCTTTATTATCATTCAAATACCGTTCTTGATTGTGAACGGAGCACTTACTGGACTCTTCACTGAAGAGCCGATCGTATGGTATAACAATGCTGAAAACCTCAACTTGAGAATACTTACTATCCCTGTAGATGACATTGGTTACAACATGCTCATGCTTTTGATTGTTATAACTGTACTTGAGCAATATAAAGTGAGAAAATTCTCAGGCGTATTGACCGTTAGTTAATTGAAATGAACCTGAAAAAAATTGAAGAGCAACTGGGAGAACGCGGGTTGGATCGAGTAATCGAGATGGCTTGGGAAGATCGTACTACCTTTGATACCATTGAAGATCAGTTCGGTATTTCTGAGAAAGTCGTCATCAACCTCATGCGGAGAAATATGAAGCCTTCGAGTTTTAGAATGTGGAGAAAGCGTGTACAGGGTCGAGCGACCAAACACTCAGGGACTTCTTCGGCAGACAGATTTAAATGTAGCCGTCAGAGAAATATTTCAGGCAATAAAATATCCAAAAGATAGTGTCTAAACCAAACTCCATACTTCATTACGAAATTCATCATACCCAAGAGCATGAGGCATGGATGGTTTTTGTGCACGGCGCCGGCGGAAGCGTGCGAACCTGGCAAAAGCAAGTCGATTTTTTCAAGGGGAAATTCAACCTCTTGCTTATCGATCTTCGCGATCACGGAAAATCAAAAAACCTTAAGGCCGATAAGACCTTTGGATTCGAACTCGTCGGAAACGATGTGATCGATGTAATGGATAATCTTGGTATTGATGAGGCACATTTTATCGGAGTATCGATGGGAAGCATCGTGATTCGTCACATCGAGTTATTGACGCCTGAGCGTGTTACCTCCGTGGTGCTTGCAGGTGGAATATTTAAGATGAGCCGTAAGATTAAAGTTCTGGCATTTTCAGCCCGAGCACTTTCTGCCATATTGCCATTTCAAATGCTGTATCAAGTGTTTGCTGTGGTGTTGCTTCCGCGAAACAATCACTCCGCTTCGAGAAGAGTGTTCATTCGCGAAGCACAAAAACTTAAGGATCAGGAAGCAAAAAAGTGGTTTGGCTTATTGAAAAAGCTCAATCGAACACTAAAAGACCTTTTCTCGAAAAAGATAGAGGCGCCCTGTTTAATCGTCATGGGAGAGCAGGATCACGTATTTCTTCAGCCGGCTAGAGATTATGTTGAGAAATATGGAGAAGTACTTCTGGAGACCATTGACCGCTGTGGGCATGTCTGCAACATTGAACGAGCAGCGGAATTCAATCAGCGATGCTTCAGCTTTATTTTAAAATTGGAACAAAGAACCGTGTAGAATGGCAACAAAAACGAGAACAACCAAAGCGAAAATAACACCTAAACACATCATCGATGCTTATTTGAAATATGTATTGACAGAAGGAAAACAACCCGCGTCAATTTTCAAGTTTGCCGATGACTTGGGCATAAGCGAAGCAGATTTCTATTCGCATTTTACTTCATTCGAATCGATTGAAAAGCACATTTGGGAAGACCTTATGGCAGAAACGCTGAAAGCAATAGAGAAGGATTCGAATTACGAGTCTTTTAATGCTCGGGAAAAATTACTCTCTTTCTATTACACTCATTTAGAGGTGATGAAAGGAAGACGCAGCTTTATCATGATGCGTTGGACGGGATTGAAGGAAGTAATGAAAACTCCGGACAGTCTAAAGTCTTACAAAGAGCATTTTCTCAAATTCGCCAAACGAATTATTGTAGAAGGCATCAATGGTGACGAGATCAAGGAGCGCCAATTTATCTCAGACCGATACGACCAAGCATTTTGGTTTCAGTTGGTTTTTGTAATCGATTTCTGGGTGAAGGACACTAGCGCTGATTTTGAGCAGACGGATGCGGCCATTGAGAAAGCAGTAAATCTATCGTTTGAGTTATTGAGCGAGTCTACTTTGGATCGTGCCATCGATTTCGTGAAGTTTCTTTGGCAAACAAAATAAGTGTAGAAGATGAAAGAGCAACACAAGATTCCTGTTTCTAAGGTGCAGCGTGCCGCAAAGTTTGTAGGAACGGGAGCCAAGATGGGAGGAAATTACCTGAAGTATTACGCAAAGAAAATGGTGGATCCTGATGTGAGTCGCGATTCACTCGATGAAGCCAATGCAGCTGATGTGTACGAATCGTTGAGTCAGTTGAAGGGCAGTGCCCTGAAGGTGGCGCAGATGATGTCGATGGATCAGAATGTACTACCAAAAGCGTACACCGATAAATTTCAAATGGCGCAATACAATGCGCCACCTTTGTCTTACCCTCTGGTGGTAAAGACATTCAAGAAATATTTTGGCGAGGGCCCCGATGAGTTATTCGATACATTTTCCGCAAAAGCGTTGAATGCGGCCTCGATCGGTCAAGTTCACCAAGCCACGCTTGACAAAAAAAAACTAGCTGTAAAAATTCAGTATCCGGGAGTGGCAAATAGTGTTTCCAGCGATTTGAAATTGGCCAAACCAATTGCCATGCGTCTAATGAATGTAAAGGGAAAGGATTTGGACAAATACCTTCAAGAGGTTGAAGAAAAACTTTTGGAAGAAACGGATTACAGCTTGGAGCTTCGTCGTTCGATTGACCTGACTAAAAAGTGCCGAAATCTGAACATTCGCTTTCCGAAATATTACCCCGAATACTCTTCTGAGCGGGTTATTACAATGGATTGGATCGATGGGTCTCACTTGAGCGAATGGATTGCAACCAATCCTTTGCAAGAACAGCGAAATGAGATAGGCCAAGCCCTGTGGGACTTTTACAATTATCAGATTCATGAGCTTCACATGGTTCATGCCGATCCCCATCCCGGAAACTTTCTTATTACGGAAGAAGGCCAATTGGCCGTCTTGGATTTTGGTTGTGTCAAAGAAATACCACTCGATTTTTACCGTGATTATTTCCGGTTTATGGATGTAGAGCTGGTAGGTAAACCGCTTGAGTTCAATGCCCTACTTCACAAAATGGAGTTTCTCCTCCCTGAAGATAAACCAGCAGAAACCGAATACTTCACGCGGGTTTTCGGCGAAATGGTGTCGCTTCTATGCCAACCTTTTGGAGTAGATGAGTTTGATTTTAGTAGCAAAGAATACTTTGCCGGCATTTATGCTTTGGGAGACCAAGTGGCTGCCGATAAGCAGTTTAGAAAGAGCAATGCTGCGCGGGGTTCGAAGCATGGGATTTACATTAATCGCACTTACTTCGGGCTGTACAATATTTTGCATTTGCTCGAAGCGAAAGTCAAAACCAAGGTGCCGACTGACCTTTTGAAAATGCCAAAAGCATCCTAAAATCAAACCTTCTTTTTTGGCACGTGTTATTGCCTTATGGCAAATAAAGAGCTAAGGCTAGTACTCGGAGATCAACTCAATCGACAACACAGCTGGTGGGATGATGATCCCGATGGGATAATCGTACTGATATGCGAAGCGCGGTCGGAGACGGATTACGTCAAGCACCACATCCAAAAGGTCGTAGCCTTCTTTTTGGCCATGAGAGACTTTGCCTTCTGGCTTGAAGAGAGAGGATTCAAAGTAATCTATGTCAAACTTGATGATAAGCAAAATCAAGGCTCCATTGTCGAAAATCTGAGATACCAAGTTGACAAAGAAAAGTGCACTTCTTGGACTTATCAGCTCCCTGATGAATACCGACTTGATGCTGAGTTAAAAGGCCTGGCGAATTCTCTCGATATTCCTTGCGGGGTATCAGATACCGAACATTTTTTATCCGAAAGGCAAGAGCTAGCTACTTTTTTCAAAGGGAAGAAGACTTATCTGATGGAGTCGTTTTACCGCAGCATGCGGAAGAAGTATGATATTCTAATGGAGGGTGACAACCCGTCGGGCGGACAGTGGAATTTCGACAAGCAAAATCGCAAGAGTCTTCCTCAAGACCATAAGGTCATTGCCCCCAAAACCTACTCGAAAGAGGTTACAGAAATTACTAAGATGCTCGATAGTCAAGGCGTTAAAACGATTGGCCGTATCGATCCCGATAATTTTATCTGGCCGATTACACGGCGAGAGGGCTTAAGTATGCTGCGCTTTTTCATCGATGAGTGCCTGGTAAATTTCGGCGATTTTCAAGACGCCATGCGACAGGACGAATGGTCTGTTTACCACTCGCGACTCAGTTTTTTGATGAATAGTAAAGTCCTCAGCCCAATGGAGGTTATACAACGAGTGGAAGAGGCTTGGAAAGAAGATAAAAACAAATATCCTATTTCTGCGGTAGAGGGCTTTATCCGGCAAATATTGGGCTGGAGGGAATACATGCGCGGCGTCTATTGGGCAAAAATGCCCGACTATGCCGAAATGAATTACTTCGACCATCAGCGGAAACTGCCCGAATGGTACTGGACGGGTGAAACGAAAATGAACTGCATGAGTCAAGCGATTAATCAATCGCTAGACTTTTCATACGCACACCACATACAGCGATTGATGGTGACAGGTAACTTTGCTCTTCTAGCAGGAATTCATCCCGATGAGGTGGACGCATGGTATCTGGGAGTTTACATCGATGCCATCGAGTGGGTGGAAATCACCAATACCCGTGGTATGAGTCAATTTGCCGACGGTGGAATAGTGGGAACCAAGCCTTACGTTTCATCTGCGAATTACATCGATAAGATGGGGGACTATTGCAAGAATTGCCATTACTCTAAGTCAAAAAAAACAGGAGAAAAAGCCTGTCCGTTTAATTCACTCTACTGGGATTTTTACGATCGAAACAGAGACAAGCTCGAAAAAAATCCACGAATAGGTTTTGTCTATCCCACGCTGAATAAGATGAAGAGTGAAAAGAAAGAGGAACTTCTAAAACAAGCAGACCACTACCTGAAAAACTTGAACTCCCTTTAGAAGAGCATTTCCAGTTGATCTTGAATTCTCTTTGTCAGCAATACTACTATGCGCTTGTTGATTTCATTCTTATTCTCACAATAATAGGAGTACTCTTCCAAAGTCATCACGCTCACTACTGATGCGATGAGGGAGTTTTTGATTCTGGAGTCGCTCTTCAATACATCTTGAATATAATTCTTCTGCACCTGACTATTATAGGCATTGAATGCGGGTTTGAATTTTATCAAATACTGCTTGAATTGCGCCAGTATTATGCTGTTCTGGAATTTGAGTATAGGTCTTAAGATAGCGTTTTGAAAATTACCGACTGATTCATCACTTTCGGTTTTTTTATTCTCAAGCGAAATTTCCGGTCTTAGCTGTATTAATCTGTCATCACGTTCACTTGTCATAGTTCGAACTCTTTGTTAAGATAACAAACAAATGCAAGCTAGGTTTTACAGCACGCATCCGTTATTTCGCGGCAACAAGTTAATGAACAAAGAGCAATTCTTTAGATATTTTCTGACCCTCTGACTCTAATACGACTACATACAGTCCTTGAGAGAAGCTCGGAAGATTGGACAGAGTCAGACTATTTGAAACGAGCTCTGTATTCCGTTCGAAGAGTTTCCTGCCTGTCTGGTCAAAGATTCTTACTGTTCCGTTCCCCAACTCAATCCCGGATAACATTATTGTGAGAGTAGAGCTGTTTTGATCAGTTGGATTCGGAAATATCGAAATAGTCGAAACCGATGTGTTGTGATGAATTCGAATTTGCTTAGTTGGTCCAAAGGGAACATCTGTCGCAAATGGCCCAATGCTGTAAGATACTGACACGGAATAGACTTGTTTCAATTCCAATTCTTCAAATGCAGCAATCGGATATTTTGAACTTGGCTCGACAGCAAGTTCATATTGAAACAGTTCGCCTGTTTGTTCGGATAAAAAATTAAATGATACCTGAGAGATTGGATAGTCTGAACCAATTGGAATTTCTACCTCGAGAAAACCGTTGGACTGCACTTTTTGAAATGCTTCACCTTTAATTACCGCAGGAGCGGTGTTGATAAAAACGCTCTGAACCTCAACCTCATTTGGGTTGAAAACCGGAATGTCACGAGCTGAGGTGATTCTCACGTAATAATCAAAATTTGGAATGAGGTCTTCCAAGTGGTAGAACTCTGTGGAGCCAAACCTTTCGTTTAAACAGATTGGGCTTTGGTCATCACAATCTGAAAAAACTTCAATGATCGGATTGTAGTTGTCGATTTGAGCCGCGATAATCCCACTATTTCCAGTTGGCGCAAAGCGCTGCCAAAGTTGGTGTGCACCTCCTGAGATTGCTTCACAAAAAACTGAATTTTGATCATTGAATAGCACGAAATTTTTTCCTTCCAACTCTACCGGTAAGACATCGGTCTGAAGCTCTTCCGCAAACTGGCAAGGTGCCAAAGATTCAGTTTTTAATTGTTCATCCCTGACAAATACATCATCCAGATGTATTGAAGATTCTGCAGTCGCTTCTATGAAGAGGTCAACCTCTCCAAAAGATGGAGTGGGCTCAACCACATTAAATACTATCTCATAATTAGTCGGCTCAGAGAAAACTGTAAGAGTAGTGTCTAAGATGATGATATCATCAGAGGACATGATTTTGATCGATAGCTGTCCTGATCCATCACCGGAGTAGCTTTTCAGTGATAATATATGCTCACCCTGACTTCTGAACACGATGTTTTCGTTTTTTATTTTCGTCGAGCTGTTTCCGGCAATCATCAGATGCTGAGAATCGATCAGCGAGTCTGGCTGATTCAGGACTAAGTTTTCGTTCGGTTCGGAAGGAAGCCAACCATTTAAGTCTTGTTCAAAATCTCCATAGTACAAGCATTCATAACCGGGCAGTGGTGATCGTATAGTGCCTACTCGCCTTTCTAACTCTCGGAAAAGTGAGTTTCTAATTCCTTGATACGCAACATCCTCAGAGAGGTCGTTCGTTTCTTTAAAGTCGACTGAGGTATGGTACAATTCGTCTTCACCACTTGAGTAATGGATGTACTTGAATTCTCCTATCAATAAGGCGTGATGGCTGTGTTCAACACTTGAAAGCTCCCCTACTTCTAGCAATTCTCTGGAAATGGCAAAGAGTAGGGCATCTCCGTTTCTGTTTCCGTCAATTACCTCTTGGACAGGTTTTCCTTCTAATTCATGACTTTCCGGGTATGGAATTCCGCCGTATTCTAAAAGAGTAGGGTACAAGTCTATTAAAGAAACAGGGTCGTTAATGATCTGCGGGACTTCACCAGGAACCTTTATGATGAATGGAACCGCTGTAGCATCGTTCCACAAAGTAGATTTAGCAACAAGTCCCTTTGAGCCCAAATGAAATCCATGATCACTGGTTAAAATGACGATAGTATTTTCACTTAAGCCGTGTTCCTCCAATGCATCCAAAAGAACACCGACCTGATCATCTACGAAAGAAACACTAGCATAATACCCATGTATGAACTGACGTAAATAAAAATCAGGGTCATCAGAAGGCGATTCCTCTCGCATGGTGTCGTAACCTTGGTTAGACTTAAAATTATACCTGTTGGTTAGTGCTGTAAGTACAGGGATTGTGGTATCAGGCCGCAGGTAATCAAAGTCAAAGGAAGTGGTGTCATAAAGATCCCAATATTTTGCCGGCACATGAAACGGCTCGTGCGGATTATAAATTCCCGCACTCAGAAAAAAGGGCTGTCCGGAGCTGTCAGAAGCATAGGAGGCTAATAATTCACTGCACCAATTAACAGTCAACTCATCAGCCAACAAGTCACGGTTTTCATCGCTTTCAAAGAAGAAGGGAGTTCCATTTCTATGCTGCCATCCTGTATATTCAGGGTAGGAAGGAACATTCTCCAATCGAGCAAAGGACATGTCGGTTTGATCGAATGATTCGGGCATGTCGGAATGGATTCTTTTGTTGTAAGCAAATGGGCCTTGGGTTGGGAAGGAGTAGAATTCGGTAAAGTCTTCTTCTCGAAGGCGATAAGCATGGTAGACCTTGCCAGCACCGTACACTTCATAGCCATTGTCTAAAAACTGTTTAAATACCGACGTTGTCTCGGATAATATCGGATTATCAAGCCATGAGTTTTGGGACATACGATAGCCTGAAAGTCCGCTTGTTTGTGGTAAAACTCCTGAAAACATACTAGCCCTTGATGGACCGCAACCGGCCACATTGGCATGAGCATTTGTAAATACGATACTTTCGGAAACCAGGCTATCTATATTAGGCGCATAGACCACTGGGTCTTCCATGGCACCCAAACCAATTTGATTAAGATCATCACAAATGATGAAGAGGATGTTCGGATTATCGACACTTTGAGAAAAACAGGAACTCGCAACTAAAACGGAAATAAGTCCGTGCTTCAGCTTGTGGAACATGTGGTTATTTTGGTTGAGCCTAAGTTGGCTGATTGATTGACGAAGTAAAGTTAGGCTAATTATCATCTGTTTTCAATAGGGAGTTTTGTAAATCCTATGACTTTCCGATTTGCCTATCTTTGCCCATTCAAAAATTTGCCCTGAGATGTCTAAATATCCCGAGTACAAAGGTCTGAATCTTCCGAATTTGGCTGATGGAATACTGAAGGAATGGGAAGAGAGTCGCACGTTTGAAAAGAGTGTTGAATCTCGACCTGCTGATAAGCCTTTTGTATTTTACGAAGGCCCTCCCTCTGCCAATGGTATGCCTGGCATTCACCACGTAATGGGCAGAGCCATCAAGGATATTTTTTGTCGGTACAAAACCAACAAAGGCTTTCGGGTAGACAGAAAAGCAGGTTGGGATACCCATGGTCTACCCGTAGAACTCGGCGTTGAGAAGGAATTGGGAATCACCAAAGAAGACATTGGAAAGAAAATTTCGGTAGAAGAATACAACGATGCTTGCCGCAAGGCAGTAATGAAATACACCGATGTTTGGAATGACCTTACCCGAAAAATGGGCTATTGGGTGGATATGAATGATCCGTACATTACCTACGAAAACAAATACATGGAGTCGGTATGGTGGCTTCTAAAGAACCTTTACGAAAAGGGATTAATTTACAAAGGATACACCATTCAGCCCTATTCTCCTGCGGCTGGTACAGGATTGAGCTCGCATGAGTTAAATCAACCCGGAACCTACAAGGACGTTACGGATACTTCAGCGACGGCTCTTTTCAAACTTAAAGAATCCGGTCAGAATTTAATGGAGGAAAAATCCGGAGTTAGAGGCCTGACTTACCACATGGTAGCTTGGACTACAACTCCTTGGACGCTTCCTTCAAATACGGCCCTGGCAGTAAATCCTAAGTTCGACTATGTCATCGTAGAGTCGTTCAACCGCTACACGCATGAGCCAATGGGTGTGGTTATGGCCAAAGAATTGGTTGGGAAGGTATTTGGCAATCCGTACAAACCGGTAGAAAGTAGGGAAGAGCTGGAAACTTACGCCAAAGACGGTAAAAACATCCCATTCAGCGTTATCGGTAGTTTGAAAGGCGCTGATTTGACCGACTTGGAATATGAGCAGCTGCTTCCATATGCCCTTCCCATGGAAAACCCTGAGAAAGCATTCAGGGTGATTCCGGGAGATTTCGTAACCATAGAGGACGGTACGGGTGTAGTTCACATTGCGCCGACTTTTGGAGCTGATGATGCCGAGGTAGCTAAAAAAGCAGGTGTTCCTCCAATGCTTATCGCCGATTCCCAAGGAAATCCTGTTCCACTGGTAGACCTTCAAGGAAAATTTGTGGAAGCTATGGGGCCAGAGCTCGGAGGCAAATATGTCAAAAACGAGTATTACGATGATGCACCCGACAAATCTGTTGATGTACTTATTGGCATTAAGCTAAAAGAAAATGGCAAAGCCTTTAAAGTAGAAAAGTACGTTCACAGCTATCCCCATTGCTGGCGAACGGATAAACCCGTTTTATATTATCCACTCGACTCTTGGTTTATCCGCAGCACTGCGGCCAAAGACCGAATGATTGCCCTGAACAAAACGATCAACTGGAAACCAGCGTCCACAGGCACAGGCCGATTTGGAAATTGGTTGGAAAATCTAAACGACTGGAACCTATCGCGTTCTCGATTTTGGGGTATTCCCATTCCTATCTGGCGAACCGAAGATGGGACTGAGGCCAAGTGTATCGGCAGTGCCGAAGAGCTGAGAGCCGAGTGCGAAAAAGCCGTGAAAGCGGGAGTCATGAAAGAAAATCCGTTGGGAGATTTTGTGCCCGGCAACATGTCAAAAGAGAATTACGACACTTTTGATCTACACAAGAACCACGTTGATAAGATCGTTCTCGTTTCGTCAAAAGGCGAGCCAATGACAAGAGAGAAAGACTTAATCGATGTTTGGTTCGACTCGGGGAGTATGCCATACGCCCAATGGCACTATCCTTTCGAAAACAAAGAGAAAATAGATGAAGGATTTACCTATCCCGCCGATTTCATCGCGGAGGGAGTAGACCAAACAAGAGGGTGGTTTTTCACCTTGCACGCCATTTCAACGATGTGCTTTGACTCCGTGGCTTATAAGACGGTAGTTTCAAATGGACTCGTTCTGGATAAGAACGGACAGAAGATGAGCAAGCGGCTTGGCAATGCGGTCGATCCCTTTAAAACGCTAAAGGATTATGGCCCTGATGCTACGCGATGGTACATGATCACCAATGCGCAACCATGGGACAACCTTCGATTTGATCTAAACGGTCTTCAAGAGGTTCAACGAAAGTTCTTCGGTACCCTCTACAACACATACGCCTTCTTTGCACTTTACGCGAATGTAGATAGCTTCGACTTTTCTGAGCCTGAAGTTCCTGTTGCTGATCGTCCTGAGATAGATCGATGGATCTTGAGCCGACTCAACAGCCTAATTGCCTCTGTCGATCAAGCTTACGCCGATTACGAACCGACCAGAGCCGGGCGATTGATACAAAACTTCGTGACTGACGAGTTGAGCAATTGGTATGTACGTCTTTGTCGTCGACGCTTCTGGAAAGGAGATTACGGTAGGGATAAACTTGCAGCTTACCAAACGCTCTACACTTGTCTGGAAAAGGTGGCCGTGCTATCTGCGCCTATTGCACCATTTTTTATGGATCGCCTTTACAAAGATTTGAATGGCGCAACGAACCGCGAATCAGCGGAATCAGTTCACTTGGCTGATTTCCCGATTCCTGATTCATCTGCCATTGATCGAGATTTGGAGGAACGCATGGACATCGCGAAGCGAATGACCAGCTTGGTTCAAGCCCTTCGAAAGTCAGAAAAGCTGAAGGTGCGCCAACCATTGCAAAAAATCATGGTACCTATTATCGACGCAACTTTTGAGCGACAGCTGCATGATGTGGAAAGTATCATTTTGAGCGAAGTAAATGTTAAAGAGTTGGAATACCTCCACGATGCAGCAGATGTCTTGGTAAAAGAGATTAAGCCTGACTTTAAAAAGCTGGGGCCGAAGTTCGGTAAGGAGATGAAAACATTGGCCGCTCAAATCAATGCATTCAATGCTGATCAAATCTCTCAATTGGAGAAAGAAGGAAGCATTAAACTTTTGTTAAACGATCAAGAGGTGGAGATCACTTCGGAAGATGTTTCGATCACGGCTAAGGATATTCCCGGTTGGCTTGTTGCTGCGGATGGAAATATCACCGTTGCCTTGGATATTACTGTTTCGCAGGAACTTAAGGAGGAAGGAATTGCACGTGAGTTTGTGAATAGAATTCAGAATTTGCGGAAAGATTCAGGTCTTGAAGTGACCGATAAAATTAAACTTTTGATCGAACGCACAAGCGAAATCGAACAGGCTATTGAGAATAATTTGGATTATATTTGCGCCGAAACGCTGGCGGGTTCGCTCGATCTCGTATCAGAAATAGAGGGCGATGGCGCAACACAGATTGAAGTGGATGGAAACATCTCAACTAAAATCGCACTCAAAAAGATTTAAAACTCATCCATTATGGGAGAAGATAAAACAAGATACTCTGACACTGAGCTTGCTGAATTTAAAGCACTCATTGATAAAAAGCTCGTTGATGCACGAAATGACCTCAGCGAATTAAAACAATCACTTTCCTACGCCGACAATGGCA
>CAZKXG010000053.1:18130-18669 GCA_964556465.1 uncultured Cryomorphaceae bacterium | reverse complement strand
TTGCCAGAACCCGCCTATTGTATCATCCAAAGCGTATTCCTCCTCATCAGTACTGATGTATTGAATCAGCATATCTGTAGTTTGAGAGGAGATCAACCAGAGACCGCCGTCCTCGGAGGGAATTCGTGCCAGATACATCACTTCTCGTTTATCCTTCATACGAAGGGTTCCCAAATCGTCTAAGTCAGAAGCCAAGCCGTCTTCTAAATTACCTTCAGCTTTACTGCTGAGGACACTCAGAGGCGTTGAAGTGCCATAGCGATCTAGCAGTTTTTCCATCTTTGGTATCATGGCTGTGACTGCTGAATCATTGCGACTCTCACTGTAAGTGGAAAAATCAACGAATTTGGAGGCGCGGCTGTAATCGTCGTTGGAAAGCGCCTTAAAAAAACCGCCGACTGTTCCTCTGGGCGTGCCTCGTCCCAGTGGATCTTTTTCAGAATCGGCTTGACTTGCAATTTACACTGTTATACAACTGTAGTCACTTCAGTTGGCTGTAAAAGGAGATGTGACTTTTTCCATGGATGGTTCACCCGGAC
>CAZKXG010000053.1:14616-18120 GCA_964556465.1 uncultured Cryomorphaceae bacterium | reverse complement strand
GAATCGGCTTGTTTTATCTCTGTGCTATCGACCGCTGTTGTTGGAAAAAACTGACCCGCAGCCTCCTCGGGGGAAAATGCTGCTGCAAAACAAATGATGAAAAACAGGAGAGTTCTATTCATAGGGATAAATATAGTATTCGTCAATTTAGAGGAGTGCACTTGAGTTGGAAAAAGCCCCATCAGAATGAAGTCTAGTCGGTTTACCAAGTAGTCTGCATTTTGGTATTTTGGGCTTAGGACTATTGGGTAAAACCAAAATTCTCTAGATTGATGACTTTTGCCAATCATTTGGAACCGCAGTACTTATTCATCTAAATGCAGTCATTTCTCAGAGGCTTCTTCGTGTATAATCATTACCTAGAATCCTCTCGTAAAGCATAATGAAGGTGGTCTTCACATAAGGGAATTAAGCCAAGCCTGCCGCTGAATACTTTTGATTCACTCGCCTCGTAGCTACTGATCAACAAACATAAGCCCTTGACATTTGTAAGAAAGAGCTAACTAAAAAATGCATAGCAATAGAATGATTATAAAAACCGAGCCTTCTGCATTGAAGACCTCTTTAAGCTTTTCGGAAAAATGTGATCGATAGGGTTGACGTAAAATCAGCTTGGGTAGCTCAATATACTGCAATGTGTATGACTTGATTGCCTCGTCGAAAAGCTTGTCCTTTTTCTTCTACAAATCGCCGTTGTGTCTGATGGTTGAGCAATTGATTGACGTAATCGTCAATGGTCGATTTTTTCACTTGTACGGGTGCTCCATAAGTGATGGCGTCATCAACGTAGGCATAGATCAGCTTTCTGTATTCTTGTGTGAAAAGCCTGTTGGAAACAAATAGATCTGCCCCTTCGATGAGGTTTCCGGTGACGGCAATGACCCCGATGATATCATCTTCGCCCTGAAAAGCATTCTCAAAAAAAGTGATGTAGTCTTGCTCTTCCTGCCGAAATCTTCTGTTTGCTGCGTGGGCAGTATAAGCTTCCGTACTGCTGCTTACTCCGTCTTTTTTGTTGGTTTTTGAAATATCATCCCATACAGCTTGCTGCCCACCATGGTGGTCAATAATATCTCTTAGGTGTTCGTTGGCCATTCCGTAATAACCGGTAAATTTTGTATTTTCTTTACCGTATTTCCAACGCCCTTTTTCCACGCAGTACACAGGTAATTTGGATTCGCCTGAATTGGGAGGGATCAGCATATCTTCAGCTACCACACGGTCTTGTTTTCCACCGATTAAGATCTCACCAGCCATTAAAAAAAGTGTATCTGCAGACAGATTTCTCACGAGTAGGGTGTTCACTCTTCCGCTCTGACTTACCTCTGTAATGGAAACTTTATCGATTTCTATGGCTTCACTCAGCGATATGTAATATCCCATGTTGCCAAGATATCTTCTGAAATTATCTTGGGCTCTGATAGGTATCAGTCGAAGGTTTTTGTATGTGTAGGAGTCTGAATTGCTGAAATCTACCGTGACATAATTCAGATTGAAAGGAAATAGATCACCCTCTGTACGATCAAAGCCCATGCTAGATGAATTGGGTATGATCAGGTCTACTTTTTGGGTCGGGCATCGCAAGCTCTGCATTAAATAATTATAATAGCTGTCATCCACATTGCCCTTCGAAAAACTTTTTAGATTGAACACCACCTCCAATTGATTGTACTCGGCACTGTTTGTAACTGAAACATTGATGTTTGCCTCGCCTTTATCGTTGGTAAAGTAGTTTTTCGATTGAACTTGCTGAGGCAGGTAAGTTATCAATAAAGGTATCTTAGGGATCGGTATATCGTTCTGATCTTCTGCAGTGACCACTAATGTTTGGTTCTCATTTCTCGAGGAAAAACGAAGGGTGTTTACATTCGGAACCAGATTTATTTGATCCAAGAGCCTTTGGAGTTGAGTGTAACTCTCAATCGCCAAAAAGATGGATTCCCCTTGAAAGTTAACCTCTATATTTTCACCCCAGTATGCTTTGAGGGTCAGTAATGATTGTAAATAAAAATCAATAGATGTTACATAGCTTTTGGTTTTTTCAGCGTTTTGCGCTTTTTCAAAAAACTGTAGCGCCATTTTTTTTGCCTTCTCCCTGTTTCGCTCTTTTTGGCTGGCATATTCAGCTTTTTGAACTCGGTAATAGACCCAATAATTTTCTCCGTCTTCGTAAGTATCTACCAGTTCCAGGTTTTCAATTTCATCAGCTACTGTCGATTTAATGGTCGATTCAAATTCTTCTTTGAAGGTGCCGTTTTTATCTATTTGATTGAGGATTGAAATGCTCTGAACGGTAACGCGAATTTCGCTTAATAAATCATCCAGGGAATTTCTTTTGGCTATCTTTTGGTAGCTCGTATTGTTCATTGAAGCCTGAGCTATTCCAATGTAATATGAAGGGCTATTTGGCCGCTTGGTTACCCATTCGGGCTTTTGCGCATATGCTGTGTTAGCCAGTAAAAAAGTGCTTAGCAAGAGCCAAATGAAATTCTTCATAAATTTTAATGATTCTGTTCTTATTGTAACTATCAATATTCTTGCCAAATTAGGCAGATTAATTCAGAAGAGATTGATGACATTCATTCGCCCGCTCCTCTGTTAAAGTGTAAGCAGAATCAACAATCAAAGGAGCAAATTGATTTGTTCCGGCGCCCTCATGTTATTCGTATTGTTGCAGTACTATGCCGTTTTGGGAAGGACTAGATTAGTCTATCGGTTGATAGCTAATACTATAGATCCTACCGATCTGGTGAATTTTGAAATGCTTGGTTATAAAGAAAAAAAGAAGTGTCGAAACACTGCTTTTTTAAATTTTCATATTCTTACAAACTATTGCTTATTGACAAACGATTTCACTAAACTCGATCTCATCTGCCGTTGCTCCATTTTGTGAAAAGGTCTCGGTAAATAGCAAAAAACAGTCAATATCATGACTAGGCGAGTGGCCTGATACCTCAATAGTGTAGATACCCGGATGGGTGAACACTGCATAAATTTTATGAGCATCGTGATCGCGTGTAGAAGCCTGTCACTTCCAATCCAAGTTATTCATTTAAACCTTAAACCATCCGTCAGCTCCTGCACCATTGGGCGTCGTATTGGCCTGCTCAGCACTTCCCGGAACAGGTGGCAACTCTGTTTCTTTGTTTTATGCGTAAGAGACCTCTAGGTTTAGCAATGATCAGTTTTGCAGCAACCGGATGACAAGTTTCGTAGAAACTATTCGATCTTTGCCGCATCAATCTTGATTACACCTGCCATGATATACCGCATTAAAAACTTTTTGAAGGACAGATTTTTAATTCTGAAAATCAGAAACAGGTTCTATCCTGCCGTTCAGATTGGTCAAAGGCAACTCTACGCAAAAGATGTGCCGGAATTTCGGAAATTTGTATAATATATAAATTCAATCTCTTGAAAGGCATCGCCACTCTATTGCGGTCCTTTCATACACATTTTGGTAAAAAGAGGTAATAAATATATGACCTGTTTTTCCCATCTGGA
>CAZKXG010000053.1:12755-14606 GCA_964556465.1 uncultured Cryomorphaceae bacterium | reverse complement strand
CTACGTAAAATACCGTGAGCAGGCTCAGAAGAATGAGCTGCCGGCCATTTCAGAAACGGGTTTTCGCGTTTTTTCTCAGTTTGAAGAGGACGGGATGCTACTTTTCATCTTCTCGGTTTTGGGAATGAATAAGAAGGTCTTTGTGGAAATAGGTTCAGACGACGGGGTGAACAGCAATTCAGCCAACCTCTATTTCAATTTTGGCTGGAGAGGTCTCTTTATAGATGGAAATCCTTCGAGTATCAGACGAGGCATGCGTTTTTTCAAGAAGTATCCTCACTCATGGTTTTACAAACCGAAATTTCTCTGCGCCAAGGTCAATCGGGAGAATGTAAACGCCCTGATTGATAATGCAGGTTTTCAAGGAGAAGTAGGCTTGCTGTCAATCGATATAGACGGCTATGACTACTGGGTTTGGGATGCATTGAGCGTGATTGATCCGCAAGTGGTGATCATTGAAACCCACAATGAGTTTGGCATGGAGAATATCGTGGTGCCCTATGATCCCAATTACTCTTTTCCCGGAAAGCATCCGCTTTACCACGGGGCCTCACCCGTAGCGATGACAAAGTTGGCAAAGAAAAAGGGATACCGCCTCGTGGGTGCGAATCAGCTTGGGTTCAATTTCATCTTTGTCAAAAAAGGACTTGCCGACGAAGCGATCCCCGAAGTTTCCGTAGAGTCAGTGCTCTCCCATCCTTCGGTGATGGAGGGGCATAAGCAATTTGAACAAATCAAGGATTGGGAGTACCTGGAAGGTTAGGAAACTCTTTATTTAATGCCTAGATTCCTGATTTTTCATTTCGTTATGGATTCTACTAATGACCAGCATAGATCAAAAGGACTGAATTGGAGCTATTCATTCGCGATCTTTGTCACTCTGATTCATGGAGCTAGCTTCCTGTCGTGGATTCTGCTTAGCCTGATCAGAAGTGATTTGGAACACAAAGAGTTGACGGCTCTGTTCTCGAAATATTGGGTGATCCCCGAATTTATCGGACTTAGGTGGTTTACGGGGATACTCCTTCTTTCCTCGCTGGTGGCGATAATTATTTTGGGCAGACGTGTAGATCAAAAAAAAGGAGTGGGGTCGATTATTCTTTTGGTTCTTAATCTGTGTTTCTTTCTGATGAGTGGCTGGTCCTTGCTCTAGAGCCAGGGAAGTTTGTTACCTTTAAAAATGTCTTCTTTCGGTCATGTGCGAGATATGATGGAGCGATACGCCGCAAACCGCGAATTGCTCCGGGCAAAACGAAAGCGTCATTTCAGAAAATCAAATACTCATACCGGGAGAATCCATCAAGATAGGCCAAGTAATTATCAAGAGATTGACCACGCTGAATGGGAGAAAGTAAAGAATCGAATACGAAAGGACAAGAGAAGAGAATTGAGGCTTTGGATCATTGCTTCTATAGTAGTCGGTATTTCCCTATTATTGCTCATCCGTTGGTTGTTTTAGTTATTCGTCCATTCATCTCTTAATCTTGAGGTTTTACGCATTTATTCTTTTTCTGTCACTATCTGTCTCCGCGCTGAGCCAGAGCTACCATTTCAGAAACTACAGTATTTCTGACGGTCTTATTTCCAATAATCTTGAGTCGGTCGTGCAAGATAGCTTGGGCTTTATTTGGATATCAGGAGAATCAGGATTGAGTAGGTTTGATGGTACCGCTTTCACACATTACTATAGTGAGGTAGGCGATTCCACTTCACTCATGAATAAGAGTGCCAACAATCTTCACGTCGACGAGAAGGGACGTCTATGGGTGAGCATGAGGCAAGGCGGTTTGGCACGTTACCTGCCCGAAACGGATAATTTTAAGAACTATGCACTAGCAAAAACGGACACAG
>CAZKXG010000053.1:9975-12681 GCA_964556465.1 uncultured Cryomorphaceae bacterium | reverse complement strand
TATTATCCTTGGAACCAAGTTCTTGATGAAAACACTTCCGACGTTTATCCCATTTATTTTGACAGCGAGTCTCGGTTGTGGTTATCCATGATTGAGGACGGCAGCCGTTGCCTTAAATCATTCGGTGGGCTTGACAACAACATTTCCTCCTACAAGTGTTCCGTACCCTTTTTTGTGAATTGCGCGGTAGAAGCTCCTAAAGGAATCCTATGGATTGGCACTTGGGGAGGAGGCTTGTACCGCTATGCGATTGAAGCAGGCTCATTAACTCAGCATTTTCCCGCCCATAATCCGAAAAGCCTCGAAGGAAGGGTGGTTGAAGATTTGGAACTCGATAAAGAAGGAAATCTCTGGGTTGCGACTGAAGAAGGCCTGGCTATCATTGAAAGCGGTCAACTTACTCAAGGCCGAAAAAACATATCCTTTGTTCACCCGATCAGTTCTGCCAAGGGCACTGCAATCTCAGGCCGTTTCAAAGAGATTGAGTGCGATAATGGAGGAAGGCTCTGGTTTACCTCCTACGGTGGTGGACTTTATCTCTTTGACCCTCAGTCGATGTCCTACTCAGTGCTCAACTTGCAGAATGGTAAATCGAGTAAGCCGAAGACTGTAAACGCGGTTTTTGATATTGAAGATGCTGAAGGGATCCAATGGTACAGGATGCGCGATACCGTCTTATCTTACAACCCAAAAACCGAAGCTTTCAAAGTAATTGACTTGAAGGAGAGCGATCAACCTGAAAAGGGAATCGCGCAGGTTTTAAATTTGAGCTGGGCTGCCGACGGGCGAATTATGGCCACGTATCAGGGAGGACCATTCGTTCTACTCGATCCTGAAACGCAAAAGCAAGAATATGTTCCTTTTGAACCAAACCACAATTTTCCAAGAGGAGTGTTAAAGACATATCGAGATTCCGGGGGTGCGCTTTGGGTCTCGACGTATCATGGTATTTTGAGGCATCCGGGGTCCGACTTGACAGAATTTGACACCATTGTCCATGATTTCGATGGGAGAGATATCATCGAAGATGAGGATGGGTTGATTTGGGTCGGTTCTTGGAATCAGGGGATAGCGCGAATTGATCCTATCACGTTTGAAACAAAAAGGTTTGATCCCACACTATTTGATGATACCGGCTTGCTCGGTAGCGATGCTCACCATTTAGTCCAGACCAGAGACGGACGCATATGGACCCTTACTTCTAAAGGTTTAAATTTTTACGATCGAGAAAAAGACCAGTTCGAATTTATTGATCCCTCTGCCAACAACGAACTGTTGTTGACGGATTTTTTCGCGCGTGACAGTCAAGGAAACGTTTGGTTCAGCTCCCTCAGAGGACTCATTCATTGGAAGCGAAAAACCAAAAAGGTGATGTTCTTGGATGAAGATTACGGTTTGCCCAATACTGAATTTTACGAAGTAAAATCAGCTCATGACGGCGACATTTATGTTTCGACCGGGGTCGGCTGTATTCACTTTGATCCTAAACAAGTTCCGGATCCTATTATTCCCGGCAAGGTGCTTTTTACCTCAATTCTCTTGGAGAATGAAGAGGGACAATCCAAAAAAAGTCTGCTTGGAAAAGAAGAAATTCAAATTTCGTATCGCGAAAATTTTGTGGAAATCGACTTTGCACCGCTTAACTTCAATTTGGATGGTAAGATAAATTATGAGTACATGCTGGACGGGGGCTCAGGTGTATGGGTAGACATAGGTCTGGAAACCAAAGTGAGTTTTTTAGATATTCCGCATGGCGAATATGAGCTCAAAGTAAGAGGCAGGAATGATTGGGATGAATACGGTCCCGTGTCCGTTATCTCATTTAGGGTAAGCCCGCCTTGGTGGTATTCGAAGCTAGCCATTGCAGCTTATGTGATTATGATGGTCTTAGCAGTTTTGCTCTACAATAGATTGCGCACGGAGAAGCTGCGACTTAGGCAAAAAAAATTAGAGCGAATCGTTGAAGAACGGACAGAGGAGATTTCACTGGAGCGAGATCGATCGGAATCGCTGCTTCTGAATATCCTTCCTGCCGAAATAGCACAAGAACTCAAGTACAATGGCCAAGCCGAAGCGAAAAAGCTCGATCACGTTACGGTCCTCTTCACCGATTTTAAAGGATTCACTCAGTATTCGGAGAAAGTCAGTCCTGAAGCATTAGTAGAGGATTTGCACGAGAGCTTTACAGCTTTCGATGAGATTATGGCCAAGCATGGTGTGGAAAAAATCAAGACCATTGGAGACGCTTATATGGCGGCAGGTGGCTTGCCTACACCAAACGACACGCATCCGCAGGATGTGCTTGAGGCCGCATTCGAAATTCGCGATTTCATTGAAAAAGGAAAGGCAAAAAAGATAAAAAACGGATTACCGTATTTTGAAATTCGAATAGGAATTCACACCGGGCCTGTAGTTGCGGGAATTGTGGGAGTTAAAAAATTCAGTTACGATATTTGGGGTGATACGGTGAACACAGCTGCGCGTATGGAAAGCAGTGGGCATGAAGGGAAGGTGAATATTTCCCAAACGACTTATGGAATGGTCAATGAATTAAGCGATTATTCTTTTGAATCACGTGGAAAAATTAACGCGAAAGGTAAAGGAGAGTTGGAAATGTATTTTGTCGAAAAGCAAGATTTAATCTGAATCCGCCTTCGGGTACAAAGCCTTTTGGCGAGTGGTTCTTTTTGCTTTATGAATAATCAA
>CAZKXG010000053.1:1570-9965 GCA_964556465.1 uncultured Cryomorphaceae bacterium | reverse complement strand
TGGTAAGTGAAACTTTCAGATCTTCTATAGGAAATGAAACTGAAATAACACCTAAAATATCCCCAACTTCTACATTTGTATGACACAGAAGACACTCATTTTTAGCACTTACTGGATAATAATAATCAATAAAATCGGAATCAATGCGTAAACCGAACCCGCATAAGCTGAAGCTTCTCCACCGAAAAAAACTACAATCAGAATCGAAGTAAAACAGACGAGCATTAGAATACCGTAGCTCCTAATAAAGGTTTTTGTTTCGAAGACTTCTGAATCTGTTAAATCTAAGCGCACCTTATTTTTCAATGCGTGAAGGTGCATTATTCCCAGCAACATATAGATGAAGAATAATCCCATCCCAAATCGAACCGTTAAGTCTTGCCATTCAGGAGTCGAGAGACCCGATTCATTGAGTCTATCTACAGCCATAATTAAAGCTTCTGATCTATCTCCCAAGCTAATTTTTATCTGTGCATAAATAGCTGTGCCTAAGTAGGAGAATAAGTATTTGAGCGGGTATATGTAAAAAAGCAAAAGGAACAGAAATAGAAAAGTGAGAATTTTCGTCACCCTGTCCTGCATGCCATAGTAGAGAAAAAAGTTGTTGTGGTTGTTCCAAATACCCAATAATAGCAGGATGCAAAATATAAACCCACTGAACCCGTACATAGACGCCTGGAGTTCCACATAGTTCGTAGGAACTTCAGATGCGATGACCAGGAGGGTAATGGAAAACCCAAAAACGGCATCGGTCAGGTTTTCAAGCCGACTGGTAACGATTCCTCTATATCGAAAGCCGGTGGCCGAAACTTTTTGTCTTCTCTTGTAAGCTTTGGAGAGCATTAAATCTGTTTTTCCGTTTATCGTTTAAAGCCTATTTCGCTTCATTCCGACACCAAAAGAATGGAGATTCCTTTCTCATTGTTGATGAGGTTTTCTCGATCTACCGCGGAAATGAAGGAAAGATTTCCGCTATCATTCGCCATTACAGCGATCATATCAGCCCCTACTTTTTCAGCGTATTTTATCGTTTGGTTCGCAAATCCTACCGAGAATTGAGTCATGTCTTCCCTAACACGCTCGGTAGATATTCCTTCACTGTTAAAAAAATCTTCTGCCTTGTCAATGTTTTTATGGATGCTTTTGCTGATTTCTGCCGCAGGGCGATTGACCGAGTAGAAATGGACGTCAGCATTAAAATGACCAGCCAGCATCGCTACAGCATTCACTTTATTCTCAAAGTTTTCGTGGCCACCATGAGGGAAAATTATACGGCTGATCCCCGATTTAACATCTACCACATCAGGAACGGTCAAAACAGGGGCAGGTGAGCGTTCAGCTATTTTTAGCGCATCAGCTCCAAAAAGTTTTTGTCTGATCCCCCTTGTGCCATGCGTTCCCATTACTACCAATTCGATTTCGGGTTCAGAGGCAACAGATGGAATGGTTGTTAGAATATTTCCTTCTTCAATCCTATATTTTGCCGTTACCGCGTGCAGGTTTGTAGCGCTTTTGCACAATTCATCGAGATACTCCTCTAATTGATCGAAAGTTTTGTGTTTTTCTTTGAGAAGTTTTTCCGTTGATCCACCTTTGATATGAAGGAGTTCAATCTCTTGATTGCCCACTGATGATACTTGGCATGCGAGTTCAAATGCATTTTCAGCGGCGGAAGAAAAGTCAGTGGGAACTAAAATTTTGCTCATGGAGGGTGTATTTCAGTGCTAAAAGTGCAAAGATTTTTTCAATCAAATGACGAATTGATTGTTAGAGAATTGCGTTGGAAAATGAAACTATTAACTTAGGCACTGAGTTTAGTAAGTGACGACTCAACTTTGGAATGACGAAATACAACCATATCTACAACAGAATCTTCAATAAACTCGAAGAAAATCTGGATCCCAATTTGACCTATCATACCCTGGAACACACGCAGCTGGTTATTAATTGGGCGAGAGAGATAGCGAAAACTGAGGGAGTGAATGATCGTGAGTTAGCACTTATCGAAATAGCAGCACTTTATCACGACTGCGGGTTTCTTGTCTCTCGAGAAGAACACGAGAAGCGTGGTTGCGAATTGGCCAGAGCTGACTTGGCCGATGAGGATTTTACGCAAAACGAGATAGAATCCGTCTGCGGTATGATTATGGCCACGAAGATACCCCAAACGCCCACTAATCAGTTGGAAAGGGTATTGGTAGACGCCGACTTATATTATTTAGGTACAGGCGATTACGATAAATATTCGAATTTTCTCTATCAGGAATTGAAGCACTTCAACCCTTTATTGACTGATGAGGAATGGAAACAGATACAAATCAAGTTTCTCGAAACTCATCAATACACCACAGACTTCGCCAAGAACAATTTGGAACCCGCCAAGAAGTTACATTTAGAAAGAATTAAAAGATCATAACGAGAATCGTAAATAGTTCCAATTCCGAATCGGTTGGGCACTCCAATGATTTAGACTTCAACTGTATAGAAGAGCACTTAGTACCATGTTCTCCTCAAATGCGTCTGAGCGACTATGCCGTATCTAAATTCGAGTCTTTACCCTCGCGTAAAAGCGTAAAAAAGGCTATTAAAAGAGGGCTGCTTTTGGTCAATGGCGAGGTGTCTGAAACAGGCCACTGGGTTCATGAAGGTGAAGTTCTCACAGTGATTTCCGATGATACGGTAAGGCCTGTTTACGAAAAAACGATCAAGGTACTTTATGAGGATGATCATCTGGCGGCGGTTCAAAAGCCTGCCGATCTTCCGGTGAGTGGAAATTCATTTCGGACGCTTCAAAATGCCCTTTCCTTTAATTTAAGTCCTTCTTGTCAAAAAGACGCGCTGGCCGTTCCGCGTCCCGTTCATCGGCTGGATCGATTGACCGGTGGTGTTATTCTGATTGCAAAAACATTGAGCGCAGCAGCGCATCTGGGTAGTCAGTTTGAAAATAGAACGGTGGAAAAGACCTACCTCGCTTGGGTTTTGGGATTGATCGAATCTCCTTTAATTCTTGATAAACCTATTGATGGAAAAGAAGCCATGACCGAAATATTACCTCTGAGGAGATTGAAACACCGACGGTTCTCTGAAATAACATTGGTGGAAGCCAAGCCAAAGACGGGTAGACGAAATCAAATAAGAATGCATCTATCAGAAGCAGGTTATCCCATCTTGGGCGACCTTAGGTTCAATGGGCTAAAGTCAGGTAAAGGTCTATTCCTATTTGCCGAGAGAATCAACTTTTTACATCCTTATTCGAATGAGGAAACCACCGTTGTTGCTCAGGTTCCGAAGAAGTTTGAGTTAAAGTAATTTTTGATTCCTCAAAGGATTTTAATCAAACCGAATGTAGTCGATTTCCAATTGAAAAGGATCGGTCTTCTTATCGCTTTTAATAATTCCCATTCGGATTATTTCACTTAGGTCATCCGCTGAAATATTATCTCCTGTTTTATCAGCTAGCCTCCATTCGGGCATGTCGCGTAAATTGAAACTTGATTCCTGCCATTCTTTGGTTGGAGTGAATTCAACTTTGTAATAGGGCATGTAAAATGGCTCTGATGTTTTGAGTCTGAAGCCGAAAGTCCCACCATAGCCTCTGTGTTTTATGGTAATGGTCTTGAAGCTTTTGAGATCGTATTCTCCTCGCTTGCCCTGAAAAGAGGCGAAACCGCCATTGTTGGCAAGGCTTAATTTACCTTCAAAAATTACTGAATTATCCGTGTAAATAAGCTTTCCTTGGGAAAGGCCGCCCATAACTCCATCATTCACAACAGTCCAATCATTTGTGTCGGAGGTGTTGAAATTCAGAAGGAAAGTTGAAGTAAAAAGTGACATGAGAAGTAAAAATGCTTGCATGAAGTTCAAACACCCAAACGGCACAACTGTTCTTTATTCCCATGAATTAAAGGTGTCATACGACTGTTTCAAACAAAAAAAGTGGATACATCTTTCGACGTATCCACTTCCTTAATTTCTCATTCAGTTGTCAGTTGATCCTGACAAAAGTGAAAACTATTTTTTCAAAAGGTCTCTGATCTCTCCTAACAAAACTTCTTCTTTTGTTGGCGCTGGTGGTGGAGCCGGAGTCTCTTCAGCCTTCTTCGCCATCTTGTCTTTCATCTTATTGTAAGACCTGATTACCATAAAGACGGCAAATGCTACAATGATGAACGTAAGAATCGCATTGATGAAAACCCCATAAGATATTGCAACTTCAGCCACTGCGTCACCTGCTCCTTCCATACTCTCAGGTTTACCTGCGGTTAGAACGTACTTCAACTCGGCAAAATCTACTCCGCCGAGGAGCAGGCCAATAGGAGGCATAATTATATCGTTTACCAACGATTTGATTATCGCACCGAAATAAGTGGCAAGGATAAGTCCAACTGCCATTTCCATCACGTTCCCGCGGCTAATAAACTTCTTAAACTCTTCAATCATTGTTAATTGGTTTTATTGGTTTTAAGTCGGCAAGATATAGAATGGATTGAATTCTTGGATACTATTTTAGCTCATTTGATGTAATTAAGTTCGACAAAACGGTGCAATTAGTCATAGTTGAATCCACAATTGACTTGATTTAAAGATTGTAAGTCACGGTCCACTATTCAGAAAAATCATAGTTGTAGTGAGTATTGTACATTATGTGAGAGTTGGCCTCGTAGATGAAAATGAAAAGTTTCCGGTTAATGCATGGATTAATTACATATTTCGAATAATCATGATGGTATGGGCTATTCAATAAAGGTAATTTGAGTTGAAAATTTATCATTCTTGCGAAAAGTGTTTATTCTATGTCAAAAACCATCATTGTATCAAATCGACTACCGGTAAGAATCGAAACAGAAGGAGATAAGTTTAGCTATAAATCGAGCGAAGGAGGTCTGGCGACAGGGTTAGGCTCTATTTATAAGGAGGGCAATAACATTTGGATTGGATGGCCGGGTGCTTCTTTTCAAGCAGAAGAATTGAAAGAAGAAGTTAGGGAAGGACTCAAAGCAGAAAGCATGCGGCCTGTCTTTCTAACCGAGGACGAGGTTGAGTCTTTCTATTTGGGATTCAGCAATCAAACATTATGGCCTGCCTTTCATTATTTTATTCAGTACATTGATTATAAAGACGATAATTGGGAAAGTTATTGCCAGGTAAATGAGAAGTTCGCAGAAGCAATAGCTCAGAATCTCGAAGAGGACGATACCGTTTGGATTCACGATTATCAGCTTATGTTGGTTCCTGAATTATTGAGAAAAAGCAACCCGAATATTACGATTGGGTTTTATCAGCACATTCCATTTCCCTCCTACGAAGTGTTTAGAACGCTACCTTGGCGAAGAGAGCTGCTAGAGGGAGTTTTAGGGTCTGACTACATCGCTTTCCATACTTATGATGATATGCGTCATTTTTTGAGTTCCGTGCATCGATTGGTCGGGTACCCTTATCATGGCAGTGAAATTCAGACAAACAGTAGGGTTGTGGTGGCAGATTCCTTGCCCATGGGAATAGACTATGAGAAGTATGAAGAAAATGCTAAACACCCGGAAGCATTGGAGCGCGAAGAGCGCTACCGTGAGTCTCTGGGCGATCAGAGGTTAATCCTGTCTATGGATCGCTTGGATTACTCAAAAGGTATTCCGAGGCGATTGGAGGCATTCGATGCCTTTTTAGAAACCTACCCCGAGTACAAGGAAAAGGTTTCCCTTCTATTGATCGTTGTGCCCTCACGTGACCAAGTGCCAAATTACCAACTGCTGAAAGAGCAAGTGGATGAGCTCGTTGGCAAAATCAATAGTAAGCATGGACGTATCAGCTGGACTCCCATTCATTATTTCTACAGGAGCTATCCCTTCAGTGCTTTAGGTGCGTTTTACCGAATGTGCGATGTAGCCATGATTACACCACTGCGAGATGGGATGAATTTAGTTTGCAAAGAATATGTAGCCTCTCGCGAAAACAAAGATGGTGTTTTGATTTTGAGCGAGATGGCAGGAGCTTCTAAAGAGCTTTCAGACGCTGTATTGGTGAATCCTACCAATCAAAAGCAGATGGTAGAAGCCATTAAGCAGGCACTGGAGATGAGCCCCGAAGAGCAACGATCTCGAATGGAATTGATGCAGGCCACCGTTAAGAAGTACAACATTTTCAATTGGGTCAATCTCTTTTTTAATAATCTTCAGAATACCAAGGACAATCAGAAGGCCAGAGCTGTTTTAAAACTGGAAGGTGAAAAGCTGGAGATGATGATGCATGAATACAAGAAAGCCCAAAACCGATTAATTCTTTTGGATTATGACGGCACCTTGGTGGAATTCAACGAGGATCCTGAAGCTTGCGCACCCGATTCCCATTTAGTCGAAGCTTTGCAGAAACTAGGCAATATGCCTGAGAATAACGTGGTCATTATAAGCGGTCGCAAAAAAGAAACTCTTGGAGAGTGGCTGGAAAAATTACCGATTGAATTAGTGGCCGAGCACGGAATGTGGTCAAAAGAAAAAGACGGCGATTGGCAGCAAAACGGTCGTGATTCCGGAGCAGAGTGGAAAGAGGAAGCGATGGAGATAATGAATTTTTATGTCGACCGAACGCCTGGTTCATTTGTCGAGAAGAAAAGTCATTCGTTGGCTTGGCATTACCGCAAGGTAGAAAAAGGACTCGGTGAAGTACGAAAGAGCGAATTGAGTAGCCACCTCAAACATATGATGAATGAGCGAGGGTTTCATGTGCTCGATGGCGACCACGTGATTGAATTAAAGCCCGACTACACGAACAAAGGAATTGTGGCCAAGCAGCTCTTCGATCAAAGCAGTCCTGACTGCGCTATTTGCGTGGGCGATGATACGACTGACGAATACATGTTTGAAGCGTTACCAGGCGAATCGTTTACCATCAAAGTGGGTAGGGGTTCCAGTCATGCTCGATTTGGATTGGAATCAGTTAAAGAGGTGAGAAATTTGTTAGACAAACTTCTCGATCTAGGATAAAAAGCTCGGCTTATCCAGCCTGCCATTGATACGTGCTGCGGCATTTATCAATCCTACATGACTGTATGCTTGCGGGAAATTCCCCCACATCGAGCCATCTTTTGAATCTACATCTTCACTTAGCAAATGCTCTTCTGGCGTCTTCAACCCTGCCTACGCAGGCCAATGCCTCAGCATACCAAAAACCACAGATGAGAAAGGTTGAGTCGGGCTCACCAAAATCGTCTTTGACACGGTAGCGATAAAAAAGTCCGTCATTGACTTTCAATTCTTTTTCAAGTGCTTTCAGATGGTTTCTTGCGGCTTCAGATTCATGTGGAATATATCCCATAATAATCATCTGTAAGGTGCTGGCATCCATGTAGCCAAACTCTTGAGCGGCACCATAAGCTTTTTGCTCCTTTAAATAAGTCGACTCGATGTGCTCGTGTGCCCGTTTTGCCAAGCTCTCGGCTTTTTTGGTGAGAAGTACATTACCCGATTTTCTTGCTACCAAAGCCGCCGCTTTGCTTCCTGCCCATTGGAACAAATTCGAATAGGCATGGCGCTGAGATCTATTTCTGAACTCCCAGATTCCTGCATCGGTTTCGTCAATTGTTGCCTCAATTTTCTTTAATAGTGTAGCGACCAAATCTAAAGATTGGGCACCTTCATGGTCAGTGAATCTATGATCGACGTATAGAGGTAGCACGGCCATTAGTATTTGTCCATATACATCGTTTTGGACGTGGGTGTAGGCATCGTTCCCTGACCTCACGGGAACATTCCCTTTGTAACCCGGGAGACTGTGTTCAATTTCAGTCAACTTTGACTCGCCTGTTATACTGTACAATGGTTGTATTCGATTGCCATCGGGCACGGGTAGGTTTGAGATAAAGGAGAAGTATTTCTCCATTTCTTCAAAGTGCCCCACACTATTAAAAGCTTGCAATGTGTAGTAAGTATCCCTCATCCAGCAGAAGCGGTAATCCCAATTCCTGGTACTCCCTGGCGATTCGGGCAAAGAGGTGGTAGGTGCCGCTATGATGGCACCGGTATCTTCGTATTGACAAATTTTTAGAGTCAGTGCTGATCGTATGACTTGAGATTGATATAAATTGCCAATGCTCGTGGATTTCACCCATCGCTGCCAATAGGTAATAGTCTTATTTAGAAAGCTTTCTGCAGTCTCTGTGATGGGGCCCTCCAAAGGAACGCCATAGGTGAGAATCATGTAGTAAGTTTCCCTGAGGACAAATTCCTTTTCCTCGGCAATGTATGTGAGGGGAATATTGGTGGTCAATCGCAATGTTTCCGCCAGTCCACTGAAGCGTATATGATTACTTCCTGTTTCGACTTCCAAGTCATTCTCACCATAATTTCCTTTTGGCTTGCACATGACCCTGAACCTTGGATTTCCCTTCGTCGGCTCTATTTTT
>CAZKXG010000053.1:0-1560 GCA_964556465.1 uncultured Cryomorphaceae bacterium | reverse complement strand
AACTACCATCCTTGGTCGGTAGTATCTGTCCAATTGCATAAAACGCGGGGCGAAGTCAGTAACTTGATATTCGTGGTCTCCTTCGCTAACAGTAGTGCAGAGCACATTGGTGTTTTCGATATACTTATGTTCGGATGAATAGCCTTCGCTGCATGGCTTCACACTAAATTCTCCTCCTTTTTTCTCTCCTGCTATCAATGACCCGAAAACGAAACTGCTGTCAAATCTCGGTAAGCACATCCATTCGAAGTTGGTGTCTTTTCCGATTAGAGCTAGAAATGAGCAATTGCCGATAAGGCCGAAATCATAAGTGTGTTTGTTCATGTATAAAATCTTTTTTTCAAAGGTTTAGTTTAGTAACTCAGGTTGAATTATCAAGGTATTTCATAAAGAACTTGATAGTAATGTAAACGATGTAGTCGAAAGAGTACTTTTATTGAAATACTGATATTCTCAGAAGTTCGGGTCTTCAAACTACCGGCAGATTAAAAAGCAACAGATATGATGCATTACCAAGAGTATTTCGGAATAATATGCCCCGCTTTTTCTCTTGACATTCTTATATTTCCGCCAAAGATTAAATAATAGCCGATGTCAACACCCAAAATAGACGTTTCTCTAAAAAAAGCGATAATCAAGTCGTTCAAAGATCACAAAGAAGAAGTGCTGGATGATTTCAGACAAGAAGAGCGCACCCGCCTAGATCAGGTAGCGAATGATGATATGGACAACAGGCATATTGATTCAAAGAATGAGGAAACCCTTCATGAGATGGATTTCCTTACTCATAGTATGGAAATTCTGGAAAAGGAAATCTACATGCTCAGAAGCATATCTACAGATGTTTCTAGTGATAAAGTAGAATTCGGTTCCTTGATTAAAACGGACAAGCTCGTTGCGCTGGTAGGAGCTGCTCATGAGAGAATGGATGTGAATGGAATCAGTGTGGTAGGTATATCAATGGCTGCGCCTTTAATGCGCGCGATGGAAGGTAAACGAGTAGGCGATAAAGTGCAACTTGGCACTATGACACATACCTTGGAGGAGATTTGCTGATTTATGGATAAGCGAGTATCCATCCGAAGGCTGGATAACAATCTTCATTTTGAAGCCGTCAATCCTTCAGGTAGGAAGATTGAAATTGATGGCAGTGATGAGGAGAAAGCGATGTTGCCTATCGAGTTACTGCTTGCTGCAATTGGTTCTTGCAGTGCTTTCGATGTCGCAATGATGTTAGAAAGACAAGGACAAAAAATAGACGATTTGCGTGTTGAAGTGGATGGAAAGCGAAGAGAGGAAGGCGAGTGTAAGCCTTATCATGCGATGCATATGATTTTCACTATCCACGGTGAAATAGATCGAAATAGAGCCGAAAGGGCTGTTGCCTTAGCAGTAGAAAAATATTGCTCAGTTGGGGCCACTTTCCGCCCTGAGACCAAAGTTACATTTGAGCTTCGGATGGAGTCTTGATGTATAAAACCGTGTTCCGTTTTGGTCAGATTGATGTATGCTTTTCAGATCTTAGATTAAGATATCCTGAATGTTTTATTACGCCTTAGA
>CAZKXG010000052.1:16936-18709 GCA_964556465.1 uncultured Cryomorphaceae bacterium | reverse complement strand
TCTCGAGGTCGAATGGCTCTTTGTGGGGAAAGAATACTCCAAAATAATGCCCATCCTTTTCCCACTTGATCTGTGGGGCTTCCTTGGTCGGCTCATTTTCAGAAACGACTTCGTTTAGCGCAATGTAGTCGCCAAAGACGATGCTGTCGGTAAAGCAATCGTACACGCCGTACTCAAAGTTTTCGTTGATGTTTCTTCGCTCAAACTCGTTGCGAAGCAACCGCTCCAGCAAATAGGGGTGGACCGTATCGTTGATGGCCACAGTAAAATAATTAGGTCGGATTTGCTTAACCGCTTGAAAGAGATCTCCTGGATCGTTGTTGATGGTCAGAATCTCCTCCGCGACATTGGTCAGAGCGATGATAACCCGATCGTTGAACTGCTTGGCTTCGGCATCTTCCTGCTCTTTTCTCAGGTCAATTTGCGATTGCTGAACCTCAAATGCCTTGTCGAGCCAAAAAATCTGGGTGATGATGATACCAGCCACACTGACTATGGCCAGCAGAATCAAGATGCTAATGAGATTTCGACTCATAAGGCGAAATTAAAGAATCATCCAGCCTGAGGATACTCTTTAACAGAATTGTAACGAAATGAATGGAGTGTTTAGAAGAATGCAAGTACGAATTACTTCTTGCTTTTGATCAAGCTACAGACTTTTATCACATCAAGCGTATTGGAGTAAATGGTGTGGTTGAGTCGAATGATCTCGCCCAGCAGGTCAGCTTCTGGTGTTCTCAAAAGGTGCTTAATATCGGCCTGCTTTAATCCTGATGTCTTGATGTCCTTCATATCTAGGAGAACTTGATTCTATTCCTTGTTCGATTTTTTGAGTGCAAAGGTTTCATTTGCCTGTTATTTGTACAACATCGTAGGTCGTTTCCCTCATGCGCGGTTGAAGATTTGAAAATAAAAAAGGCCGCCCCGAAATTCTTCGGGGCGGCCTTGATTTTATAGTGACGCAGATCTTACATCATACCTGGCATTCCTCCGCCACCTGGCATAGATGGCATTGGTTCATCCTCTTCGATGTCGCTCACTACACACTCGGTAGTCAAGAGCATTCCTGCGATTGATCCAGCATTTTCCAAAGCGATTCGGGTCACTTTAGTTGGATCGATTACTCCTGCTTCAAACAGGTTTTCGAAGGTTTCAGTTCTGGCATTGTAACCGAAGTCATCTTTGCCTTCTCTAACTTTCTGAACGATGATAGATCCCTCTCCACCCGCGTTTTGAACAATTTGACGAAGTGGTTCCTCAATCGCTCTTTTTACGATAGCGATACCCGTGGTCTCATCGGAGTTGGCACCTTCCATACTTTCTACTGCTTGCACAGCGCGCAGGTAAGCTACTCCACCACCAGCAACGATTCCTTCTTCGACAGCTGCGCGGGTAGCGTGAAGTGCATCGTCTACACGATCTTTCTTCTCTTTCATCTCCACTTCGGTTGCAGCACCTACATAGAGAACGGCAACACCACCGGCCAATTTGGCCAAACGCTCCTGCAATTTCTCTTTATCGTAATCGCTGGTCGTAGTTTCGATCTGCGCCTTGATTTGATTCACACGAGATTCTATCGCGCTTTTCTCACCTGCACCATTTACGATGGTTGAGTTGTCCTTATCTATGGTAATTTTCTCGCAAGTACCCAAGTCTTCCAATGTGGCATCTTCCAATTTGCGACCTTGCTCTTCAGAAATCACAGTCCCACCTGTAAGGATGGCGATGTCTTCCAACATAGCTTTGCGACGATCTCCAAAACCGGGAGCTTTA
>CAZKXG010000052.1:10110-16926 GCA_964556465.1 uncultured Cryomorphaceae bacterium | reverse complement strand
GCGATTTTTAAAGATCCGCGGATTTTGTTTACAACCAAAGTAGCAAGAGCTTCGCCTTCTACGTCCTCAGCGATGATCAAAAGGGGCTTTCCTGTTTGAGCCGCTTTCTCCAATACGGGAAGAAGGTCTTTCATATTCGAAATCTTCTTATCGTAGATGAGGATGTACGGATTTTCCAAGTCGGCAACCATCTTTTCAGAGTTGGTCACGAAATATGGAGAAAGGTATCCACGGTCGAATTGCATTCCTTCCACTACGTCTACATAAGTGTCAGTTCCTTTTGCTTCTTCAACGGTGATTACACCTTCTTTTTTGACTTTGGCCATAGCCTGAGCGATCAACGTCCCAATTGTGCTGTCGTTATTGGCAGAGATGGTAGCTACTTGCTCGATCTTTGAATTATCGTCTCCCACTTCTCTGGAGATTTTTTTCAACTCGGCAGTTATAGCCGTTACTGCTTTGTCGATTCCTCTTTTGAGGTCCATCGGGTTTGCTCCTGCGGCTACGTTTTTTAGTCCTGCAGTTACCATAGCTTGTGCCAATACGGTGGCAGTAGTAGTTCCGTCTCCTGCCATGTCAGCAGTTTTTGAAGCTACTTCTTTTACCATTTGAGCACCCATGTTTTCGATGGGGTCTTTAAGCTCAATTTCTTTTGCTACACTCACACCGTCTTTTGTAACGGTAGGTGCGCCAAATTTTTTATCGATGATAACGTTGCGGCCTTTAGGTCCTAATGTTACTTTCACTGCATCGGCCAATGCATCTACTCCGCGTTTTAACTTGTCGCGTGCTTCTACATCAAATGTGATATCTTTTGCCATTATTCTTGTTTTTTCAGGTTATTGATTAGTTGTTGCTGATGACACCGAAAATGTCTGACTCTCTCATGATGAGGTAGTCTTTTCCTTCAATCTTAATTTCGGTACCGGCGTACTGTCCATAAATGACGTTGTCGCCAACTTTTACTGTAACGGGTTCATCTTTTTTTCCACCACCTACGGCTATTACTGTTCCTCTTTGTGGTTTTTCTTTGGCCGTATCAGGAATGATAATCCCGCTTGCGGTTTTTTCTTCAGCAGGTGCTGCTTCTACAAGCACTCGATCTGCTAATGGTTTAAGATTTACTGACATTGATTTCAATTTAAGATTTGTGAAATGCCCATAGTCACAAAATGTGCCGGATGATAGAACCTGAAAAGAAGTCCGATTTGGACAAAAAAAATGTCAGTGCATCTGTGACACACTGACATTTTTACAGTTTTGTTGAGTGAGTTTATTGCTCTTGCTCTGCAGGAACTTCTTCAGAACCGGTTGAAGCGGGAGCCTCTTCCGTCGGGGGAGCTTGTTGTTGTGGCACGACTTCTTCAAATTGGCCCGGTTGAGCTACGGCAGCATTGTCTTGAATACCGGCGGATGCCAAGCAAAGTACAAAAAGCACAATCGCCAAACTCCACGTTCCTTTTTCCAAGAAGTCTGCAGTGCGCTGAACGCCTCCGATTTGGTTTGCAGAGGAGAAGCTTGAATCAAGTCCTCCACCTTTTGGGTTTTGAATTAATACGATAAGCGCTAAGAAAACGCAAACTAGAATAATGAGTACGAAAATGAACACCTGCATGTCTTCGTGATTTTTTTTTAAGATTGTTCTTCAGCCCGTTTTTGAAGAGCGGCAAAATAACGTCTTTTTTCCGGATATTTCAAACTCAGATTTTTGTACGCTTTTGCGGCTTTTTTAAAGTCTCCTTGGCGTTCGTAAATCTTCGCCAAAGTCTCGGTTACAAAGGATTCGTCTTCTATTAAACTCATCTTGCCCATTTGGGTTGGAGAGAAGAATGCCTTTTTGGCCGGAGTGATTTTTCGGTCTTCCGAAATGAATTTTTCGATTATTTTCCGCTCAGGTTGTGGCTGATTTATGCCCCTATCTATGGTTAATAAGAAGCGACTAAATGCCGAGCTGCTGGTAGTCTTTTCTTCTTCCGTCTTTTTTTCAGCCTCTTCTCGGCTTGATTCATTGGAGTCAGAATCTTTGATTTCTTCAAGCTCACTTTCCATCTCAAGCTCACCCAGCTGCATGACTGCAGCAGCCATGATTTGCTCTTCAAGTAGATCCTTAGGGATAGTGGACTCATCCGGTTCGTCAGCAGTTTGATCTACTGATTTTTGCTGGGAACGGCCTATAGCTTCGTCTTCCTGTTCGGTTAAGGAATCTTCCTGAATACGATCATCGATTTCTTCAGAAGCAGTCTCACCTTCCTCAATTTTTCTGAGGAGACCATCTCTAACTACGCGGTCATAGAGCTTCGATCGATCTTGAACATATACGGCAGCTACGTTTATGAATTCCTTCAACTCTAGATCATCCTTTTCTTTTGCCCCCATAGCCAGCAGCACCTTGAATGAGGAGCAATAAGGATATTTTAGAGAAAGATTTCGAATTTCATTGAAATCCGATCCATCGGGAATCAGACCTGAATCAATCATTTCTATGATTTTTGATCTTTTCATTTCTACCAAGCTCCGAGTGAAGCGTCAAAAATATCTTGGATTAGCTGGCTGTTCACATCTTCTATGAGTTCAGTTTCTATGTCAGAGAAATTTTGCTGTGAATCGTAATCGACAAATCGTGAAAAGTTTTTTTCGAAGCTTTTATCCTTTTCAATCGTGTTGGTGTACTTCACCTTTACAGTGATAGTAAGTCTATTTAGTGAAGTAAATTCTTCGCTCGAGATAGCTGCATTACCAATCTGATACCCCGTTACAACGCCTTCGAATTGAAGGTCTCCTCGTTTTTCAGCCAAATCCAAGCGAGTTTGTGCGAGCATAAGGTCTTTAAGCGATTCGGATAAGACCAGTCCGTAAGCAGGCGCTGCCTGGGGTGTAGCAATCTGAAATTGCTGGATTGAAAAAGTGTTGGCCTCAGCAGGAATATCTGCTCCGGTAAAAGAGTAATTTACTGTGCACCCTGAAACGGCGATCAGTAAGAACAGAAGTGATATTCGGAGTTTTTCCGTCAAAGCTTAGTTAAGATTGTATTCCTTGATCTTTCGATACAAGGTTCGTTCCGAAATACCCAGTTCTTTAGCAGCCCACTTCCGACGGTTGTTGTGCTTTTTAAGGGCTCTTTCAATTAAATCTCTTTCCGTTTGTTCCAGAGATAGTGTCTCTTCCACCTCTTCGTGCTCATCTATATAATGAGCTGGTGATGGTTTAGAAATATTGTAATCTGCTGGTGTAAAATTGTGATCCACATCTGTCTCCTCATTTCGTTCAAACTCCTGATTGTCTTGAAACAAGCGTTTGATCGCCGAAGGGTTTTTTGTTCTCAGGCTATCTTCATTCGTGCGGTTTTGCATAAGCTCAAGTACGATGGACTTTAGATCGCTTACATCCTGACGCATTTCGAAAAGAACTTTGTATAGTATTTCCCTTTCGCTAAAGTCATTGCCTCCGGTTGAGCCATCTTTTTGGCTGATGACAGCTGGTAAATTGGAGTTGCCTACTTCAGGCAGGTATTGGCGCATAATTTCGGCGGTAATATTCCGCTCTTCCTCTATTACAGAAAGCTGTTCGGTAATATTTTTGAGTTGCCTAATGTTTCCGGGCCAGTTGTAATTTTGTAAAAGGGTAATTGCGTCTTCATTCAGCCGAATGGCAGGCATCTTGTACTTTTCAGCAAAGTCAACCGCGAATTTCCGAAACAGCAAATGGATATCTTCTTTACGATCCCGCAAAGGAGGAAGGTATATTGGAACCGAATTCAATCGGTAAAAAAGGTCTTCTCGAAAAGTACCCTTTGAAATGGCCTTATCCATATTGACATTCGTGGCCGCGATTATACGGACGTCTGTCTTAATGTTTTTGGATGATCCTACTCGAAGAAACTCACCTGTTTCTAATACTCGTAGAAGTCTTACTTGCGTCTGTAACGGGAGTTCTGCCACCTCGTCCAGAAAGATGGTACCTCCATTGGCCACTTCGAAATACCCTTTTCGGGAATCGTGTGCACCGGTAAATGCTCCTTTTTCATGACCGAATAGTTCGGAGTCAATCGTTCCTTCAGGAATAGCTCCGCAATTTACGGCAATGTACTGCCCGTGCTTTCTAGCGCTAAGCGCATGGATAATCTGGGGCATAGTTTCCTTACCTGTTCCACTTTCACCTGTGATTAATACTGAAATATCAGTCGGAGCTACCTGTACGGCAATATCGAGTGCCCTATTGAGCAGGCGGGAATTACCGATAATTCCAAAACGTTGTTTTACTTGTTGTATATCCATTTATTGATTGACTACTTCACCTATTAAAGTAGCAGATGTGTAATCCGTCACTCTCACATCCACATAAGTTTTGAGCTCAATTTCTCCTCGGTCAAATACAATCACCGCATTCTGACTGTTACGCCCGTATAACATGTGATCAGATTTTTTTGAAACTCCTTCCACCAGGACCTTAAACGTTTTTCCAACCGAAGCTCTGTTTCGAACTGTGCTCCCTGCACGTTGAATCGTGATAATTTCTTCTAATCGTTTTTGTTTTACCTCTTCAGGAACATCGTCTTCGAATTTTCTCTCTGCCAGTGTTTTTGGTCTCTCCGAATATTTGAAAGTGTAGGCATATTCGTACATCACTTCCTCAATAATCGATAGTGTATCTGCGTGTTCTTCATCTGTCTCACCACAAAAACCCGTGATGATATCAGTGCTAATAGCCGCTGTCGGCAAAATCCTTCTTATGGCTTCGATTCGATTCATATACCACTCGCGCGTATATCCTCGATTCATTCTTTTGAGAACATCACTATTTCCACTTTGTACAGGCAGATGAATATACTTGCAAATATTATCGTACTTCGCTATGACGTGAAGCACGTCATCTGTCATATCCTTAGGGTGTGAAGTAGAAAAACGTATGCGAAGGTCAGGGTGCACCAAAGCTACCTTTTCCATCAACTGTGCAAAGTTTACCGTTTCCTTTTCGGGATCAATGATTTCACCTTTTTTGGAAATATTCCACCGGTAGGAGTCTACATTCTGGCCGAGCAAAGTCACTTCGCGGTATCCTTGCTCAAAGAGGTATTTGGCTTCATGGACGATTGTTTCGGGATCGCGACTTCTTTCGCGGCCACGAGTAAATGGCACCACGCAAAAAGAACACATGTTGTCACAGCCCCGCATGATCGATATGAAGCTGGTCACGCCGCCGCTATCCAGACGTACGGGATTTATTTCGGCATAAGTTTCTTCTCGCGAAAGCAGAACATTCACTGCTTTTCGACCATCAGTTACTTCTTCAACTAATAAAGGTAGTTCGCGATATGCATCGGGCCCGACTACCAGATCTACGAGTTTTTCTTCCTCCAGTAGTTTTTCTTTTAGGCGCTCAGCCATGCAGCCAAGAATGCCGATCATCATTTCCGATCGCTTTTTTTTCTTCTGAGTATTAAATTGCATCAATCGCTTGCGAATCCTTTGTTCTGCTTTGTCCCGAATTGAGCAAGTATTGATCAGAATCAAATCTGCTTCTTCGCTATTACGTGTAGTTTCGAAACCATTTTCTTGCATAATGGAAGCTACAATTTCGCTATCCGCAAAATTCATCGCACAACCATAACTCTCCAAGTAGAGTTTTCTTCCCTTTCCGGTGCTTTCGCTTTTTAGCAAAGTTGCTTCGCCTTGTCGTTCTTCCTCTAGCATACTCTGTGATTTCATTTGATTCCTGCTTTTTGAAACGGGTGCAAAGTTATTGAAAAAATAGGGGTTTCTGCCAAAATGACATGCTATCTGAGCATGGGGAAAGTTTGAAATTATTTGTCACTGAAGTCAATTAAGAATTCATTGCTTTACTTTGCATCCGACGGCATGGTGCCCAAAACAAGAAGGAATGTCAAAGAATCTAGTCATTGTTGAGTCTCCTGCAAAAGCAAAAACCATAGAGGGTTTTCTGGGAAAAGACTTTGTTGTAAAATCGAGCTATGGACATGTTAGAGATCTCAAAAAGAAGGGGTTATCTGTAGATGTGGAGAATAGCTTTGAACCGGAATACGAGATCTCTCCAGACAAGAAAAAAGTCATAGATGAACTCAAGAAATTGGTCGCGAAATCGGATAAGGTTTGGCTGGCGACGGACGAGGACCGTGAGGGAGAAGCCATTAGTTGGCACTTAGAACAGGTGCTTGACCTGGCGAAAAAAGATGTGAGTAGAATCGTTTTTCATGAGATAACTAAGGGAGCAATCACCAAAGCCATCGAAAATCCTCGAAAACTGGACTACCGTTTGGTTGATGCTCAGCAGGCCAGAAGGGTGCTGGATCGATTAGTGGGTTTTGAATTGTCTCCTGTGCTGTGGCGTAAGGTAAAACCGTCGCTGAGTGCAGGGCGTGTGCAATCAGTCACCGTTCGACTTATCGTAGAAAGAGAACGTGAGATAAATGCCTTCGAAGAGAAGTTTGCTTACCGAGTTACTGCAGTTTTTTCAGCGAATGGAAAATCATTTAAGGCTGAGCTAAACAAGCGATTCGACACGTTAGAAGAAGCCCGAGACTTTGTAAACGCATGCAACGATTCGACTTACAAGGTCGATGACCTCCAAGTAAAACCAGCCAAGAAAAGTCCCGCAGCGCCTTTTACTACCTCTACCCTACAACAAGAGGCCAGTAGGAAGTTGAGCTTTAGCGTGGCCAGAACAATGTCTGTAGCACAGAAACTCTACGAAGAAGGAAAGATTACTTATATGAGAACGGACAGTCTGAACCTGTCTGATACAGCTAGAGACGGAGCGAAGAGACAAATTACCTCCAGTTATGGCGCGGAGTTTTCCAAG
>CAZKXG010000052.1:0-10100 GCA_964556465.1 uncultured Cryomorphaceae bacterium | reverse complement strand
AAAAGGAGCGCAAGAGGCTCACGAGGCCATTCGCCCGGCCGATATGTCGGTAACGTCCGTTGATGGCGATCCTGCCGGTCAAAGACTTTACGATCTTATATTCAAGAGAACACTCGCTTCGCAGATGGCGGATGCAGAGTTGGAAAAGACTACTGTCAAAATTAAGGTCGAAGGATCAAATGCCCCTTCAGATAAGCTACAGTTCGTAGCGAGAGGAGAGGTGATTAAGTTCGAAGGTTTCTTGAAAGTATATTTAGAAGGTACTGACGACGAAGACAATGATAAAGAAGAAGAAGGGTTGCTCCCGAGCATGAAAGTTGGCGATTCATTGGAAAGGAGAATAATTACCGCCACCCAAAGATTTTCAAATCACCCGCCGCGCTACACCGAAGCCAGTTTGGTGAAGAAATTGGAAGAATTAGGAATAGGAAGACCAAGTACTTATGCACCAACTATTTCAACGGTTCAGAAGCGTGGTTATGTGGTAAAAGAAGATCGAGAAGGTCATCCAAGAGAATATATGGTAATCGAGCTAGAGGGAAACACCGTTGAGGAGAAATCTAAGACTGAGATTACGGGAGCTGAAAAACAGAAGCTTTTCCCTACAGATATCGGTATCGTCGTAAACGATTTTTTGGTAGAGCACTTTGAAAAAATATTAAGTTACGATTTCACTGCTAACGTAGAAAAGCAATTCGATGATATAGCAGATGGTATGCTGAAGTGGACTGATATGATCCGAACTTTCTACAAGCCATTCCATGAAAACGTGGAAGAAACCCTTGAGCATGGTGATCGGCCAACAGGAAGAGAGCTAGGGAAAGATCCCAAAACAGGAAAGCCAGTTTATGCTAAGATTGGTCGTTACGGACCGATGGTTCAGATAGGCGACGCTGAGGATGAAGAAAAACCTCGGTTTGCGTCCCTACGTCATGAACAAAGCATGACTACCATTAACCTGGAAGATGCACTGGAGCTGTTCAAACTACCAAGAGAAGTTGGAGAATTTGAAGGAGAGAAGGTTACCGCAGCGATCGGTCGTTTTGGTCCATACTTAAGGCATAAAGGAAGTTTTGTTTCTATAAAGGAAGCTGATGGTGATGATCCCTTGAGTATTGAAATCAATCGCGCCATTGAGTTGATCGAAGCCAAAAGGAAAGCAGATCTTGAGAGAATAATCAAAACTTACGAGGAGGACGAAACCGTTCAAATCCTCAAAGGTCGATGGGGTCCATATTTGAAAGCTGGAAAAAAGAACATCAAGATCCCGAAAGATGTGGCGCCTGAGTCTCTTTCTTTCGCAGATTGTCAAAAGCTTATCGAAGAAGCTCCTGAGAAAAAAGGGAGAGGAGGTGGACCGAAGGCCAAAAAGGCTGCTCCTAAAAAGAAGGTTGCTCCGAAGTCTAAGAAGAAATCGAAGTAATTTTTTCGATACATGTCTTGGGTCGACGATATCTCTTATTTCTTTGCTCCTCTAGAAGAACCTCTCTTAGGGTATTCAGCCAACGAGAGTGCCAAGGTTGGCAATACACTAAGAATCCATAACCCTTCTTCATTTCCCGATCTGGAAGGTGTGAAGTTCGCAATTGTCGGCGTTAAAGAGTCGCGAAGATCTCATTTTGAACATCAGTCAGATGCTCCTGACGCGGTGCGCTTGAAGTTCTATGAGCTTTTTTCTCCTTCTGAAAGTTTAATCGGTGCAGATTTGGGTAATATCGAGCCTGGTGAAACACCTGAAGACACAGATGCTGCATTGAAGCAGGTCGTTGCCAACTTGACCACTCGTCGGATTCCCGTGATTGTTTTAGGTGGCACTCAGGAGCTCACTTTTGCAATTCATCAAGGGTATGAGGCACTTGAGGTTCCTGTCAATCATACAATAGTGGATAGCCGCATTGATCTGGGGGAATTTCGGAATCATCTCTCTATTAATAATTACTTAAGTAAGATTGTTCTTCATGATCCGTCCTACCTATTCAACCTTACGGTTCTAGGTTATCATACTTACTATGCTGATCCTCAGGTTATGGAGTTGATGGAAAAGATGTACTTCGAGTCGATCAGAATTGGGGAAATCAAATCTGATCCCACAATCACCGAGCCCCTGATTCGTAATTCAGATATGATTTCCATTGACATGATGAGTGTTAAGAATGAGTCAGCACCAGGAACCTTTGAGCCCAATGGTTTTGATGGAGAGTCGATTTGCAGAATAGCGAGGTATTCGGGAATGAGTGATAAGGTTTCTACGTTTGGAGTTTTTAATTACAATGTAGAAGGCGATCCTTATGGACAACAGGCAGTCTTAATTGCACAAATGATATGGTATTTCTTAGAAGGATTACTAGGGAGGGTCAAAGAATTTCCTTTAGTCAAAAAGCAGAATTTTTTGGAGTACAAAGTGCAGTTACCTGAATACAAAGAGGACCTTGTTTTTTTCAAAAGTAAGAGAACGGATCGGTGGTGGATGAAAATTCCATACTCTGTCAACGGCTCTAAGTTTTCTGATAGACATCATTTTATGCCCTGTGGCTATGAAGACTACAAGAGAGCAAGTCAAGGAGAAATGCCTGATCTTTGGTGGAAAACTTATCGAAAACTTGGTTGACTTATCAATTGTAGGATTCCTCTATAGTTGGATATAACGAGCCTAGGTGACGTTAAAAATTTTTGTCAGTAAGCTTATTTAGTTATTTTAGCCACGTTCTTAGCGATAGATGACCCCTCCCAAAGGGGTTGTTTTCGTTAGAAAACCAATTGAACCTGAATGAAAAAACTTAGCCTTTCAATTGCTTCCATACTCATAGGTAGCACCTTGGTTTGGGGTCAGCAAGATCCTCAATTTTCACAATTCATGTACGATAGGCTTTCTGTCAATCCTGCTTTTGCGGGCAGCAAAGATGCCATCTGTGCTACTCTAATTGGTCGGCAGCAGTGGTCTGGTCTTTCCGGGCAGCCTTCTACAGGCTTATTAAATGTATCAGGTCCTATCAAGTCCATAAAAAGTGGAATTGGGGCTACGGTATATTTAGATGAAATAGGTCCTCAATCAACAACAGCCTTCAGGCTGTCATATGCTTACCACATTAAGATTTCAGGCTCTACCAAGCTTGCGCTTGGTGTTGGCTTGGGTCTTCTTAATAGTTCTTTAAGCAATGATTGGAGAGCTTATGATTATGACAGCGATGGAAATTTGACAGGTGGAGGGCTCGGAGTAGGAGCCGGAGATCCATCTATCCCTCAGCAGAGTCAGCAAGCGTCTACTTTCGATGCTTCCTTCGGAGCTTACCTATATAATTCGAAATATTATGTTGGCGTTTCGGCGGTGCACTTGAATGAAGGAGATTTGTCTGACCTCAATATTAAGGTAGCACGACACCTTTATTTTATGGCGGGATATGATTTTGAATTGACACCAATGTTGACACTTACGCCTCAAACACTGGTAAAAACAGACCTTGCTTCGACGCAAGTAGATGTTAATGCAACGGCTACTTACAATAATACTTTTTGGTTGGGCGTTAGTTACCGACTCGAAGATGCAATAGCGCCAATGGCTGGTTACAATTACCAGTTTCCTGACGGAAAAAGCAATTTGAGAATTGGATACTCATACGACTTGACTACATCTGATCTAAATAACTATAGCAGTGGAAGCCACGAAATAATGTTGGGCTACTGCTATAAGTTGCAAAAACCTTTACCCAAGCGAGTTTATAAAAACCCACGCTTCTTATAACGTAATTGTTTGAAACCATTAACCCCGGACTATCGTAAAGAAGTTGCTGTAAAATCGTTTTTTAGAGGATTAATAACCTGCAAGGCATGAAAAGAATCATATTATTTCTGTTAGTTGCCGCGACCTTGGCTAGTTGTGTCGGTGGAAACCGAGGCGAACTTGTCGGTGTAGCACCGAGAGAGGATTGGATTCAGTACAATCCTTATGGAATGAACTATATTCATTTCGGGAGTTACGTTATGGGCTCTGATGACCAAGATGTTCCCTACGCTCAAGTGAATAATAATAAGCGCGTAACCGTTTCTGCATTTTATATGGACGATACCGAAATCTCCAATAATGAATATCGACAATTTGTTTATTGGGTGAGAGACTCTATTGCTCATAGATATCTGGGTGAGGCTGGTATAGGCGAGCACGTCATAGAGGAAGATGAGTATGGTGAGATCATTGACCCTCCCATCATTAACTGGGATGCGGAAATCGAGTGGAATGGAGAAGATGAGCGTGAAGAGCTTGCAGATTTATTTTTGCCCGAATATGAGCGATTCTACAGAAGAAAAGAGGTAGATACCCGAAAGTTGAAATTTGAGTATTTCTGGGTGGATCTGAAAGCTGCAGCGAGCAAATCGGGTCGAGACTTAGACCTATCTTACACTAACATCAAAGGTCAGAACAATGCCATCAAAGGGCATACTGATAGAAGCAAGTTCATCATTAGAGAGATTATTAATGTATATCCCGACACCCTCGCTTGGGTTCATGATTTTACATATGGTTTTAATGAACCAATGACCGAAACTTATTTCTGGCATCCTGCATATGACAATTACCCTGTAGTTGGTGTCACATGGCAGCAGGCAAAGGCTTTTAATGTGTGGAGATCACAACTTTTGAGCTCTTGGCAACAAAGGAACGGTGAAACATATGTTCAAAGGTTTAGATTGCCTACCGAATCGGAGTGGGAGTATGCTGCACGTGGTGGATTAGACAAAAACCCATATCCTTGGGGGGGGCCTTACATCAGAAATATCCTTGGTTGTCCTTTGGCTAACTTTAAGCCACAAAGAGGGGACTATGTCGATGATGATGGTTGTACAACAGTTGATGTACGTTCTTATGAACCGAATGGCTATGGATTATACTGTATGTCAGGGAATGTAGCAGAGTGGACAAGTACGGCATATGACGAGTCTGTTTACGAGTTTGCACATGATCTCAATCCGGAATACCAGTATGATGCATTAGCTGATGATCCTCCCGCTTTGAAGCGTAAAGTTATCAGAGGTGGCTCTTGGAAGGATGTTTTCTATTACCTGCAAAATGGAACACGTTCGTACGAATATCAAGATACTGCCAAATGCTACATAGGATTCCGCTCAGTAATGAGTTATCTCGGAAGAGGTAAGACAGGTAATCCTGAAGATTGGAATTAAAGACCTTCTCTTAAATCACCCCAAATTCTTCTTATTGAAACCAGCAAGAATTATTAACTATTTGTAAAAGCAAGGAAAATGAAACCAGGAAGTAAATCATGGAAAAAGTTTATGGCCAAACTCTACGGAATCGGAGCGGCTGTAGTAATTATCGGAGCATTATTTAAAATTCAGCACTGGCCATTTGCAGGTGCACTATTGGTCGTTGGTTTGACTACCGAGGCCGTTATCTTCTTCTTTTCGGCTTTTGAGCCTGTTCACGAAGAGTTGGATTGGTCACTTGTTTACCCTGAGTTAAGATCGGGTGAACCAGCGAAAGAATCACTTTCGCATGGAGATGACGAATCCATCACGGAACAGCTGGACAACATGCTAGAAGAGGCTAAAATAGAGCCCGAGCTGATAGCCAGTTTGGGTAATGGCTTGAGGAGTCTCAGTAGTCAAGCCGAAAAACTCAACGAAATTTCAGATGCTTCTGTAGCGACTAACGAATACACTGAATCCTTAAAAGGGGCGTCAGCTAAAGTTGGTGAATTATCAGACTCTTATGCCAGAGCTTCTGAAGCGCTCACTGGTCTTACCGAAGGTCAGGCAGAAGGAGCTTCAACAGGTGAGCACCTCAAGAAAATGAGCTCTAACCTGGCTGAGTTGAACAATATGTACGAAACTCAACTACAAGAACTTCAAACTTCTTCTCAATTGTACAGTGGTATCACTGAGTTGATGAAAAATCTTAACGAATCAGTTGAAGATACGAAGAAGTACAAGGAGAACATCTCTGAGTTGGCATCGAATCTTTCTCGACTGAATACAGTTTATGGCAATATGCTCTCTGCTATGAGCGCTCCCGCCTCTGTAAACGTCTAATCACTCTTAAAACAAAGTCTTAAGACATGGCAGGAGGAAAAGAAACCCCAAGGCAGAAGATGATCGGTATGATGTACCTCGTACTGACGGCTCTTCTGGCCCTTAACGTTTCGAAAGAAATCTTGGATGCGTTTATCACGATCAACAATGGTCTGGAAACCACCATGGTTACTTTTGATGGAAAGCTTGGAGGACAATACGGTGCCTTTAATGCTTCCTACAACGAGAACAAAGAAAAGTATGGAGCAGCTTGGGCTCAGGCTCAAGAGCTCCGTACTAAAGCCAACGAGATAGTGAGTCATATTGATCTGATCAAGGCGAAAACTATTGCTCAAACTGAAGGTTTGACAATAGAAGATGTGTTGGCTAAAAACGAATCTACAGGTAAGGATACAGTCTTAGACCTCAAATACGTGAGTAGTAAGGATAACTATGACGTCACCACCAATATCATGATTGGTGCTGAACCTGATAAGCCACTAGACACGGATAACCCTGACGGCAATAATTATCGTGCAGTAGTATTGAAACAAATGCTCATTGACTACGGAAATGAATTGAAGCAGATGGCTCAAGGAAATGCTACGTTAGTTACTTCTCTTGATAGTCTGTTCACTTATCCTGAAAAGGTTAAAGATGCTTCGGGAACTACTACTAACTGGGAATCTTTGAATTTCTTTCATGTTCCGCTTGCGGCTACAACTACTCTATTGAGTAAGCTTCAAGCCGATGTACGGAATGCTGAGTCTGATGTTCTTGGACACCTATTTGCTGATGTTGAGGCAGCTTCTTATAAGTTCACTCAGCTGGCTCCTGTAGTAATTCCTGAGAAGACATATGTCCTCGAAGGAGACTCATTCAGAGCTAAGGTTTTCTTGGCAGCTTATGACAATACGAACCTGCCTGCCATTGATTTGGGGCCTGAAGGGCTCGAGCTTGATAGCGCTAGTCTGAGCCTTCCTGAAGGGCAAGCTTCACCGGTTAAAGTTGGAGCAGATGGCTTTGGACGAGTGTCGCTCCCTGCCAGAGGGATTGGAGATAAGCACTGGGAAGGAATTATCAAGTTCCGAAATCCTGCTACAAAAGCAGAAGAGCCTTATAAATTCATTGTTGACTATGAAGTGGCGAAGCCCAGCTTGGTCGTTTCTCCAACAAAAATGAATGTGCTATACAGGGGAATTGATAATCCGGTGGAAATTTCGGTTCCTGGAATCCCTCAAGACGCCTTGACTGCAACGATTTCGAATGGTACACTTTCGAAAAAACCAGATGGTTCTTACATCGCAAAGGTGAAGAAGGGATCAGAGGCAATCGTAAGAGTTTCTGCTGAGATTCAAGGAAAGAAGAAAAGTATGGGAGAGTTTAAGTTTCGTCTTAAATCTGTTCCGGATCCAGTTGCAAAATTTGCCGGGAAGACTTCGGTTGATAATACAGTTAAGAAGGCTCAGCTTACTGCTTCATTAGGTGTAATCGCTGAATTGAAAGATTTTGTTTTTGACTTAAACTACCCAATACGTTCTTTTGACATTACTGTAGTGATGGGAGGTGATGTGAAAACCTTATCTTCAACTAGCAATAAGTTGACATCTCAACAAAAAGAGTTGCTTCGAGAGGTTCGCAGAAACCAAGTAGTAATTGTCGAGAACATAAAGGCAACTGCGCCTGATGGGACGATAAGGAAGCTCGGTAGTATCAACCTCCGTGTAATCTAATATTGATCATTATGAAGAGGAAATTTCATCTTTTATTGGCGCTTTTGATAGGAACAGCATTCTCTCTTGGGAATGATATTCAAGCACAGACTGTATTGGACGGTGCCTGGATCAAAGAGCACAACAAAACGAAAAAGGTTATTCAATATCCTTTCATCCGTGAAGCTGATGTTATGTTTGCCAAGCGAATCTGGCAGGATATTGATCTTCGTGAGAAGATGAATATGCCTCTTTACTACCCTTTGGAGGAATCCAATGGAATGAAAAGTCTCTTCGACGTGATTAAAGATGCCTTATTGGTTGAAGGATCGATAACAGCTTACAGCACTGGAGTTACAGGTCGTGAGGATGATTTCCGTACACCGCTTTTGAGAAGTGATGTGCAAACCATGCTCGAAAAGCCTGATACTACCTTTACCGAGGATCCTGATACAGGTGAATTGGTTCCCGTTTATCAGGTGATCAAAACGACCTCTCAAGACATCAAAAGATACAGAGTCAAAGAAGATTGGTTTTTTGATAAGCAGCGCTCTGAACGTTACGTGCGAATCATTGGTATAGCTCCGTTAAAAGAACGTAGAGATGAGAACGGCGAAGCTACAGGCGCGTATGAAACTTTATTTTGGTTGTACTTCCCTGAGTGCAGATATGTATTTGCTAACTGGGATTCATTTAATCGATTTAACGATTCAGAAAGACGTTCTTTTGATGACTTGTTTCAGAAAAGAATGTTCAACTCAACGATTGTCAAAGAATCCAATGTTTATGACCGCAAGTTAGATGACGTTTACTCCGGAATCGACAGATTGCTAAAAGCTGAAGAGGTTAAGGAGAAGTTGTTTATTATGGAGCACGACCTTTGGAGCTTTTAATCGCTTTTACAAATTGAATTCAAAAGCATCATGCTAGCGCATGGTGCTTTTTTGCTTTATGTTTAGACTAGAGAATATCCGTTTAAATTTTGCCCAACGTCCCATTTTTGACGGGATTGATTTGTTTATTGGTGAGAACGATAAAATAGGTCTGGTAGGGAAAAATGGTGCGGGGAAAACCACCTTGTTCAAGGTCATTATCGGTGAACAGGGTTTTGATGAGGGACAGGTTTCCAAGCCAAAAGAATATGGTATCGGTTACCTTCCTCAAGAGCTGGTGTTTAATTCCAAGCTTTCGGTCAAAGAAGAAGTATCGAAGGCATTTGAGGTAACTCAGCATTTGGAAAGAAAAATTGAATCGATCTCGAAAGAGCTCGCCGAGAGGGAGGACTACGAGTCCGATGGATATCTGGATTTGGCCGAGGAACTAAATCGTATTTCTACCCAACTCGGTATTTACGATGTCGATTCTCAAGAACAACAAATTGACGTTGTCTTATTGGGACTAGGCTTCTTGGCGGAAGAATTTGATAGACCATTGGCATCCTTCAGTGGAGGATGGCAAATGAGAGTTGCTTTGGCCAAGATTCTACTCCAAAAGCCTGATCTATTGCTTCTTGATGAGCCAACAAATCACCTGGATATTGAATCCATCCAATGGCTTGAAGATTATCTCAAAAACTACTCAGGAGCTGTCATGCTCATTTCTCACGACAGGCTCTTTCTTGATAATGTGACCAATCGCACAGCAGAATTACTGAATGGCTCTATTTTCGATTACAATGCCCCCTATACCCGATTTGTGGAGCTTAGAAAGGACGTTATAGAGAAACAGATTGAGGCAAAGAAAAATCAAGATCGAGAGATCAAGCAGACGGAAGAGCTAATCAATAAATTCAGAGCCAAAGCCAATAAGGCAGCTTTTGCCCAAAGTTTGATCAAGAAGCTCGACAAAATGGAGCGTATAGAAGTCGATGATGAGGACGACTCTTCCATGGACTTCCGGTTCCAACCAGCGCCAAGAGCGGGGAAGGTAGTAGTGAAAGGACAGGGACTTTCTAAGGCTTACGGATCTAAACAGATCTTTCAAGGACTAGATTTCGAAATTCTCAGAGGACAGAAAGTAGCCTTGATTGGTAAAAATGGCGTGGGTAAAACCACAATGACTAAGGTTATTGCCGGCGAGACAAGTTACGAAGGCGAATGTGAATTAGGCTATAATGTAGACGTAGGATATTACACACAAAACCAGAGCGACGAACTACCACCTAATCTCACCGCATTGGAAGTCATTGAAAACGAGGCTACGGGGGATTTCCGAAAAAGAGTGAGATCGCTCTTAGGGGCATTTATGTTCAGCGGAGATGATGTCTTTAAAAAGGTTAAAGTCCTATCAGGAGGGGAAAAAGCACGACTGGCACTTTGCAAATTGATGCTTCACCAATACAACTTCTTGATACTCGATGAGCCGACC
>CAZKXG010000051.1:14797-18875 GCA_964556465.1 uncultured Cryomorphaceae bacterium | reverse complement strand
GACCGTTTGATTTATTCGGAAGTTTCAGCTTTTTCACCGCTCCTAAATATCTCAGAATATTTCCCGCTTTTTAAATCCATTTTTTCCCTTGACTCTGCTAATGATATTTTTTATGTGGTTTTTCATTGTTTTTCCCCTTAATCTGGTTTATTATTCCACCCTCTAGCATTTCAACAGTTACGTGTGGTTGATGATAAACATTTCCCTTTTTATCTGTGTAGAGGTCGTTTTTTCCTTTTGCAACACGCGAGCGGTCTACGTTTCCTCGATCTTTTATGGACGTGTGTTTCACACCTGATCTTTGGTTACGGTATGCATTGTTTTGACCTGCTCGATAACCTCTGGCATAGCCATTTGCCATTCCTCGATTATACCCTCGGTTGTAGCCATGATGGTATCCATAACCATAACCGCCTCGATAGCCATAGCGATAGCCACATGGCCCCCAGTAAGGTCGATAGTAGGGATGATAACCCCAACCTATCCAGCCTCCTGCTGAAATTCCAACGCTAAACCCCCAACCTGTGTATGGGTTGTAATGAACATTGAAACCATAAGTGACCGGTCTTGGGTAGTACACACTCCCATACCAGTATGGGTAGTGATACCCTGTACCGTACACAACCACGCCATTGTAAACATAAGCATGGGTATACCCCGGTGTATAACCTACATACACGGTGGTGGGTGTAGAGTCGTAAACGTATACATACTTGGTATTGTACACGGGAGAGTCGGCAGGTAAATCATCTACCTCTTCAGGGCGCTTATCGCTCACAGCGTAAGGCCCTTCAGGATAATCTGAAACGAACCAAATCCCGTTATCCACAGCATAAAACTTTTGGCCTATTTTCAATATTTGCTTGTCGCTGTTCTCTGCGTAAGACACTTTAGTATCGGGAACTTGCTTGAATTTGGGCTGCCCGTCAAAATTGACTTCGATCTTGGTATCGGCTCGAGAAACTTCGGCGGTCTGAGGAATGCTTTGCTCGAGCAATGCATCGCGCGATTCATCCGTGCCCGGCACATTCGTTCGAACAGAAGCAAGATCACTATCTGCGGGAATTTTAGCAAACTCATCGGGCAATAATTCAGGTTCAGAAAAGGTCCATTTATCGCCCGTGAGCTTATTGGCCTTATACCACCTACCCGCAAGCAGAATGTAATGCTGCTGCGCATCGATATCCAGTATGATATCACTTTCCGTATTGGCTACATAAAGCAGATTGGTGCCATCCACCGCTTGATAGTCAGGTTCGCCATCGGTTACAATTAGTTCTGATGGCTTAGTCACCACCATTATCTTTGGAACCACAGGGTCTTCTAGTGCCTCTTCTTCAGGATCTTCTTGCTCTTCTTTTTCGGGAGCATTGTCCTTGGCAAATTTCATGACGTTAGGTGGAACCTTTTCTGTTACGGTCCAATCCGAACTAGTGGCATTAGCCGAAGTATACCAATACTCTCCGCCATTGATGTAGTACTGTTTTGATTTGTTGTCCTGAACAATGAAAAAAGGGCTATTGGCTACAGCTTTTAAGTCATTCTGCCCTATGTCTTTCCATATGGGATCCCCATCAATAGTAATCAGCACCGTCGGCTCATTTCTATAGTATATATCAGGTGGCGTGTTATTTAACTTCTCCTCAGAATTCACCTGTACTCCTGCATCATCAAGTGATGCAATCAGTCTATCCAAAGACATTACAATGTCCATTGATTCCAGAAGCGATGCCAGTTTTATCTTTACTGTTTCTACTTGAAGGCTATCTTCTAACCCCGGAAATTTGATGGTCAGTACATCCACCTGATCCAAGACAGCTACCCTGGTTTCCAGATCGGTTTGCAGGAACGCTCTAAACCAAAATGCACCGAAAACGGTTTCCTCCCCTTTCTTTTTGAAGCTGATCGCCGAGCGACCTTCAAGAATGTTGGCTTCGAAAGATTCGAGTTGGGGCTGATACAAAGTCACAAGACCTTGATCTACGTCTACCTCTCGTGGCCATGAGAGTTCCGTTACGGTTTGAGCACTTGAAATCGCAATAAGAAAGAACAGAGCCAAAGAAACTGACCCTCTGATTAACATTGTCATATGGGAAATATTGGAACTACAAAGATGAGGAATTCAAATTGAACAGGGGCTGATTGGAAAGAATCAAATATGTCGAATAGAGTTTGGATAAACAGCGCATTTACAAACGAAATCGACTAAGCCAATTGATTCTCCAAATGCTTTACTAGAATATCAGCCATCGTTTTGAGAGATTCGAAACTAGGGTCTTTGTGGTGGTATCCCAATTCTTTCCTCAATGTTTCTACATTCTCACGGGTAGAAATTTTGTCCTTTCTCATTCTGCTGATAAGGCTTCGCATTCTTACGTGATTGGCCAGATACCTTTTTCGCATAGCGTCTCGCTCTTCCCTCCTGTACTGTTGTGCTACTTTATGCGACAACATTTCAGTAGCCAAATTCACCAACTCGATATTATCTTTAAAATACTGAGGCAAATAAATACTTTTTCGCCCTTCGTAACTCTGCTGATCAAAATCGATTGCTCGGATTCTATATTGAACCGTATCAAAATCCTGAGTAATCTCTACCACGAAGTTATAGGCACGCATATCTCCCAGCAATCTAGTAAAGCATCGTTCATTAAACTTCACAAACTCTTTAGCAAATCTGAGGCGATTTTCAATTTTATTCCCGGAGTGCTTCTTAATGAACTCGTCGCAAGGGATACCCACAATGTGTTCTTCAATCAGGGTATTGCCTCCTACCAAGAATGAAACCTTGTCAGGAGAAAAAATCTCCTCCAATTCTAATCCGTAAATTCTCGAAGCGTCAGCCTTCTTTACATAATAATAGTCGTGGTTATCATTAATCTCATTTACGACTTTAATTCGAAAAGGCTTGGAGTTTCCGAAGGAACAATACTGAATGCTATCTACCCTCAAATGCCTAGTGGAATCACCGCTACCCAGAAGCAATTGATACCCATTCAAGAGGTCATTTCGAATGGCTGTATTCTCTTCAGGACTGTATATTACTGAATACCATAGTGTCTCTTTCCCATCATTATCGAGGATTGGGAGAAGGTCGTTGTATCTGGTCAGATCATCGTATGTAAATGTTAAATCAGCTTGTCGTGAATACCTTTTCAAATGCTGACGTAAAGGTGTTCTTATGGGAAAAAAAGGCTTTTTGTATTCTATTTTATTGAAATTCATTGGCTTCTTTTCGATTCAATATGGTGAATTGCCTCGAGCGTCTTAAGCACCGAATCGGGAGTAACAGAGATAGTGTCAATCCCTTCTTCCACTAAAAATTCTGCAAAGTCGGGAAAATCTGAAGGTCCTTGCCCGCATATACCCACTTTTACATTGTTTGTCTTGGCCGTTTCTATCAGTTGTCTGATCATTGATTTCACTGCAGGGTTTCTTTCGTCATAGAGATGTGACACCAAAGCAGAGTCGCGATCCAAACCCAAAGTGAGTTGAGTGAGATCATTGGACCCAATTGAAAAGCCATCAATGTGCTTGGAAAATTCATTAGCTAATAGAATATTGGAAGGCAGCTCGGCCATAAGGTATACTTTTAGTCCGTCTTCGCCCCTGGTAAGTCCAAACTCAGCCATAGTCGATAGGACTCGTTGCATCTCCTCCGGTGTACGACAAAACGGAATCATAACGATTACATTCTTCAAATCCATTTAAGATCTTACACGCTGTATCGCTTCACACTCCAAACCGAAGGCCTCTTTGTACTCTTTTGAATAATACCTTGAAGCCCCTCTCCATCCGATCATCGGATTTTCTTCTTTGGGCTCAAAATACTTACCTCCCAGTAAGTTCATATATTCATTGGACTTGAAGTCTGAAAAACGCACAATCACATCATTGGGATAAAACGCCGCCGCAATTCTACCTATTCCGTAGGATAACTTTTTAATGAAGAAATCGCGTTCACTATCAAAACCTGAGATGATCTGCTCGATCTTTTGAGTGAGCTCAACATCACCTATTTCGGCATGACTCAACAATGCCATTGGATGAACTTTAATATAATTATTTATAATAAATT
>CAZKXG010000051.1:7999-14779 GCA_964556465.1 uncultured Cryomorphaceae bacterium | reverse complement strand
CTTGCCAGACCTACACCGCTATTGGGTATTCGCGAAAACTTAAAGGCCAAATCAGGTGAAGCCACATTCATCATCAGTGGCGTTTCCGTTTTGGGCAGTTCTTCCAACTTGGTCACCTTTTCTTCAAAAGGTAAAATTCCGCGATAAACCATTCCAACTTCACCTTCAGAGCATGATACGGTTATAGCCTCCCCCTCTTGAAGAATTTCAGAAGCATTTCCTGCTCCTACAATGGCGGGGATTCCCATTTCCCTTGCCACAATGGCTGCGTGACAGGTCCGCCCCCCTTTATCCGTAACTATTGCAGAAGCCTTCTTCATCAATGGTTCCCAGTCAGGGTCGGTCATTTCGGTGACCAGAACTTCACCTTCTTTGAAAGAAGATTCATCTCCACTCCCATCGCGACCATCAAGGGTAAATAGCTTGTGGATTTTTCCCGCTCCTATTCGATCACCCACCGCAATTCCTTTTAGAATCAGAGCGTCGACATCTGGCTTTGATTCAAATTGATATTCGATTAATGTCTGACTCGCACTCTGTGAGTGGATGGTCTCAGGTCTGGCTTGAACAATGAATAATTCTTTCGAGAGTCCGTCCAATGCCCACTCCACATCCATTGGGGTCCACTCTCCTCTTTTCTCAGTGTAATATTCTTCAATTTCTACTACCCAACGAGCCAATTTTAAAATCTGTTCTTCATTCAGACAAAACTGACCTGCTAGTTTGCGCTCTACAGGAACTCTTTTTACCAATTCTGTAAGTGACGTACCGTAGACCATTTTATGGTGCTTCTGCCCCATCTTCTTTTCTATAATCGGATTAAGATGGGGTGCTGATAGCTTTGGCTTATATACGATAAACTCATCAGGGGAAATTTCACCTTGCACGATTAATTCACCCAATCCATAGGCACCATTTATTATAACGGCGTCTTTAAAACCGCTTTCGGTATCAAGAGAGAAAGCAACTCCTGATGCACCAAGATCAGATCGCACCATTTTTTGAACACCTACCGAGAGGAGTACTGATTGATGGTCATAACCACGTTGGGTTCGATACGAGATTGCCCTGTCATTATACAGCGAGGCGAAACAACTCTTCACGGAATTTAAGAGCGCTTGAGAACCTCGTACGTTTAGGAATGTTTCCTGTTGACCGGCAAAGGATGCGTCGGGAAGATCTTCAGCGGTGGCAGAAGAGCGAACGGCCACATCAGTAGCCTCGTTTCCGTAGGCCTGAAAGGCGTGAACAGTTACAACGAATCCACCTGGAACCTGAATTTCGCGTTTCGATAAATTTTTAATCATTTCACCAAGAGAAGCATTCTTTCCTCCCACGGTATTGAGCATTGATAAATCGACCTCATGAAGGTCGAGTATCAGCGGTTTATTTGGCATCTTATGACAGTTTGGGTGATTAATTTTCTTAGGTGCTTCTAAGGTATTGAGAATTTTTCGCTTGGAATATTTGATCAGTCAATATTTGGGTTAAATACTGAAAAGGAATGGAAGAAGACAAATTGAAACCCTCTCAAAGTATTTGACGTATGCCTTGGTTTGGAAAACGTTTTTGGAACCTGCATGAAAAAATCCCGACTACTGCGTTTTCTCCCCTGCGTATTTATCGTCACTTCTGCCTTTGGTCAAAAACCCGTCTACGAAGATTTCGTGGGAGCGGGTCACAGCTCAGGTATCAATATCTCTGCGAGTAGCGAGCTATCCAAACAGAATCGAGAGCAAGCTGCTGCCGGAGTTTCATCGCTCAATGGCTCTGGATTGGAAAGTCGCCAAATGGAGGCCGCCAGATTTCTAGCTCAAGCTGGTTTTGGAGGAACCCCGCAAGAGATTAATAACCTCGCCGCCAACCTCAACTTTGAGTCTTGGATTGATCGACAATTTGACGTGAAGCCCACTTCCATGCTTTACGAAAACAGACGCGCATACCAAACGGCAAAAGAGCTAAAAGCACTAACAGAAGATGTAAGTAATTACAACAATACCTCAAGACATTTTCACTATGCATGGTGGCAATCAGTAATGACAAAACCTGATCAATTGAGACAAAGAGTGGCAATGGCGCTAAGTGAAATCATTGTACTCTCAACCAATGGGCCGATCAACAACAATGGAGAAAACTACGCTTCATTCTATGATGTACTGCTGAAACATGCATTTGGTAACTACCATGATCTTCTCTACGATGTTACCATGCACCCTGCAATGGGAGTCTACTTGACCTATTTGCGTAACCCGAAAACAGATACCACTTCAAACACCTTTCCCGACGAAAACTATGCGCGAGAGGTCATGCAACTATTCAGTATAGGCCTTTATGAGCTTGACCAAGATGGAAGCATCAAAGTAGATGAAAGTGGGAGCTTCATTCCAACTTATGACAATGATGATATTATAGAGCTATCAAAAGTCTTTACGGGTTTGGGAGCCGGAGGTCTGAATCAAAATGCAATTGAAAACGGGAGAGAGCTCAAATTTTCCACCAATCAGAACGACATGGACTACACTGTTCCCATGTTGATGTATGAAGATGAACATGAGGAGGGCGAGAAGTATTTGTTGAACGGATTCATCATCCCATCAGGACTTTCAGGAACTGAAGATATCGAAATGGCATTGAATCACTTGGTTAATCATCAAAATACCGGGCCATTTATTTGCAGAAAACTGATTCAGAACTTAGTTAAATCGAACCCCAGCCCAGCCTATATAGATGATGTTTCGGCTTCATTTAATGACAATGGAGAAGGCGTAAGGGGAGATATGAAGGCAGTGATCAAAGCCATTCTTCTTCATGAAGAAGCGCGGGATTGCTTATGGCAGATTGAATCGACAAATGGAAAACTTCTAGCGCCGACGCTAAGGTATACGGCATTTGCCAGAGCCATTCAATTGAGTGCAGGAAACAACCTTTACTATTCAGAAGGTAGAGGCTTTTTTGAGGACACTTTTCACAGGGTTTTGTCCTCGCCATCTGTTTTCAATTTTTACTCTCCTGATCACATCCCCAATGGACCATTAAACGAAATGGGATTGGTAGCACCCGAATTTGAAATCTTCAATTCCGTGACGAGCATTGGATACCTCAATCAAGTAAATCGCTGGACTGATCGTGCCGACGTTTTTACTGCACCCGAGCTGACGGGAGATGTGGAGGTAAATCGAGCGCATTATTATGAAATGGCGCGAGACCCGGAAGTATTAATCAACCATTTGGATCGCCTTCTCACTAAAGGAGGCCTCAAAGAAACCACTCGAAATAGTATTGTAGAAGCACTCCTAGGGTTGCCCGAAAACAACGAAGAGAATATGCTCAGAGATCGATGGGAAATAGCCACATACTTGGTTATGATCAGTCCTGAATTCAACATTTTAAAGTAAGCTATGGCACCGAAGAAGAGATTAATTGATAGACGCAAGTTTTTGAATGATGCAGGCTGTGCTGCTTTGGGAACGACAACCCTGTTTTCAACTTTAGTAAATATGAAAGCCATTGCAGCTGCCGCATTGGACAAGAATCCAATACCCAAATCAGGCGGAGACTATAAAGCCCTTGTTTGCATTTTGCTGGCGGGAGGGATAGACTCCCACAATGTTTTGATACCGAGAGGTGACAGCGAGCATGCTGAGTATTTAGCTACGCGTTTTAATCTTGCTATTCCAAAGAGTCAAATTCTACCATTAAATCATGGTGGGCAAGGCGGTAGGCAATATGGAGTTCACCCGAATATGCCTGAAGTACAAGAGCTTTTCAACTTAGGAAAAGCGGCATTTGTAGCAAACGTTGGTACACTCATTGAGCCTACAACAAAAGAACAGTATCAAGGTGCCGGTCATCCGCTGCCTATAGGACTTTTCTCGCATTCAGATCAAATTATGCATTGGCAAACGGGTAGGCCTGGTGAAAGAGCAAACTATGGCTGGGGGGGAAGAATGGCCGATTTGATTCAAAGCATGAACTCCAATCAGAACTTGTCCATGAATTTTTCGCTAAGCGGAAGAAACCAATTCCAAAGTGGACAACAAACAGTTGACTTCTCCATAAATACAAACGGAAGTGTCGGGATTGATGGGTTCAACAACGACAACACTTATAATAATTTAAGAAATGCTGCCATCAACAATATGCTCGAAGCGGAATACCAAGACGTTTTTGAGCAAACTTATGTCAACACGGTAAAATCTTCGGCAGAAGGAAGCACTCAGTTCCAAGAAGCACTCAACAATCTTCCCGAATTCAACACCTCTTTTTCAGAAACCCGACTATCTGATCAATTGAAGATGGTTGCAAAAGTCATAGCTTCTCGCGAAGAACTTGGATTTTCAAGGCAAACATTCTTCATCAAGTTAGGCGGATGGGACCATCACGATGGTGTATTGGAGAAGCAAGCAGAACAGTTGCCTGTTCTCAGTGCGGCTCTTGGAGAATTCAACTCTGTTTTAGAAGAGCTAGGTGTAGAATCGAATGTGACAACTTTCACCGTCTCAGACTTTGGCCGAACACTCACCAGTAATGGAAACGGTTCTGATCATGCGTGGGGAGGAAATGCCTTGGTGATGGGCGGTGGATTAAATGGCGGTGAAATTTACGGGAACTATCCGTCATTGGAACTGGACGGTGACCTGATGTTGAGAAGAGGCCGACTGATACCGACTGTTTCAGCAGCAGAATACATCGCAGAATTGGCACTTTGGTTTGGGGTATCGCCGACTGACATCAACGATATTCTTCCCGATCTCCCCAATTTTTTTGACACTACATCGGGTGGCTATCCGCTCGGATTTATGAACCCAACATCGCAGATATGAAAAAGAGTCTATTCGCTTTAGCTTTCGCTCTTCCCCTTATCAGTATGTCGCAATGCTACCCTGACCGACACAATACTTCTTGGAATGAGGCCTGGATATCTTGCGAAAAGAGAGAAAGTCCAAATTCTCAGAGAGGCAATGGACACTGGGTTCTCTATGATTTCAGTCATACTTATCGCTTGGGAAATGCGAAATTTTGGAATGTCAATGCTCCCGAATATTTGGAATCAGGGATCAAGGATTTCTACATTGACTACAGTCTGGACGGAATGCACTGGACAAACCTGGGGCAATTCACACTTTCTCAAGCTACGGGAGAAAGTCGGTATGAAGGTGAAGATATCACCAGCTTTGGCGGCGACACGGCTCGATTCGTTCTATTGACTGCTATCGACACTTATGGCGGGACCTGTGCCGGAATTTCTGAGGTTAAGATTGATATAGTGGAAGTTGTTGACCGACTTCAAATCTATGAAGATGAAAAGTGTTTTGAAGTATCCATCTACCCGAACCCACATAGCTCTGATTTCACCTTATCGCTCAAAACCTTCTGCAAGGGTACGGTAGACTATGGCCTGTATGACCATACCGGAAAGCTAATGAGAAAAGAAAGCTTTTCGAGCGACGAGGTTTTGAAAATCAGACGAATCGATACCGGCGACTTACCTGTGGGTCTTTATCATTTAGTGCTTACTCAAAACAAAGCCGTTGCCCGTTACCCGGTCATGAAGATTGAATAAAGTGATAAAAATAATATAGGTTAGTTATGCAAAAAGAAGGCCCCATCCGAAGACAGGGCCTAAAGGTGCACATTGCTATGAATATCAGCTGAGAGCTGAATAGCGGCTAACCAAAACCTCGCACCTTGATCCAAAGATAATACATTTTATTCTTTTGACTAAATCAATCGAGGAATAAAATTCAACTTTATGATGTAGTTTTCTCCTGATTGATCTTTTTCGGCGTTGATGTAAATTCGCGAAGTACGATTTGATAGATGACAACATGAAAAAGATTCAAATCCTCGGAGTTTTAGTTTCAATTAGTTTGGCTGTGCACTCCCAAGAGGACAGCACCTTTGTAGAAGAAGACTTTGATTTTTCCGATTTTGAACTTGCTACTGAACCGGCAAAAGCGTTTTGCAATAACAAGGTGTTAGGGCAATCTCCTACCACGCTCATTGGAGGATTCTACGACTTTATGCCTGAGCATTCGCTTACAGCAGGGTCTCCGGAAAACTCAGAAAATGCAGATGTATCAAATAGCGGAACAATAAATTCTTCTCAGCGACTAGCATTGACGAGCAATTTACCCATCGTTTCGAGGAATAACATATTGATCAACTTCAACCTGGTGTTTCAACGTCAATTCTACGATATCAGTGGCTCAAATGGGCATCCCTTTCTGGAAACACTAAACGAGAACGGACTGACACGAATGGGAGCACTATTTACCGTCTTTAAACCATTAAACGACAAGAACTTCATTCTTGGTCAGGCTGGATTTGAAATCAACGGAGACTACGCCCTAAACAATATCCAGACTAGCAATGCCTTCCGATTCCCTGTTGCCCTACTTTATGGTTGGAAACCAAATGACAGGCTGATGTATGCATTCGGTATGTCGCGCACCTATTTGGGTGGAGCCTTGAACTACGTGCCAATTGTCTACTACTATCACACCTTCAAGAATCAAAAATGGGGAATCGAAGCTGTGCTACCGTCAAGAGGTGCTTTACGCTACAGGTTTGACTCGAAGAGTTTGCTTAAAGCAGGCTTTACCGTAATTGGTGCCACTTACGCTCTAAACGATTGGTCAGAAAATGCCGAAGCTTATGCACCCGAAGTGAATGAACTCTTTGCCGCAGAGGCGGTAGAGTTAAGACGTTCAGAGATAAGGACCGGTCTTACCTATCAAAGACAACTTTTTGGTTTCTTTTGGCTCAGTGCAGAAGCCG
>CAZKXG010000051.1:0-7962 GCA_964556465.1 uncultured Cryomorphaceae bacterium | reverse complement strand
TTGTTGCAGTACTTCTGGCTTTATCTTGTTTTTCCCTTAAGTCAGCTATTTCTTTTTAACAAGTCGAGTCCAAACGTCAGTACGACCAAATACCGCCGTACCGACAAATCCTCTCACTTCGATTTGATCGTCAGCTGTGAGGACAATTTTGCAATTGTAGGTGGTGCCATTCTTAGGATCGTAAATTGTTCCACCTTCCCAAAGAGCCTCCTCCTCATTGTAGACTAAGTCCTTCATCATGCGGTATCCTTTCAAAGGTGTAGATCGCAATGACTCGTCGGGATTGTTGATATCGACTCGTGGGTTTCCGTTTTCATCATTGGGTTCTTTTAACCAAACAACCCTTCCATAAAACTTATTCCCGATTTTATCAATCTTAATATAGCTCCTTCCATCACTAGGTTGCCAAACTCCAACTAGTTTATCTTCCTCTCCTTGATTTGCATAACTCATAGAAAAAAGAGCCAGCGCTAAAACACCAAATATCAGTTTCAATTTCATATCAGTTTTTAATCTGCGTTAGGTATGTAATCAATATTCAGACTTACGGCCGCAGAGATATTCATCTCGGCCATGTGGTCCTCCGTCAAGTTTAGATCGAGAACCCAAGTTAGCCCCTCATCTGTCAAGTAATCCAGAATAGACGTCTCTTCAGCCAGCGTGAGAGTCATTTCATTTCCTTCTGGCAATGGACTCAACGTACCAATAGTAATCAACTCATTATTGTTGCTCACGACTTGTAGTAGCAAACTCTCAGTAATGGCTTTGGTAGGATCGTCAAGAGTCAAAACTGCTGATGATACAACGGCATTTTCCAAAGCCTCACTGTTTAGTGCCAATTCACTTGTAATCACTTCCAATTGTGATTCTCCCGAAAACTGCAAAGTATTAGCTCCTTCAAAAAGCATATCACCACTCAAATTGAAATCTATGTCTACACTTTTACGCTCAGTCGATGGTGCACAGGAATACAACTGCAAAGCAAAGAGTAAGATGAAAATTCTAGTGAGATTAATAGTCTTCATAATTGGAGTAACTATCGATAAGGATGAATAAAACTGGAAATACGCTTCTCCATTTTCGGGCCAAACTAATTCAAATGAATGAAAAAGACGATATCTACAGATCTAATTCTTTGCATTTCTATTATTCAATTCACAACAATAAACCATAGAAAGCTCCTGAGGTTCATAAACGGGATTGCAAAGGCTCGCCTTAATTAATAATGGGTTTATTTCTACGCTGAAAAACGTAACAATCAAGCTCTTTTGCGAGTATATGAACCGAATATATTCACTTGAAATATGAGGTCCCCCTTCCTTATTCGCAAGTCGACTTTTGAATCAAAAGCGGCTGAACTATGTATCTCACTTTGCTTAGTCATTCTGGTATCTACCTTAAGTATCGATACTTATGGCCAGTGCCACATTTCAATTCAGGCATCAAACACTGAAGCATCTTGCTTGGAAGCAGTATCTCCCATTGTATGGACCGATCTGGCAAATACAAGTTCGAATGGGTCAACACTTTCAAAAGTAAACGGAGGCAATAGTTGGAATGGAGGAGGCGCTTCAGCTACTTCTATCGGCTATGGTGGCTCTGTCTTTTTAATTATAGAATCAACTAGTTTCCGCAGGATGTTTGGCCTTTCCATTTTCAATACGGGCTCCGATCAAAATTCAATCAGACATGCTTTTCACCTTGAAAACAATGGAACGCTGCGCATTCGCGAATTTTCATCAAACCGAGGCACTTTTGGAAATTATAGCGTTGGAGACACATTAAAAATAGAACATACCGCGCAGGGTGCCCATTATTTCCGCAATGATGAATTGCTTTACATCAGTTCGCTCACCCCTGTTTCCAACTTAATCGTCGACGTTTCATTGCGCGACAATAATTCTACGCTTGGTCAGGTCTATCTGGTAAACCCAACTGACGGAATATTCACTTTGGAGTCAGAGGGTGAGGGAACCAACCCGACTTATCAATGGCTCCGAAACGGTATTGCGTTGGGTACGAATAGCACGGAACTAAATCTTACTTCGCCCGCGGCAGGGGACACCATCACTTGCCTACTGACGCCAGGTTCGGGAAGCTGTTTTGGGACAGATACCTTATCAAACGTTACCGTTTTAAGAGATAAAAGTACTCCTGAGCAAAGCGACTTCTACATTTCGTCTACTCCCGCAGCTGCAGGCTGCCTCACTTTTGTAGAAGAAGTGATATGGAACAAGAACGATAATGACAATCTTCAAATCACTGAAAATGATTTGAAAAAAATTCAATCGAATGGGAGTTGGAATGGCGGTACGGCATCTCTGAACAGAGTGCATAACAATGGATACTTTGAATTCATAGCATCCGAAACAAATCGACGACGCATGGTCGGTCTGTCTGACTCAAATATCAACAGCCACTATAATACAATTGATTACGCTTTCTACCTCGACCAAAATGGAACGTTGAGGATCTACGAAAATGGAAGTAATCGAGGGAACTTCGGTACATACAGCACCGGTGATACCATGCGTATTACCATAGAAAATGAGACCGTTCACTATTACCAAAACGGAATGCTTCTACGAATAGCACCAAGTCTCGCTACCACTTCACATCTTGTAGACGTTTCTATCAGAGATATTAATGGAACCATCCAAGGTGGTGTGATCGCCAATTTGGGAGGCGGAAGCTTGTCAGCTTTTGCTGACAATCCTGGGTCTTCCCCGAGCTATCAGTGGTTTTTGAATTCGAATCCTGTTGGAACAAACTCTTCGACTTACATCAACTCCATGCTTACAGATGGCGATGTAGTGACTTGTCAACTGACCCCTGATGCCACCGGCTGCCAAGCAAGCAATTACCTATCGCCCGAGATAGAGGTGTCTGCAATCGATCAGCCATTGGCTTCCAACTTTTATATTTCGGGAACCATTAGCCCATCTGCTTGCCAGCAAATTACAGAGGAAGTAGTCTGGAACAGAAATGAATTACTCAATGTTGATGCGACAGGAAACAGTTTGAGCAAGGTCCAAAACAATGGATCGTGGAATGGAGGTGCAGCCTCATTGAACAGAGTGGGTGACAATGGATATTTTGAATTCATAGCCTCCGAAACGAACAGGCGAAGGATGGCGGGCCTTTCAGATTCGAACATCAACAGTAATTTTAATACGATTGATTTTGCATTTTACCTGGACCAAAACACTTCTTTGCGGATTTATGAAAATGGTTCCAATCGAGGAACATTTGGCAATTACAGCACCGGTGACACTTTGAGAATTGCAGTCATTAACGAAACAATTCACTACTACAGAAACAGTACTTTGCTTAGGATAGCGCCTGCCACTGCTACGTTACCCTTACTCGTAGATGTATCTATCCGGGATATCAATGGAACCATCACTGATGCAAAAGTAACCAACAACAATTCGGGAGCATTTGAAGCTTTCGTTGAAAATGCAGGGGCAAGCCCATCGTATCAGTGGTTTTTAAATGGAAGTCCCGTAGGGTCAGATTCACCCATTTACACCAATACATCAATTGAAACGGGCGATGTAGTAACCTGCGAATTAAACCCTGCCATATCCGGGTGTACTTCCGTTATCTACCAATCAAATTCTATTACATCCGAATTAATAGAAAATCCAGTGGCTATAAACTTTTACATTTCAAATGACCCTATCTCATCGGCCTGCCGACAGGTATTGGAAGAAGTCGTTTGGGATAATGATGAACTCGTAAACTTAGTCGCAAACGGAAACAACCTTACGAAAGTGCAAGGGGGCAACAGTTGGACAGGTGGGGCCGCATCTTCGAATACCGTCAACGCCAACGGATACTTCCAATTTGTAGCAACTGAGACAAATTCTCGGAGAATGGCAGGGCTATCAGACTCCAACATTAATTCTAATTTCAACACAATCGATTTTGCCTTTTACTTGCAATCCAATTCCAACTTGGGGATCTATGAAAATGGAAGCAACCGAGGAAATTTCGGCACTTACTCTACCGGCGATACTTTGAGAATAGCCGCCGAGAATGGAAGTATATACTACTACCGAAACCAGGAGCTATTGCGCATTGCGCCTACTGCACCATCTTTACCGCTTTTGGTTGATATTTCCATGCGAGATGTCAATAGTACGATTTCAAACGCAGCAATAGCCAATTTCACTAGTGGTGATTTTACTGCTTTCGCAGAAAATGCGGGTGCGAGTCCAACTTATCAATGGTATCTCAATGACAATCCGGTTGGAGGCAATTCCAATACGTATGGCAACCCAAATATTGAAGAAGGTGATGAAATCATGTGTGAAGTTTCACCTGACTTAGGTGGATGTACAGAAACAACCTATACTTCAAATGCGTTAACCGTATTGGAAGAATCTCAAGTACAGCCTGTTGAACAATTTATCGCCGTGGTAGAGTCCTCAACGGGATATGCCTACGCAGAAGAAGACATTGTTTGGGATGCAGCATCTCTGGAAAATGTGGAGGCCAATGGAAACTCTCTTATAAAAGTTCAATCAAACAACAGCTGGAACGGAGGCGCAGCGTCCAAAAACACCGTTTATCAAGGCGGCTATTTTGAATTCACAACAGCTGAAAATGACGAGCGAAAGATGGTGGGCGTGAGCACGTTCAATACTTCGAGCAATCAGAGCAGCATCGACTACGCATTTTACCTGGAAGGAAATGGAAATGTGAGAATATTTGAATCTGGCGCTCAAAGAGGCTTCTTTGGGACATATAGCCCTGGGGATCTGTTCAGAATCAGTTTTGAAAATTCAACCATTCGGTATTTCCGAAATGGTGCGCTGCTTAGGGAAGTAGAAACAACGGCCAACAGTTTACTCGCTGATGTAAGTATTAGAGACATAGACGGAACCGTGACTGATGCCATTATCGGAAACTTGACTGATGGAGACTTTTTCGCATCCATAGCCGATGCCGGGGATACTCCGATATTGCAATGGCAATTGAACGGATCAAATGTAGGTTCGGGAAACAATTCATACTCCAATACAAACTTGGTAGATGGTGATATTATTACCTGCTCAACCACTCCTGATTTTTCCGGATGTAGCAACGCCATTTTTCAGTCAAACCAAATCAAGATAGTTGGTCCAACGGCTATTACCACATGGACGGGTGCAATCAATTCGAATTGGAGTATTGAAGGAAATTGGACGATGGGAACTCCGAATCAGTTTGTTTCGGCCTCCATATCAGGTGTACCCTCTAATCAGCCTACACTTACAGAGTTATCGGAAGTAAACGATATAGAAATTCAAACCGGAGCCAGTTTAAGCTTGGATGACAACAGCTTGCTCGTTTCGGGTGATTTTGAATTGAACGGAACGTTCAGCGCAGAAACAGGTACGATCGTTTTCAGAGGTCTTGGTGAAACCGAAGTTTCAGGAAACGAAGTTTCTTTCAACCGTTTGGTAATGAACAAGACAAATCTCGGAGAAGGTATCACCTTAAATACGCCTATTCGCATTCAGGATGAAACCGTATTCATCAGAGGAAATATCAGAGCTACCACCAATGATATCATTTACGAAAATGATGCTGATTCAAGAACCGGATTAAACATCAGTCATGTCGAAGGATTTGTAAGAAAAATAGGAAACGACTCATTCACCTTTCCTGTGGGATTAAATGGAGTTTATGCACCGATTTCAATCTCCTCACCCGATAATGTTTCCGATGAATTTGTGGCCTCCTATTACGATACATCAGCCGACGAAGCGGGGTATAACACCTCAGATCGTGACCCCTCACTCCTTACTTTAAGTCAATGCGAATACTGGATTCTAGATCGCGAAACAGGCAATTCATCCGTTGCCGTTTCACTGGCATACGAGTATGAAAGAAGTTGTGGAACATCAGAACCTGCCGATCTCCGTGTTGCCAGATGGAATGGCTCAATGTGGCAAAACCACGGTTATAGTGGCCACCAAGGCGACTCCCTTTCAGGCACTATTCGCTCGGGAGAAGAAATTACTGAATTTAGCCCATTCACATTTGGCTCGGGTTCTTTTAACAATCCGTTACCAATCGAACTGATTTCCTTTGACGCCTATCCTTATGGCAAATCCATAAAACTTGACTGGACTACAGCTACTGAGCTGAACTTTCATAGATGAGAACCCATTGAGCGGAACATCATACTACCGCTTAAAGCAAACAGATTTCGATGGTCAATTCGAAATTTATCCGATGGTTCCCGTTACGATTCAAGAGCCTATAGAAATCCTAGTTTATCCTAATCCGGCACTTGAAAAAGTGACTATTCAAGCAGTCGGGAAAGGCGAGAAATTGATTCGACTTATCAATTTTTCAGGTGTTGAAACCATAGCTAGAAGAACATCTGATCAAACCGTCGTATTTGACGTTTCCGATTTGGCCGGTGGACTATATATCGTAGAGGTGAGCAATGGTTCAACTGTTGAGTATAAAAAACTGATCATTCAATAGAACTGATAGCATATTCTGTACTTTTGATCACGTGAAGCCACTAAATATCTTGGCCCTTTCTTCTTGGTATCCCAGTGATGCAAATCCCTTTCTCGGAAACTTTGTAAAAAGACATTGCGAAGCCATTTCTACCGTGCACAAGGTTTGGGTGATCTTTGTTGCAGCCGTTGACGAAAAGTCCAAAGAGCGAATTGTTAAAACTCATTCCGGAAATCTGACGGAGATTCTTATTTACCAAAAGCCAGGAAGGAATGACTGGGTAAAATACATTCAGAAGCGAAAAGTAATTCTTCAAATGACTGATGAAATTGGAATTAAGTTTGACATCATTCACGCTCATACCCTATTCTCATCGGCACCACTTTTCTCTTTTGTTTCCAAGAAGCTTGGTATACCTTGGGTATTCTCTGAGCATTGGTCGGGTTTTCACGAAAAATTCAGACCGGTGATAAATCCGTTGAAATGGAAGTGGATCATGGATGCCGGAAAAACGGCAAAAACGGGATTCCCTGTTTCAGAAAACCTAGCGGCCTCCGTTCAGAAAGTATTTCCCAATATGGAACTTCGTTGTGTTCCCAATGTGGTGGAAGATATTTTCTTTCAGTCGTGGCAGAACCCTGATGAGTACAAAGAAGTTCGCTTCTTACACGTGTCCACCCTTGTAGAGGTATATAAGAACATGCGCGGTACGCTTGAAGCTTTTTCAATGCTTAAAAAGGCAGGACATGACTTTCGTTTTTTGATTGTCTCGGATGGTGATTTTAGTGATGCTAAAAAATGGACGAAAGAATTTGATCTTATCGACAGAGTCGATTTCAAAGGGCCACTTTCTTCTGTTGAAATTGCCCGAGAAATGGCTTCCTCCGATGCACTTGTTCTTTTCTCGAATACCGAAAATCAACCCTGTGTGGTTTTAGAATCGCTTTCAATGGGGCTCCCTGTTATTTCCTCGACAGTCGGCGATATCCCAAATTTGGTTTCGGGTGGAAAAGGATTCTTGGCTCCTCCCGGCGATGTGAAGGCTTTGCACGAAAGCCTGATCAAGTTCATCGAAAATAGATCACAGTTTTCTCGATCTGAAGTGGCAAAGGGCACTCAAGAACAATTTTCCAAAGAGGCTGTTGCCCGAATATATTCGGAGGCTTACGCTAATATCTTGGATAGAGATTAATCATTGTCGTCGGTTCGCTAAAAGTGGCGGCGGCTCCCCATTGAATGGATTGAAGCGCCCTATCGTTCTTGCCCCCATACCCGAAGCTCGAATCACCGCCCTATCGCCATAGCGATCGCGCATTTTGTCCATGGCTTGGTAGAGGTTGATGAGCTCCTCTGTATCGTCAAAAATATTGATCTGATGCCCACCATTGACCAAGTGGCTAAACCGCACCCCGATTAAGCGTACCAGCAACCGACGGTTGTAAAGCTTTTCAAAAAGCTCCTTTACTCTGGGGATGATCATATGATCGGCGGAGGTAT
>CAZKXG010000050.1:15883-18896 GCA_964556465.1 uncultured Cryomorphaceae bacterium | reverse complement strand
AATGGAAGAGATGGAGCCACGGTTTGACTTCTACCCCCGCACTGAAATACCCACCTGGAAAACCGATGACCTTGCCTTCAAATTGGTTGCGGGAAATGCCTTTGGCAAATCAGCTCCGCTTCAAGGTTTTTCGCCATTGTTTATGGTAGACATTTTTGCCGAAAAAGGCACCACACTAAATTTATCGGGACGACTCTCGGGAGAAGTGGCCTTTGTTATAGTTAAAGGTTCGATCATAGAAGGAGATCAAAAAGTAGAAGCGGGACAGATGCTGATTAGCAAGACTGATGATGCTTGCGAGATCTGCTTAGATAAGCATACCCGGCTTTTGCTTTTCGGAGGTGAGCCTCTGCCCGAAGAACATTTTCTTCTATGGAATTTCGTATCGCATAGTAAAGAACGCTTGAAACGAGCAAAGGAAGACTGGATCGCCAAAAAATTTCCGAAAGTGAATGGAGATGAGACGTATATTCCTATTCCCAACTAAGAAGTTTAACGAAATTATGCCGAACTAACTCATTTTAAGCTTCCACCACAGGTCTTCCTTCCCACTCTGCCTTAAACCCTTTTAAGTCGTTCTCCGAGCCGAATACGATAATCTCATCCCCGGCATGCAGTTGTGTGGCGCCGTCGAGCTTTGACACAAAATGACCGTTTCGGTAAAAGCCGATCATCCGCACCTTGTACTTTTCCATCATTGGTGTTTCGCAAAGGTTCTTTCCGGTAAAGGGGCAAGACTCCGTCAATACGAGATTCAGTGCCTGAATTTCGTTCAATTCCAACGCATCCTTTTTGTAATAATGATAGTTGGAGTGGACTTCAGAGTAAGCTTCATCGCGCACCATGTCTATAAAACCATCTATCTCGTCGGGCTTAATCAAGAATTGGTTCAGCATCCTGGCAAAGACTTCTACTGAAGCTTCAAATTCCTGACTAATGGCTTCACTGGCGCCAAGGTGCAGCAACTCCTCCGTTTCAGGTATACTCTGGCTACGTGCTATGATGTGCACCGTATTGCATATTTCTCGAATATTGGCCACGACTTCCAAAGCATGTTGGTGGTCATTTATTGCCACCACTGCTACCCGTGCTTGGTAGATGTGTACATATTCCAAGATGAAGGGATTGCTACCATCGCCAAAAATAATGTGCTCTCCTTTCTCCTTTGCCGCAGCTACCGTCTCGGCATCATGATCTATAATGACGTAAGGAATCTTGGCCTCTTTGGCCGTCCTTGCCGCATTGCGCCCATTTGTGCCATAACCGATAATGACGAGGTGTGCCGTGAGGGTTTCGACCATTTCCATAGATTGGGCAGTTTCAGTAGGATCCTTGTCGCCTGCTAACTTGCTCATAGGTGTGCGCATTAAGAAATTGGTAATACGCTCGCCATAGTCGATGAGAAATGGAGTGACGGCCATGGTGAGAATAGATACGGAAAGAAAGTACTGATTGGTCAACTCAGAGATCAGTCCGGCTTCCATTCCCGTGCGTGAAAGGATAAAGGCGAATTCACCGATCTGAAATAGGCTTAGCCCCACAAGGATACTCGTCTTAAGTGAAAACTTCAGTGCTCTGGCCGCCAGCACAAGCACACCAAACTTCACAATGGCCGCTACAACCGTAAAGAGGAGCACCAAAGGCAAGTTCATTACCAGGAAGTTCAAGTCGAGTAACATCCCGATGGACACAAAGAAAAAGCTGGTAAATATTTCCCGAAAGGGAATAATCAAACCCGTGGCCTGATGGCTGTACTCCGACTCGCTGATGCAAAGGCCTGCCATGAAGGCGCCGAGTGCCAGCGATAGTCCCATTAATGAAGTAATAAAGGCCACGGCAAAACAGATGACAATGATGGTGATCAGAAACAACTCGCGGCTTCTGGTTCTGGCGATCTCATGCAAGAGTTTGGGAACTAGATATCTCGCGGATACATAGATGGCCACCACAAGGAAAAGCGCCTTTCCCGAAAGGATCGCCAATGCGCCCCACACGTTGCTCTCCTGCCCCGATATGATCGGAACCAGAAGAATCATCGGAACGACTATGATGTCTTGGAAAATCAATATCCCCAAGCTGATTCTACCGTGATTACTGCGCATAAGTCCCTTCTCTTGTAGCAGCTTCAGCACGATGGCGGTACTACTAAGGGCAAAAAGAAATCCAAGCATAACAGCTTCGGTAAGCTCGAAACCCAACAAAAAACTAATGCCCGCAGTTATAGCAATGGTAAGCAAGACTTGAATAGAACCGCCGATAAAAACCACCTTACGGATAGACATTAGATTCTTAAGGCTGAACTCCAACCCGATAATGAACAAGAGCAAGATGACACCAATTTCGCTTAGCATCTCGATCTCTGATCCACGGCTGGCCAGCCCCATAGCATTGGGGCCAAATAATATTCCCGTGGCCAAAAACCCGAGTATGGCCGGTAGTTTAATTTTCCGAAAGATGTAGATAACCAGAACTGAAAGCCCAAGTATGAGTACAATCTCTTTGAGAAAGGGAATATCAGTAGTGCCGGCAAGAAGTATAGCGTTCAGGCTCATCAAAGTTCGGTTTCAAAAGTTCCGTTCTATTTGAATGTTGGTTGTGAGTTAATTTGCTTTGGCAATATTCAAAGCAATCGTCGATTCGTTTCAACATCTAAATAGCACGCTGCAATTTCGCTATCTTTCCGGAAAGAGATGCTAAACGAAGGGCTCCTTTTCGTAAATTATTAAGAGGGCAATTCACATAGCTCAATTTTACTTAATTATTTAGCAATGAGCCATTATATTGAACGATCTTTCATCAAATTTGACTGCAATGTGAAATCTATCTTAAAATTAAGCCGTAACTGCTTCTTTGACAGATGAAGATTATACCTTTGAATTACGTTTGTCTATTGACAATGAAATCTATCTGAATCATGAAAGAAATCAGCCCCGCAGAATTACAACAGTGGATAGAGAATAAAGAAGACTTCCAACTCGTAGATGTTCGCGAACGCTACGAATACGAAATATCT
>CAZKXG010000050.1:15438-15873 GCA_964556465.1 uncultured Cryomorphaceae bacterium | reverse complement strand
GAAGATATAGCCCGAGATAAAAAAGTAGTGATCATGTGCCGAAGTGGAGTGAGAAGTGCGAACGCTATACAGTACCTCGAACAAAATCAAGGATTTGATAATCTGTACAATTTGGAAGGAGGAATATTAGCCTACAGTGACGAAATAGACTCGACTGTAGCAAAGTATTGATGAACTCATAAAACTCCGACGACTTTTTCAAATCTTATGGCAATTCTTAAATTAATTTCCATTGGCTAGATTTGTCCATTATGGAACAAGACCTCAATGTTTTTGGAGAAAAACTGATTACCTGCAGCACCGATCCCATGACAGGGTTTTACAGAAATGGTTGTTGTAGCACAGGGCGTGAAGATCAAGGAACGCATACGGTTTGCTGCATTATGACTCTCGAGTTCTTGCGGTTTACCAAAGCTATGGGCAATGACTTATCGA
>CAZKXG010000050.1:9738-15428 GCA_964556465.1 uncultured Cryomorphaceae bacterium | reverse complement strand
GTCTTAAACCTGGAGACCATTGGTGCCTTTGCGCCTTGAGGTGGCAAGAGGCTTATCGTCACGGAGCGGCACCAAAGGTAGTATTGGAAGCTACCAACGAAAAGACCTTGGAGTACGTCAGCATGGATGAGCTGATAGAGCATGCCTACAAAACAGTGGAATGATCGGCGTCCTTCATCGACCGTTTCCTCCTCTGTCTGAGAAGCCTCAGCGACTCAGGTCAGCTTTTCTTATCGCATTTTTTGTATTTGGTTTTCTATACATATTTAAGCCTTTCGGGTTGGCAGGTGTAGAGGGCAATGTATTGATAGTGACAGCTTGGTACGGCCTTATCACGTTGTTCTTTCTACTGTTGACTCAACTCCTTTTCCCCGTTCTCTTTCGTACTTTTTATAATGATCAGAAGTGGACGGTAGGCCGAGAGATTGCGCAAACCATGGCCAATGTGTTACTCATAGCCATTGGAAATTTTCTCCTCAGCTGCTATCTGGATTTTTTTTCGTGGAGCTTTGAAACGCTGATGCTATTCATCGGATTCACGTTCGCCGTGGGTATCATTCCCGTTACCATTCAGGCGTTGGTGCGGCAAAATATCTACCACCGTAGAAATGCCAAAGCAGTTGTAGACGATAATCGGGTTATTGCCAAAAGACCTCCTCTCTCCTTATATTCAACTAAACTGAGCATTTCGGGAGAAGTTGGTGAAGAAGAGTTTCAAGGGAATGCCGAGGAAATTTTGGCCATCGAAAGTTCGGGCAATTACATCGAAGTTCACCGAAAAGAGGGAAAGCCAGTCTTGATTCGCAAATCGCTCAATGCTACAGAGAAGCTCTTGCCGGAAAGCTTTTTTCGTACGCATCGATCGTGGATAGTGAATATGAATCTGATTAATCACGTGGATGGAAATGCAAGAGGCTACACCCTGAGCTTCGAAAACTCAGAGCTATTGGTTCCCGTGAGTCGCGGTAAATTAAAAGAGTTTGACGCGCTTTTGAAGGCCATTGCGACAATTTAACAAACCCTTTGGCGCAGACAGGGTTTCCCATTCGTACCAAACCGTCCGGCCCGTAACATCACCCTTCCCATTCGTCCCATTCGTTTGCTAACAAAGGCCTTGAGCATTTATCATTGCATCAAATCATTTGCGACATGAAAAAGATTTTTGTAGCGATTGTAGTCTTGATGATTGCCGTTTCCTCATACGGACAAAAGGATAAGTACAAATTTGCCCAAACATACGTGGGTGCTCAAATAGATGCCTTCGGCGGCTCAAACTCTCCTGAGTATATGGCAGGCCGGTTTCTTATAGGAGGTACTCATTTTTGGCAAAAAGCTGACTTTTACATTTCAATTCCTCTTGTTACGACTCAAATAAGCGGAGAAGATCGTCACTACAGTGAAGGCGTGATAACCGGTTTCAGGTACATCCCATTTGGCTTAAGCCGAAAAGGGCCCCGACCATTTGTTGGAGTTCAGTGGCTGACTCCTGAAATGCGCATAGGCGATGGTGCCCTTTTTGAAAACAGCAAATTTGGTTTGGAAGCCGGGCTTAATATTGCCTTTGGTTCACTTTATACTTTGGAGCTTTCGGCACATCATGTCTTCAATAATGAAGTAAACTACGCCATCACCCGAGAAGGTAGTGCTTTGGTAGAAGCACCTGATTTTGGATTATCCATCGCCTTGAAAAAGTACTTTGATACCACGGCTAATCTATCATCTGAGAAATCGAAAGCATACGTAAAGCAGCGCTACGATGGCTTTGCCAAAGAAGGAAAACTGAGTACCTGGAATGTGGCCATTGGACTTTCAGCTAATGTGTCGGTTAGCGATGTACCCCTACTTGATAGGTATGCTTTTTTGCCAAACAGACCGCCTTTGACCCTTTATCCTGATATTGCCGTAGGCTATTATTTCCATAAAATGGATGCAGGTGTTCGCGTGGCCTGGAGGCCAATAAATTTGCAAGATGAAGCTTACGGTCTGGAATACAGCATCAGACAGCAACGACTGGGGCTGGAAGGATTCAAGTTTCTCTTTGACTACAAAGGATTTGTTCCTTTTCTCGGGTTTAGCGTAGGAACTGATTTTATCAATGCCGAAATCACAGATGGCGAATTACCAACCATTCAAGACAAGTATTCAGCACTTTCTTATGGGATTACCTTCGGTTGGGATATACGCCCTACCGATACCGAAGCGTGGATTCTGCGCACCAACTTGCGCTATTTGATCCAATCCGATTCGAATGTGGATATTGTCAACGCCACCGGTAGAAACTTAGAAATCAATTTTATACAAATGGTAATTTATCCAAGCAGATGGAACTGAAATACGAACACATACTGATTGCACATATTGCAACAGGAAGTCTGGCGCTGGCAGCAGGCTTAATAGCCGCTTTTCTCAAAAAGGGAAGTAAAATGCACAGCAAATTTGGAAGAGTCTTTGCACTATCCATGGCGGCATCTGCAGCAATTGCAGTAGTGTTATCAATACTCCACCCCAATCCATTTCTACTGGGCATCGGCTTTTTCACACTCTACTTGGTAAGCTCGGGTTGGGTATGGATCAGGCGAATGCCTTTTGACAAAAAAGTAAAACTGACAAAAGCTATTGGGGCAGCAGGAATTCTCACAGCGGCTTATATGATCTACATTGGGGTTATTAATCCATTGGGAGCGATTATTCTCTATGTCTTGGGGGGTATTCTGGCTGTGTTGGCCTTCACCGATTTGGTGCTGAAAACCACTCCTGATAAAGCCGCAGGCAAACACGGTGGCAGAATGGGCGGTGCCTTGATTGCGGCCATAACCGCATTTTTAGTAACCAACCTGCCAACTTTAGACTCAATACACCCATTAGTGGTCTGGCTCGGCCCTACAGTACTAGGAACGCCCCTTATCATAATCGGGATTAGAAATTTTTACAAAAGGTAAACGAAATCAGCGACCAGGCGCTGAGCTCAGCCATTGAGCTGGAATGCCGTTAACCAATCCGACACTAGTGATCACTTTCGTGCTCAGTGGCCCCGGCATCTTCTCTAATTTCGGGATGTCTGATCTCTCCACCACTGGTTCCCACATATGTCGCTGAGACACTCGCTGCGATGGCAAACAATAGAATGAGAACTGTGAGAAAATTGGCGAACTTGAATTTTTTCAACTCTGCCACGAACCCAATTAAAGACAATGCTCCCAAGATCAGGGCAAGAACAAAGAAAGTCTCTGCATACTCTTCATGGGTGTGTATAAGCGAATGGCTCACCCCTTCAATCTCTTCCAGTATCTCTTCTGCTTCTTCGCCTGTTTTATTTGCAACTACAGAAGCCAGTACACTAAAAAGGTAGATCCCAAAAGCGGTTAGTTTTACCTCTGATTTTTTGAGCAGTAAACCTGCAATAAGTACGAGTGTTCCTATTAAAAAACCCACTATTGGGAAGTGATTAACAATTAAATGAAGGTGAGCGTCATTCATGGCTATTCTGATATGTTATTAAAAGCTGGTTCCGTTTGGTATACTGTTTCTTCAGAAAAGTTTTAGGAGTTGATAAATCTCTTGACCTGGACTTCTTCCTTAGGAAGCAAAACTACCGAGTTTTTGATTTACAAATATCCATTTTCTAGCGTTAATAGATTCTGATCACCCATAATTTATGAAACAATAGAAAATGTTCGCTACATCAATTCAGGTATCTGATCGCTTGGTTTATAAAAATCATGAAAAATAAGGCCACATATAAATCAAGTTGATCATTTAAATTTTTCAATCTCACTCACCATTTCGTCCAATTGTTTTTTACCAAAACCAAAAATGTCAAGACTGTTTGCAAGCTTCAAATACAGTCGCAGATCATTGTTTTTCTTGATCTTTTGAAGCTCAACCCTCAAATCAACAAACTCCTTTTTCCCTTCCATTTGGATATACAAATCTGTGTACATTCTAAAGTTTTCTCGAGAGGGTTTATCAAATTGGGAGGCAAACATGGTCAAATAGTGATTGAGGTACCCTTTGGGATACTTCCCTTCAAGGATTTCTTCAACATCATTGTCATAAACAAACCGGTATTCGATTGCGAGGCATTCAAAAATTTGGTCCCTAAAAAAGAAAATGAAATGCCTGAGGTCATTCTTATCAACTTCGCCATCCAAAAGGGTTTTTTCTTGAGGGAAATTCTTCTTTCCCGAATTCATTATCTCATAAAATTCACCCCACGGAAGTTGGTTATTCTTGAATCTAAACTCATCTTTTAGAAATGCTTCACGATCAGTCGGAACCAACCTGTATGCATAAACTTCATTCAACTCAACTATACCCCTATCGCCTTCATCGATGTGCTCATAGTCATTAGAATTTAAAACAAACGAAAGTCGAACTCCTCCTTCGATCATGGATACATTCAAGTCGGGAACAGTTGGCTCACTATTCCAATTTCTATTGAGCATGGTGAATTTCATTTTGGAGAAACGATTGCGTGAAAATCAGGCTTCTTCATACTTTGTGAAGAAAGGGTCTAGACCAAAGAATACCAGGGCGGGAAAAAAATGCATTGGAATGGCCAATCCCGGAAAAAGCTCCGGGAACTCCACATCCAGCGGTAAGGTCATGGCCAATGGACTTAGAATACTTGCGAAGCTTAATACCACAATCAGTGCATTCAACCAAGCCTTGAGATTGGGCTTCTTGAATTTGATCAAGAGCCAATACCCTATTGCCATGAGCATACACCCAAAGACTGATGCTCCAAGGATTGATCCTGCATTAATCACTTTGCCGAAGTCGAGGTACATCGCATTTTCATAAACGGACTGGTATACTACACCGGCAATTCCTGACAAGAGTCCTGCTGACAATCCATGAATTAATTGAACCTTCATACCCTCAGCTTTTGGTTACCGGAATTGACACATCGAGCTTAATTTCGTTGGACACCTTCTTCATCATACCTTTCATGCTACCTACCTCGTAATCCAGGCGATTGACAGAAAACATAGCCTTAAAAGTATTGTCTTCGAAGGTGAATGGGATGATCACCTCTTTTTCGATGCCCCGCATTTTAAGGGTACCTGCAGCTTCATAACCCGAGGATGTTTTGGTAAATGAATCAGAGGAAAATTCAATAAAAGGGTGAGCATCGGCATCAAACCATTTATCGCTTTTGGCATGTTTATTTTTCATACCATTTCCGGTATTGATCGAGCTGACATCAATTTTGAGTGCACAAGACGATGCGGCCAAATTGGCCTCATCCCATTGAACGTCTCCCGACATGGAGGCGAACACGCCTTCTGCATCAGTACCCGCAAAGTTTATAGTATAGCCGTCAGCGATGCTCCAGTCGGTTGACTCAACGGTAGTGTAAGCAGATAGCACGAGAACCAAACATGCGAGAATAAGGTAATTGACCTTTTTCATAGTGACTTTTTTCATCAAAGATGAATACTAATATACAGCAATCAATTAATGCAGATTAAGAAACTGAAATAGCTTCTTTCGTAAGTAGAAGAGTAAGTCCTAAAAAAAACACTGAAATAAATCGGAAGATTTTTAAAACGAAACACTATGCATTGTATAGACTGCCCATTTGCTTTCGCAATAATACATGGTTAAGGTTGGAGTGAAGAGTCGGTCGTATCTAGGTACTATGCTTACGATAGATAACGTAGTTTTGGGTGATACAGAACGTGAAT
>CAZKXG010000050.1:1884-9728 GCA_964556465.1 uncultured Cryomorphaceae bacterium | reverse complement strand
ACCCATTAGTACATTTTTCATATTAATTATGTGCGATTGGCATTTCTTTTACATTATATTGAATATCGGTTACTTTCAATTTTAACCACGTCCATTTACCGCTATCCATTTGCCAACTTGCTTCGCATTCAGTGGGTATTTTTATTCCATTCCGTTCTTCTGACTTAGTTGAAATGACCGTCCATTCGGTTGGTTTTTCTGCATTCACATCTCGATAGCGCATTGCTACAAATTTTTTGAAGTTTCCTTGTTCATCAAAGTGAAATTCTCCTGAACCAATTACTCCTTCAAACTCCATAGTCGCTTTGGCTGAATTCGGGCCTAGAGACTGCCATAATATGTATGGGCTCAGCGCTGCCGAGGGAAACCAGACCGTCTCTGCTAAATACCTCTGTAAACTGGCCTGATCTACTTTTTCATGATTCTTAGCATCGGCAACGGGGATAAGTGAAAATAACCTTATCGTCATTTCACCGTTTCCATTTTCAAATTTATCACGGCCTGCAACTTTTAAAAATGAGTTCATTGCGGTCGTAATACTCCAGTTAAATGCAGGAGGCTGAGTCGTAAAGTACTGTTCTGCTTCACCTTCACTCCATTTTGTTTGATCAGGACTGATTTTTAACAGTAGTTCTTGTTCTAAATGAACATTTGTAATGGGTCTTTTACCGATTACTCCACTATTCTTCAGCCACTTTTGTACAACAGAAGGTAATGTAGATATCGTCTCTTCGGTAATCACCTCTTTATAGGCAGGCGCTGAGTTTTCAAATAGTCTTATTCTCTCTTCTGCAATCTTATTTTTAAAACTAAAGCTTGAGTATGCGATGATAATAGCTAGGAGAATTAATAGGTTTGCTATTGTACCAAATTTCGCATCAGACCAGAATATAAGTATCAAACTTTGTGATGCAATTACAGCCAAAAATCCACTCATCCACCAATAGCGAGACTGTATTAGCAATAAAACCAGAGTGATCGCAAAAATGATAAACGCCCCCAACCATGCTATTCCATAAGTTTTAGAGATGGGCTGTGAAATAGCATCAAATTCAGAAACACGAAATGCTTTCAGAAATCCGAATAAATGGATCATTCCGTGTATTCCAATTAATATGACTAAAGCTACTCGCATTATATATTTCTGCTCTAATTATTCTTATCCCTGAATTTCAACGACAGCATATCATCTATACTCAGGCAGTTTCAGGACGTCTACTACCCTACTCTCCTGAGGATTATTCTCCATGTATTCGACCTCAATGATGGTTCCTTCGGAAAGGATCTGATCATTTCCTGAAAAGTATACTGTGTCTACGTACAGCGCTTCCTTGACAGTATATCGATACCAAGCCTTGGTATGCCCGTCGTCTGAATAAGCAAGCACATTGTAGGTTAAGCCCATCACTTCTCCGTGGGTAGTATTTGTCTCAACAAAGGAAAACTCAGTAATTACCTCGAAATAAACCAAGAGAAAACCAACCACAATAGTCGCACTGAGCGAGGAACTAACGTGCTTGAGTCGCTTAATTTTTTTTGCGCCGGTTTGGTAAGTTCGTTGATGCATTATATTAATTGTCGACCAAGGAAAAAGACAAAACAAATGATACCAATCCAAAACATATTTTTTCCGGCGACTCGACTTTTTTCTTCGTAGACATATACCTTCTTTCCTGTAGGATCTGTTTTGGTGGATTTCCAAAAAGCATATCCGATGAAAACTCCGAATATTCCACCGAATACCGCTGAAACATATCCGATGACTACCCAAACGGTTTTGGCTTTTTCGGGACGCCTGATCTCCGCTACCCTCCTTTCGCGTAAGCGCTTCAATTCCTCTTCATCAATCGTTTCTCCCCTCTCTTTCAATATTTTAATGGACAACAGGTAGTCTTCTTTGCTCCATTCATCTGCTTTTTCTATGACTTCTCTCAACTCTTCATTGGTGAATTGGAAGAGGTAATGATCGCGTGAATATTGATCAATAATCGACTCCGCTTGTTGTTCGAGTACCGTATTCGCTTTCTCAAATTCATTTTGAAGCACCTTGAGGAGAAATTCATTTTCATTGCCGCTTCCTGAAAAAGTAATGTCAACTGAAGCGGAAGTATCTTCCAAGACTGTTGCTACTCCATCTTTCTCCAAGCTTTCTTGTAGTATTAATGCGTCTTCTTTATTAGAAAATTTTTGGAAGGTGATAAACCGATTCGAAACTTGATTTTCGTCTAATGGAGTATCGTTCATTGCAATTGTTTTGGTGGATGATAAAGGGCCTTATCCGATAAAGTAATTGTACAAAAATAAAGCACTCACGTAGATCCAGAAAAAGGAGAACACAATATGAACGGCAGTTTCAAATGCCTTCCCTTTCCAAAGAGCTGAAGAATATCCGAAAAATTGTACCAATAGGCGAATAGTCCAAAAAATTCCAAAACCGAGAGAAACGGTTTTCCCAAGATTGGTTTCTATGAGTTCGCGTGCAGATGTGACACAAAGCAATCCCATCAAAAAGACAACCAGTGCAATAAAGAAGGTGTGGACGACCATCATTTGCCTATTCATCAAACTCAATGATTTCAGCTCTTCCTTCCAGTGAAAGTACCGCGGAAAAATGACGTGTAACAATGCGAGACTCATCAAACATATCCCGACTACTTGAAAATGGATCAGCATAAGATAGCTATGAAGTGCAAACAAAGATGGACATAAATGGGGTAAATTTGGTTTCTTCAACAGAAGCAAAACCCGCCTCTACAAAAGCCTTTTCCCATGCCCGGCGTGAGAAAAAGTGGGTAAAGCCTATGGTAAATGCAAGAAAATTTGGCAAGTCGCGAAGGTGCTCGACCATGACTACCTTTCCTCCCTCTCTACACAGGCGATGGCACTCGGTCAAAAAGGTGACTCTTTCTTGAAGTGTTCTAATTTCATGGGCTGCCGAAAGCAAGAATACCATATCGGCCGATTGATCTTCGAGCGGGATTCGGTCAGTAGATACCAGCGTGGTGTTGGGATAAACAAGGCTCACTTTACGCGCACGCACAATCGCAGGTTCAGTATGACGGGAGGCATCGTAAAAATCAAATACGCTGAGTGATGCCGCAGGAAAGTGATCTTTTAAAATAAAACTCGTCTCGTCAAATCCCGCATTGATGTTGACAATTACTTCAGGCTTTGCTTTTGCTAATCCCAAGTTCTCCATCCATTCAAAATCGTAGTATCCAGAAAAGTCATAGACGTAGGCAGACACAACGAGCGGCATGAGCAAGCCATATAAAAAACCGGCAATGATAGCCCAAATCCAAAACTGCGATAACGGCAATTGTGTAAGAACAGCCACTAAAAGGCTCAGCACGATAATTCCAATCACATAAAAATGCCGATTAAAACTCAATATGTTGAGTACTCCTTGAAATTTTCTTCGCCTAGCTACCATTTTTCCAATCTTCCCTTTTCCCAATGATAAGGGACATTTTTAATTTCAAATGCATTGGCCAAAACGATTCCCTTCAAATTTAAACTATCCAAAAAATCAAATCGATAACTCTTTATCTGAACCGGCTTGGGATTCCAGTTTTGGCGAATACCCAGAATAATCAAAACCGCGTCTTCAGCTTCATTGTAAGTGAAGGTATGTGGCAGTGGGCCCGCAAATCTCCTAGCCTCTTTCCATTCGGTAAAGGGTGATGTTGGAGGCAATTCAGCACGGCGCTCCACATCTGCTATTACCACTTCAAAATTTGATTTTACCGAAGACAATATTCTTCGACCATCCTTTAATGTTTGGCTTATATCCGTGGTCGTGTAGTTGTAGTGCGTAAAGAGATTGCCGAAAAAAGCCATCTTCTTTTTGTCAGTTTCCGACTTGATGATATAGAGCCCTCGTAGTCTGCGGCCGTCCTTATTGGTGTACCGCACAAAGATTCGATAGCCTATCAAAAAAAAGTCATTTCCTATAAACGAAGGAAAACCTTTAGGACGAAGCCCTTTTGTTTGCACCATGGCAACAGCAATGAAGGCCCACTCATCTTTAAACGTGTCCAGCGTCAAATGAGCAGGGATAAAGGACACCAATTCTTCCTTGGGCACAGCAAAGGTGAGCACCAACGAACTTTCAAAAAACGCTTCAACTCCAAAAGGGTGATTCTTAAGAAACTTCATGGCGTAACACTAGGTTTGGTCCAAATAAACTCATTGCAATAAACCAGCAGAATAAAAATAAAGGCAAATACCGCATTCATCTTACCCCAAAGCAATAATTCGGGTACGAGGATAAATTCCAATACATTCATCACTCCTACAATCACTATTTGAAGTATGGCATTGAGCCTCGACTTGTAGCGCGATAAAATCCAAACAGCCATAACAATTTCTGAAATCCCGATTAAAACAGTTATGGTTCTGGAATGCTCCTGTCCGAGAATTCTTGCAACAATCTCCTCATGACGAGGCACGAGGTTAAGAACCTTACAGAATAGACCATTTGTCAACCAAACAAGGGAGATAAAAAGGGTAATGGACAGTTGAGCAAACTTGCCGTATGACATGAATTGTCAATTTTCCACCTGCCTCCCGATAGCTTTTCAATTGCCGAAAGCTCCGCTGCACAGCTGGATATCATTTATTGTGAAATTAGTGACAAATCCATTACCAAACCAGTTTTGGTCTTGGCATCCATTAGCCATTATTAACTCAATCAGACTCAGTATCTTTTAAAGAACTATCCATTCTTGACTTTACGATTGCGACCAATTCTTTATACTGTTCATTGGAACCGACAAGTCTGAACTTTTTCCATGGCTTTCCTCTTCTTTTGATACTTAAAGACTCAGCCCTCACCACTCGGGCACTCGGAAAGAGAAGAGAGATATCGGCAGGAACACGAGCCACTATACTTAAATCAGCCATATCAAGATGTATATCTTCTATTTCATCCAACGGGTATACCAACTCTACTGAGAGCAATGGCAGTATTCTTTCGTGTCGAATTATCAACATGTCTTCAGTTACGGTTATAACCATTCTGGTGATCAGTAGAAAAGCGGTGATGGCCACTAGCAAACTTATTCCAAAGAATACGGGGTTTAAGGTGAATTTGTATCCTCCAAAAGCCAGCCAGGCGAGGCACATGATTCGAAGCAACACTTGTAGTGCCGGGTATTCTTTTATTTCGGTAATAAGCTCTGGGCTCTTCATTCTTTGATGAGATGTTCGTGCAAGAATGATGTTGACGTAGGCATTTTTAGCATTCTTTCGTTTGGTTCAGGTTGTATTAGTGCAAAAGAGGTCAGCTGATTGGACCATATGTTTAGCAGGGACGAGTTTTAGTGTTGCAACAAAGCGACGACAATGACTCATTGCAGATGGGGCTGTCACCAAAGGTAAATCATTAAAACTGTAATAGATGCTTTTCTAACCCTCACCCTCCATAAGTACGATGATTTTCGGGATGAAAACAATCAGACCAATCGCAAGGGATATAAACGCTGAAATCAGAACCGCCGCAGCGGCTTGGTCTTTGGCTTTTTTGATAAAACTATTCTTATCAGGAGATACCAGGTCCGAAAGATTCTCAATAGCGCTATTCAATAACTCCATGGCAATCACTAGGCCTATAGCAAAGAGCAATGCGATCCATTCCGATGGAGTGACATCAAAAAAGAAACCCGCAGCGATAACCATGAAAGCGACAGCGGCTTGAATTCTAGAATTTGGCTCTTCTTTTAGCAGTGTTTTAAATCCGTCAATGGCATATTTAAAACTATTGAGTCTTTTCTTCAAAGCATTTACCGGTTGTTTCATTCGCAGCCAAATTAGAGTAGAGCAAGAGTTTAATAACCGTGATTTCACGAATTAATTGCTTGAAGATATTACCAAAAGCGCCTAATCATAAGGCGTTTACTTTCCCTTTTTCTTCCTATTTTGAATCTTGTCCCCGCGCTTCTGTGGCTTTTTGTACTTCTGTTTCAACTTACGGTGGTAGGCTTTCTCCGTAGGTTTTTCTTTGCTGTTCTTAGCCGACTTCTCGTGGAATGAAGGCCCAACCGCAATGGACAAATCCTTATGTGGTGATTCAATAGGCTCCGCAGGCTTCGGCTTCTCTTCAGGTGTAAGTTCGGTAGTTTTTTGTACCTCTTCGGGAAATGACGTAACCTTTCAATGGCTTCCTTTTGAGCCACTTCTTTATCGCTGTACAGGAGTATTGACCTTCCCTCCTGCTCCGCCCTTCCCGTGCGGCCGATGCGGTGGATGTAGTTCTCGGGGTAATGTGGCGTATCGAAACTGATGACGGTGCCTACCTTTTCGATATCAATTCCTCTTGATATCACATCAGTGGCTATCAGGATTCTGCTCGTACCGTCTGCGAACCGCTCAATAGATTTACTCCGATAGTTCTGTTCTTTTCCCGAGTGAATCAGCGCCAGCTCTGATCCGAATTTCAATGTTTCAAAAAGTCTGTCAGCGGCCACTCTGGTGGCTACAAAAATCAAAACCTTGCCGTAAGCCTCCCTGTCTAACAAGATATGATTCAGCAGATTGGCCTTGGTATAGAAGTTGGGTACGGCATAAGCCTCTTGGCTAATGGTGTCCAAGGGAGTACCACTAATAGAGATGGTTATCTTTTCGGGATTGACCAGAAAGCCATCGATCAACTCATCGACATAAGTGGTCATGGTGGCCGAGAAGAGTATGTTTTGCCTTTTCGATGGCAAGTAATCAAAGATGTTTCTCAACTGGGTTTTGTAGCCAAAGTCGAGCATGATATCTACCTCATCGATCACTAATTTTTTAATGGAATTGAGCCGTAATACATTAGTGAGTGCCAAGTCGTATAGTCGTCTGGGCGTACCCACTATGATATCGAGTCCTTCTACTATGGCTTTTTTTTGCGTATTGATATTCGTGCCTCCGTATACACCCAGCGTCCGCAAACTCATGTAGGATGATAGTTTCTCTATCTCCTTTACAATTTGGATTACCAACTCTCTGGTTGGCACCAATATCAAGACCCTTGGATGCTGTTGTTCTGAGTACTTCAAGCCTTGCAATATGGGAAGTAAATACGCCATGGTTTTCCCAGTTCCCGTTTGGGCTATTCCCACGAAGTCACGCCCCGCTAAAATCGATGAGTACGACTCCAACTGGATAGCCGTCGGTTTCGCAAAACCCAAGTCAGCAATGGCATTGAACAATTGCTTTTTGATTTTGAAATCTTCGAAAGTTTGCATGCCGTTATCTTCCATTACATTTTCATCAGCTCTCAAGCGCTACCCATCTATTCGGGTGTTTGGACCGTGGATATATCAAATACTGAACTCAGGCTGCGAAGGTACCCAACTGTTTTCGGTTTTGATCGAAGTCAACAAACGAGAAATGAATGAAAGGCATGAAAACTATTCTTATCTACTACTATAAATGATGAAGCTGCTATATTTCACTTGCAATGAAAGCTTATTCAAAGTCCAAAGGGCTCAAAAAAACTGCTCTGAGTCGATCTGCGATAGAGAGTTTTGGTGGACTCATTTTTTTCGTCAAATCCTCAATGATTGATTGTGTCCAATACCGCACACGCCAATTGGGATCATGAAGGTGCCTCTTTAAGTGATCGATCAAGGCATAATCATTTGTTTCCATAAAATCAGCAATTCCTCGTATGGCGAAATACCGAAAAGTCGGATGGGGATTGTCCAGCTCTTTTTTCAGAATATCAACAAACTCTTCGCTGTACTTAAACTGATCAGCTTCTATGAACGACAATTCTTGGATATGATTTATATTTACCAACGTTTTTACCTATTGTTTCCCAAAAACTATTAAATACTGGTGTAGATCCTGTAAAATGTACT
>CAZKXG010000050.1:0-1874 GCA_964556465.1 uncultured Cryomorphaceae bacterium | reverse complement strand
TCAAAAAAGAAGTCGCTCCAATGATCTAAGTCGTGCGAAAGGGCTTCGTAGTAAATCGGAAGATGATTCAATTCGTTGAATTCTTGACTGTGTATGATTCCTTTAAATTTCAGAGGGTTTTTATTGGCAAAAGCGAGTATCTCCTTCAGAATCTCATTCTGCCTTTCGACAGGTTGATCGTAAAATGTGTCAATGAGGGTAGTGAGTTCAGCTGTCATGAGTTCAACGATAAATACCTTCTTACAAAAAAAGTGATTTCACAAAGCAAATCCTGTCGACCTAGGTTATTCTTACGGTATATTTCCCGGCGGAGATTAAAACTCAAAAGTTCCCACTGCCTTTTCGCATCCTTCCCAAAATATTTGGATATTCTCAGGGTTATAAAGCAATTCTTCAGGCTCCAACTTATCGGGGAAACCCGCCCATCCGGCAGTCGGGCCATAGAAGTCGCCCGCTTGAGCGTTAGGATCCATTGCGGCGCGCACGATACCCGAGGCTCCATCCTCAGGCGTTTGAGCTTGATTCATAAAATCAGAATCTTTTTGCATTCCCCCCGCTTCGGCAGTAGTGACTTGTAGCTTGGTTCTGGCTAACCCAGGGTGCGCTACCAAAGGTTTTACATTTGCTATATCCGCTTTATCGAGTTTTTCTTTTAGCGCATAAGTGAAGACGGCGTTGCTCAGTTTCGTTTGGTGATATCGCTCCCATCTTGCTCCTTGGAATTGGGCGTTTTCTTCTTCGGTTCCATTTCCACCCAAGTTGCCACCGTTTTTACCAAAGTACTCGCTTTTGAGTGGCCCTCCGAGTCGTGCCATAGAACTGTGGTTAACTATCCTACCGTCATCACTCTTTTTAATCAAAGGAAACAGCTCTTTGGTGAGTAAAAAGTGTGAGAGCACATTGGTTTGCATCTGTACGTCGTAACCATCTTTGGTGGCGTAGTCTTCCAGTGCCATTACACCCGCATTGTTGACCAATACATCAACGACATCATAATGAGATTTAATCCAAGCAATGGCATCCTCAACGCTGGCAAAATTCTGCAGGTCGCATTCGATGGAATCGAAATCTGCATCGGGCACCGCTGATCGCAATTCCTTCAACGACGATTCAGAACGGGCGCTCTTGCGGTTTAGCAGGACGACCTTCGCCCCTCTCTTGGCGAGTTCTCTGGCGCAGATAAAACCTGTGCCGCTGGTTGATCCCGTTACAACGGCTACTTTTCCCGTCATATCTTGGGTATGATCGGCTATTACTTTCGGGAGGTGTTTGGTATCTTCTTGGTACATGGATATTTCTTTTTTCAGTTGGAAATCTAAATGTCGGGAAAAAGGTCGAATCCCTCAATGAGTTTAAGACAAGACTAATTCAACCGAATCAGTTTCAAAAGGAAAAACACAAAGATACCAAGCATGACAATCGGAATAGCAGGCATCAGGTAAGCCCCAAAGGCAAACTCAGACCCTAATCCGGCCAAAATAGACGAGAGGGTAATCAAGCAACCGATGGCAGCTATGGCGAGCGTTATTGCTCTGACGAGGTTCGTAGATAATGCATAGTTACGCTCGGCATTCTCTTCTGTAATTTGAACAGGGTAATTCATAAGCCACGGAGATCGATTCAGAAACAGCATTCCAATCACCAAAATTCCCGTGATCAATGGAACATTCCATAGAAGTTCCTTCGCGCCCAGACCATTCGCATCTTTGGATGGCCAATTGAAATACAACGGGACTTTATCAGGGAGTCCATCCTGGAAAAACCAAATGAGGAGAACACAGACCACCACCAAGAAAATCGACAAAAAGTCGACCGCTTTTTGGGGTGTTGATTTTTGAAGTTTGATTTTTGGTCGGGGCATTAGAATTAGTTCT
>CAZKXG010000049.1:17629-19037 GCA_964556465.1 uncultured Cryomorphaceae bacterium | reverse complement strand
GCGGTGAAATTGACATCCTCGAAAGTGTGGGGTATCAAATGGACAATGAGACCGGAAACGGCACGGCTCACGCTTCTGCGCATTGCGGTGCGTACTATTTCAAACTGGGAAACCAACCCACGGGCACCACACCTGTCGAAAACATGAATAATGAATTTCACACTTATGGTGTAGTCTGGACTCCTGATGGAATTACTGCCTATGTAGACGATGTGGAGTACTTCACTTACAATGATACTTCATCTGAACTGTCTTGGCCATTTAACCAAGCGCAGAATCTGATTCTAAACCTCACCATGGGTGGCGGATGGGGAGGTCTGGACGGAATGGATGAAAGCGTTACCAAGCAACAAATGGTAATAGATTACGTGCGCGTTTACCAAAAAACGAATTGAAAAAGAGAGCCTACATAGCGCTGATATTGATGCCATGGCTAGCCAGTTGTGGATCTTCAACTACGAGCAATGCTTCGAATGAGGATGAATCCATGCTTTTTGCAGATTCATTATTGGCATTATTGAGCTTGGAAGAGAAAGTTGGTCAAATGACAAACTTGAGCTTGATGGCCTTGGCAAAAGGGGAATTTTGGGATCGACGTGACACGGTGATTTTGGATACAGCCAAAATGAGACTCTATTTGGACAAACACAAAGTTGGCTCGATTCAAAACTTAGGTACTTACCCTTTTCCTCCAAATGAATGGAGGCAAAATATTCAGCTCATCCAAGAATTCGTTGTAAATAATACTGAGCATGCCATCCCTGTTTTGTACGGGATCGACGCCGTGCATGGAGCCAATTATTCGGCGGGATCGACACTCCTCCCCCATCAAATCAACTTGGCTGCGGCTCGAAGTAGATCGGTGGCTGAAGAGATGGGAAGAATCACGACTTACGAAATGCGTGCTTCAGGTATTCCTTGGAATTATGCGCCGGTATTGGATGTCACGAAAAAACCCCTTTGGGGTCGCACTTTCGAAACCTTTGGAGAGGATACATACATAGCTGGTGAACTTGGTGTTGCCATGTTAAAGGGAGGGGGCTCTGACAGTTTGAGATCACCGTACTCTAGCTTAGCTTGTTTAAAGCATTTCATCGGTTATGGCGCGCCTCATAACGGCAAAGACAGATCAGCAGTTTATCTAACTGAGCGCATGATGCGTCAGGATTATTTACCACCGTTTTCCAAAGCCATTGAAGCAGGAGCCTTGACCGTTATGGCGAGCTCAAACTCAATGAATGGAATTGCCTCGCATGCAGATAAGGCATTATTGACTGATCTTCTCAAAAAGGAACTCGGCTTTAAAGGGTTCGTGATTTCAGACTGGAATGACATCGACAATTTGGTCTCAACGCATCAAGTTGCAGCAGATGAAAGGGAGGCTGTTAAAATTTCGGTAAACGCGGGA
>CAZKXG010000049.1:3672-17619 GCA_964556465.1 uncultured Cryomorphaceae bacterium | reverse complement strand
GTCGCCTTGACCGCAACCCCGCCTTATGATGCAAGCTTTGCGGAACATTTGATTGATCTAGTCAATACGGGAGAGGTGTCTCAAGAAAGGGTTGATGATGCCGTACGGAGAATTCTTTTCGTGAAGCATAAAATCGGCCTATTTGATACAATTCAGAGCGATCCAAACATCTACCCATTGTATGGTTCAGAAGCCTTTGCGGAATCGAGTCGGCAAGCAGCAGTAGAATCAATGACTTTACTCAAAAATGACAACGATCATTTGCCTCTATCAAGGTCCGAAAAGATTTTGCTGACAGGAGTTGGAAGTCATTCCATTAATTATTTGAATGGGGCATGGTCAAGGACGTGGAGCGGGCAAGACACTACTTTCAACGATAGAGAAAAGCTTACAATAAAGGAAGCCATAGAGCAAGAGATTGGAAAAGACCACGTTCTCTGGACAGAGGGTACTGCTTATGACCAAGACGTCAATACTCAACGAGCGGTGAACTTAGCAAATCAAGCAAACCAAATCGTTGTGGTTTTAGCAGAACTACCTGCTACGGAGAAACCGAGCGATATTGATGAGCTTGATTTCCCCGAGGCTCAAGTAAACTTGGTCAATGAATTGGCCACAACAGGGAAACCCATTACGTTGGTATTACTGGAGGGACGACCTAGACTAATTCGCGAAATGGAGCCATTGGTAGAATCAATTCTACTAGCATATTTACCTGGAAATGAAGGAGGCTTGGCCATCTCAGATGTTTTGTTTGGAGATGAGAATCCAAGCGGAAAGCTTCCTTTTACATATCCGAAATACTCAGGAGCCATTTGGTCTTATGACCATGTAAAAGCCGATGCACGCGACAAGGGTTTTGGATTCGAAGCCTATGATCCGCAGTACTCATTCGGCCATGGATTGAGCTATACCGATTTTGAATATTCATCGCTGACCCAAACGTCAGACACCGTTTTGATAAATGACACGCTGAATTTTTCTGTCACTGTAACCAATACCGGGAAGAGAGAAGGGAAAGAGACAGTTGAGCTTTACACATCGGACTTAACGGCATCAGTTGTCCCAAAAGTGAAGCAGCTTGTTGGATTTGAGAAGATTAACCTGAGTATCGGTCAATCTCAAGTAGTAACTTTTCAATTAACTAAGGACGATCTGGGGTTTGTAAACCACCAAAACGAGTGGGTAACAGAGCCGGGGTTTTTCAGGGTTACCATAAACGAATTAGAAAGGACCTTTTTTCTCAAAGAGGCCAATGAAGAAATATAAAATACTGAACAGAGCTTTCCCCGAGAACTATGTTCAAACCAAGCAGCCAATGAATTAAAGAGTTAGTACCAATCAATTTTAACACAAACAAAAATTAACAATTATGAAAATTAGATCATTATTATCAGCGATGCTGCTCCTTGTAGCATCTATAAGCTGGGCGCAGAATGACAACTGCAACGGCACGCTTACCGACAATCTTGAGATTGACGGAGGTACTCCATTTATTAATGGATACACCTACAGTTTCTTTACGGTAGGAGATGAAGTAACTGCCACATTTGAATTGCTTGATCCGGCTGTTGGCCTAGTCGGTTTTTATCAGACTCTCAATCCAGACTTTGTTGAAGTAGGACCTGTCTTTCCTGAACCGGGAACACAGATTATGACTGAGACGTTCTCCGGATTTAGCAATGGCGATGAATTCAGAATGAGAATTCAGTTCAATTTTGCAGGAGGATTTTCCAGAGGTGATACCATTACGTACATCGTGGGAGATAACTGCGGTATCGAGCCACCTCAGCCATTGGCGTTGCCAATTGATTTCGAAAATTCAGCAGTTGACTATGCTTTCGAAAATTTCGCAGGTGGGGTATCAACGGTAATTCCTAACCCGGATGCTTCAGGTGAGAACACCAGTGCTACTGTAGCCGAAATGGTAAAAGAAGCAGGAGAAGTTTTTGGTGGAAGTGTACTAGTACTCGATGACCCAATTGATTTTTCCGAAAACAAGCTCTTTAGAATGAAAGTACGTTCTCCTCGCGTAGGGGCTCGCGTATTGCTTAAAGTTGAAAATGCCGGTAACCCGGGAATCTTTTTTGAAAGAGAAGATACCTCTACGGTTGCGAATGCATGGGAGACACTTGAATTTGATTACAACGCAATTAATACAGGCAACGAGTATTCCAGAATCGTTTTGATCTGGGATCTTGGTGTTGTAGGTGATGGGTCGTCAAACTTCACATTCCAATATGATGACATCGAGCTCGTTGAGGGCGGTACTGTTTTGCCTCAAGTAGATCTTCCAATCGACTTCGAAGATGGGACCTTAGATTATGGTCTAACTGATTTTGGTGGAAACGCTTCGTCGATTGTCACGGATCCCGAAAATGCAGGAAATACAGTGGTTCAAACTATCAGAACAGCTGGCTCTCAAGTATTTGCAGGGACTACAGTTGGGCAACCTTTAGGTTTGGAAAACCCTGTACCATTTGACTTTGACAACACAGGAATGTCTGCAAGAGTATGGTCGCCGGAAGCTGGTGTCATTGTAAAATTGAAAGTAGAGCAAGTAGGAAACCCAGGGATTTTTGTGGAACAAGACGTTCTGACAACAGTTGCAGGTGCTTGGGAAACTTTGGAATTTGATTTTGCGACTCCGGTAGCAGGAGGATTGAACTTAGATTTAGATTACGACTTAGTGACAATCTTCTTCAACTTTGGCGCTGATCCCGCTACTACACCTGAGCAGACTTATTTCTTTGATGACATAGACTTTGCTCCCGGTGTAGGAGGATTTATTCCAGTTGAACTTCCCATCGATTTTGACACACCTGATGTAACGTTTGGTTTGATCGATTTTGGTGGAAACGTATCTACCATTATTCCTGATCCGGAAGATGCCGGAAACAACGTTGTACAATCAGTGCGAACAGAAGGTGCCGATTTCTTTGCGGGAACTACTGTTCCTGCAGGTGGGTTGACAGACCGTATCCCATTCGAAGCGGGAAGTACTTCTATGAGTGTAAGAGTTTGGTCTCCTGAAGTAGGAGTGCCTGTGCGCATGAAACTTGAATCGACAAACACTCCCGGTTTAGTAGCCGAAAAAGAAATAGCTACGACGACCTCCGGACAATGGGAAACCATCGAATTCGACTTCAGTGTTGACGCTCTGGTTGCAGTTGATGTAAATGCAGACTACAATGTTGTGAGCCTATTCTTCAACTTCGACGTAAACCAGGTAAACCCTGCTCCCGAGCAGACTTACCTTTGGGATGACATCGCTTTTGGAAGCGTAATAGCTCCATGTCAAAATCCTTATCCACAAGTTGACTTCAATAGTTTGAATGGTGTCATTCTTCCTAACGGAAAACTTAGATTTGAGTGGGAGCCTATCGAAGGACAAATCGGTTGTCAGATCAATATTGTTGTAGGTTCTGGACCTCAACAAGCAACCAAAGTAGTTGGCGGTGCGAATGCAAGTTCATTTACAGCACCTGCGAACCAATTGGTTCCATTTACTACATATAACTTCAGAGTAAGATGTGGTTGTCAACAAAGTCCGATCATCGCCGGAGCCTACACTGGTTTTGCTCCTGTATTCTACCTTCCTCCCGGAATCACTGAGGAAACGGGCGAAGCTTATGCTGACACCCCACTTTCTCAAGTACAGGGTGATGCACAATGGAACAATTCGAACCTTAGTTCAGATGTAACAGGCGATCTATTCGCAATGAAAACTTCGGAATCTTGGGTACGCGTGGCTCCGAATCCTGCACAAGACAATGTAAACTTGTCTTACAACTCTTTGGAAGAAGGAACGGGCTTGATCCAAGTATTCGATGCTCAAGGAAAACTAGCTCTAGAAAGAATAGTTACTTTCAATGAAGGTCTTAACAATGTTAACCTGAACTTGAATGAACTTGGAAACGGAATCTACGTGGTAGAAGTACTGAAAGGTGAAAGCCGCGAGTCAGTAAGACTTTTAATGCAGTAGTAGTGCATAAGATTAGTGGTGCAGATCACTAGTCATTTTTTTGGTTTGAAAAGGAGCGCGCAGGTTTTCCTGCGTTGCTCCTATTTTTACTTAAATTGTGTAGCGGTTCACAAACCCGAATACTTTTTATCCGGGCTATTTTTGACCTCGAATGGATCTCGCAAATAGAGCCATCATCTCGAATAGATCAAAGTATTAATTAATAGGATTCAATCAGTTAAAGAGAATAGTAGAAAAATAAAATATTGAATACGTTTTCCCCCGAGAACTATGTTCAAATTGAACAGCCAATTAATTTATTAAGTTTTACCAATCAATCTTATCAAAAATCAAATCTCATGAAAATCAAAACATTACTATCAGCGATGCTGCTCCTTGTAGCATCATTTAGCTGGGCACAAAACGACAATTGCAACGGCACCCTCACCGACAATCTTGAGGTTGACGGAGGTACTCCATTTGTGAATGGGTACACATACAACTTCTTTACCTCTGGTGACGAAGTAACTGCAACATTTGAATTACTGGACCCTGCAATAGGTTTGGTAGGCTTTTTTCAAACTTTCTGAGTCTTTTTCGGGATTCAGTCCCGGGGACGAATTCAGGATGAGAATTCAATTCAATTTTGCAGGTGGTTTTTCCAGAGGTGATACAATTACGTACATCGTAGGAGACAACTGTGGCTTCACACCTCCGGAGCCTCTTGAACTGCCTATTACCTTCGAGAATGAAGCAGTAGATTATGCTTTCGAGAACTTTGCAGGAGGAGTTTCGACTGTAATTCCAAACCCTGATGCTTCTGGCGAAAACACTAGTGCTACCGTAGCTGAGATGGTTAAAAACCCCGGAGAAGTTTTCGGTGGTAGCGTTCTTGTACTTGACGATCCAATTGACTTTTCAGAAAATAAGCTATTCAAGATGAAAGTACGCTCTCCGCGTGTAGGAGCTCGTGTTCTTTTAAAAGTGGAAAATGCCGGGAATCCGGGAATCTTCTTTGAATTAGAAGACACTTCTACCGTTGCGAATGCTTGGGAAACACTTGAATTTGATTTCAGTCCTATCAATACAGGCAACGAGTATTCCAGAATCGTATTGATATGGGATCTTGGTGTAGCTGGTGATGGAACACCAAACTTCACTTTCCAGTATGACGATATCGAACTGGTAATGAGTGATGTCGAGATTATTCAAGTCGACCTTCCAATTGATTTTGAAGATTCAATGATCGATTACGGATTAACCGATTTCGGAGGAGCTGCTTCTTCGATCGTTACGGATCCTGAAGATGCAGGAAACACAGTAGTACAAACCATTAGAACAGCAGGTTCTCAGGTGTTTGCAGGAACTACAGTAGGACAGCCATTGGGTCTTGAAAACCCCATTCCATTTGACTTTGACAACACAGGAATGAAGGCAAGAGTATGGTCTGCTGAAGCCGGTGTCATTGTAAAGCTCAAAGTAGAGCAAGTTGGCAATCCAGGGATATTTGTAGAAAAGGATGTACTTACAACGACCAGCGGTGCTTGGGAAACACTCGAGTTTGACTTTTCACAGCCTACTGCGGGAGTATTAAATCTGGATTTAGATTACAACTTGCCGACGATCTTCTTCAACTTCGGTGCTGATCCCGGTACTACTCCTGAGCAAACATATTTCTTTGATGATATCGACTTTGCTCCGGGTGTAGGAGGATTTACTCCAACGGAGCTCCCTATCGATTTTGATACTCCTGATGTAACATTTGGGTTGATTGATTTTGGTGGAAACGTTTCTACCATCATTCCTGATCCGGAAGATGCCGGGAACAATGTGGTTCAATCGATTCGAACGGAAGGTGCTGCCTTCTTTGCGGGTACTACCGTTCCTGCAGGTGGATTGACCAACCGTATTCCATTCGAAGAAGGTGAAACCACTATGAGTGTAAGAGTATGGTCGCCGGAAGTAGGAGTACCTGTTCGTATGAAACTCGAGGCTACCGGATCACCTGGTTTGGTTGCAGAAAAAGAAATCGCAACCACGACGTCAGGAGAATGGGAAACCATTTATTTTGACTTTAGCGTTGATGCACTCGTTCCTGTTGACGTAAATGCTGATTTCAATATCGTAAGTCTTTTCTTCAACTTTGACGTTGAGCAAGAGAATCCTGCTCCCGAGCAGATTTACCTTTGGGATGATGTAGCCTTTGGAGGTTTACCTTCTTCTGATTGTCTGAATGACGCTGCTTTCGGTAGCGCTGACATTAGCGTTGACGGACCGAACGGTCAGTTGATCACTATCTCTACTTGTTCTTACGAAGAAGAGTATTCTACCATTACAGGAGTTCCTGTAGGAGAAGACATCGAATTCACTCTTGATGCAGATGGCGATGGAGGGTACATCACTGTGCGCAGTGATTCAGCAACCGGTCCTATCGTAGCGGAAGGCCCTAGTCCATTGACGGTAGCAAGCGCAAGCGGTGCTGATCTCTATCCTCACTGGAATACGGACGACTCGTGTGGTACTCTTGCTGAATGTGTTGTAACAACAGTTCAGTGTGTTTCTTGCGAAACTGAGTGTCCTGATGGAAACATCGGTGATGCTTGCGATGATGGTGACGAGAATACCGTTGGAGATGTGATTGGTGAAGACTGCGTTTGTGCAGGTCAGCCGCTTACGGGTGACTGTTTGAATGAAGATGCTTTCGGTTCTGCTGATTTAAGTACTGAAGCAAATAATCTGGTAACAATCAGCACTTGTTCATTCCAAACTGAGTATTCTACGATTACCGGAGTTTCTGCGGGTGAAGACATTGAGTTTTCTATTGTAGAAGGAGGTTACATTACAGTAAGATCTGACTCTGCAAATGGGGCTGTTGTAGCTCAAGGAACGTCTCCGGTTACTGTATCAGGTGCAAGTGGTTCAGACCTCTTTGCACACTGGAATACAGACGCAGCTTGTGGTCAAGCTACAGATTGTGTTGAAACAACCGTTCAATGCCTTACTTGCGGTACTGACTGTCCTGATGGAAACATCGGTGATCCTTGTGATGACGGTGACCCATTGACAGAAGGAGAGACGATCCAAGAGGATTGCACATGTGGCGGTGGAGTTGTTGTTCCTACCAATGACAGTTGCGATAGCGCTGCTTCATTAAATTGTGGTGACTCTATAGATGCTACTACAGTTGGAGCTAATGGTGAAGAAAACGCACCATCGGGTTGCGGTTTTTCTTATCTGGGCTCACCTTCTGTGTGGTATGCTTTTGAAGCGAACGGCACTGATAATTACACTGTAACTGTGGATGCCGGTGAAGGGTCTGTTTCATGGGATGGAGTACTTTATGTGTACTCTGGATCTTGCGACGCTCTAATAGAGGTAGGATGTTCCGATACTACATTCAGCGGTGGATCTGAAGCTGTAGAGCTTGTTGCTCCTGCCGCGGGGACATACTATGTCCTTACGTATGATTACAGTGGATCTGACTCTTTCACAATCAGTTTGGACTGTGAGAGCAGTTGTGCAAACCCATTCCCTGCAGTTGATGAAGAAAGTCTCACTTCAACTACACTTCCTGATGGAAGACTCCGCTTTGAATGGGAGCCGGTACCAGGACAAATTGGTTGTCAGATCAATATCGTTGTTGGAACAGGACCTCAGCAAGCCACTGTCGTAAGAGCAGGAGCTTCAGCGAGTTCATTTACTGCTCCTCTAGGTCAGTTGGTTCCATTTACCACTTACAACTTTAGAGTAAGATGTGGATGTTCACAAGGACCACTTATTGTAGGACCTTATACTAACTACGCTCAAGCATTCTATGCTCCGCCAACCATCACAGAAGAAATGGGTACCGCGTATGCTGATACTCCTCTTTCTCAGTTGGATGATGATGTACAGTGGAACAATACAAGTCTTGACGCTAATGTTGTAGGTGATCTTTTCAATATGGCATCTTCAGAGTCATGGATGCGTGTAGCTCCAAACCCTGCTCAAGACAATGTTAACTTAACATACAACTCACTGTCTGAAGGACAGGCATTCATCCGAGTATTCGATGCTCAAGGAAAACTAACCTTCGAAAGAACATTGACGTTCACTGAAGGTATTAACAATGTTAACCTGAACATGAATGAATTAGAAAACGGCATCTACATAGTAGAAGTACTGAAAGGAGATAGCCGCGAGTCTGTAAGACTATTAATGCAGTAGTAGTGAATAAGAATATTAGTGCGATCACTAATTATTCTTTTGGTTTGAATAAAAGCGACGTCGGTATTTCGGCGTCGCTTTTTTATTACTGTTTCTTACTGCATTGGATTTATTACTAATCCTGTGCTTGCCTTAAATAAATTCTCAATCTCACCACAAACTGATCTGTTGCAAATTCACCTCCTGAAACGTCTCGTGAGCGCTGCCAGATAAACATGAGCGAATAGCTCCAACCTTTAGTCAGTAATTGACCAAACCCGGCGCTGACACGGCTATCATTAAATCGACGAGAATCCGTTCTACTTTGCAAGGTTTGGAAGTACTCAATTCCCCCAAGAAGTTTCACATTCCCGATTTTTGAGGTGAGATTAAAAGAGTTGGTTTCGGCTCCCAATCGATAACGCAATCTATTCTCAAAACTCGAATCGTTCTCGGGAGTTTCTTCAACTTGATTCTCAAAGTAAAAACGTTCTTCATTGCGCAGGCGATGCGTAAAAAAGACTCTGTTCAAACGAGGCCATGTGGCTTGAACTTGCTGCGCCAGTCTCAATTCAAAAAGATTAAAAGTGCTCGAACGAAAAGTCTGAAAACCTGCCACTGTGGCGGACAAATTAATGTCCTTGTTTACCTTGAAGCTTGCCGAAGGGCGCAGATAGATGGTCGTAAATTCCTCTGATGATATTATACCTCGAGTTCCACCATCACCGCCAAAAGTCCATTTAGGTGAACTGACGTATGAATAATTGAAATCAAGCCAAGTAACAAAATCTTGATCTCGCTGTGCAAAAGAATCTTGGGCTGACAAACAAAACGCTCCGCAACAAAGCATAGATAACCGTAATCCAAAAGCGAATTGTTTACTTCGAACAGAAACGATGCCCATGGCTCAGTAGCTTTTGAATAGAATGACTAAGCATCGCTGGTGGTCTAAAATCTTGCACACAAGAATAAATTTCCGCCACTAAAATCAAACAAGACTCTTCCCTCAAAATCATCGCTAAGTGGGAACTCACTCACACGGTACTGAGAGGTCGAGTATGCGGCTCCGATTCCAACATTCTTCAAGATAAAATACTCAAGAGAAGCTCTAGATTCCACAACGGCAATGTCTATCCCTTCAACACTGAGTCCAATATATTCCAAACTATAACGAGCCAAGAGTCGGCTTGTCAAATATCCAGAACCATGAACGCCAAAAAGGGCTGCAGGAGCAACAATGCTTGAATTAGTTCCATATTCAAATTCATTAATTTGGGCATCTGCTCTAAAAATAAATTGCGCCGCTCGAAGTCCAAATGACAATCCTGCATTCCAATTGGCATTGTCAAAAAACGAATACCTCCATGTAAGTGCATAGTAATTGACATCAAACCTCATATCCAGTGCAGCGCCGATGTTAAAAGCGGTATCGCCTATTTCTATATTCTCATCCAACTTAAAATTACTGGTCCGATTCATATTTGTAAAGGCGAAAACAAACTGCGACCGATTTTTGACCCTTACCATTGCTTGGACACTCACCACAGCGATTGCCTCTTCAAAACTAAAATCGTCTTCAAGTCCCAATTCCGTTCCGAGGCCCTTTTTTGAGTCTACCCTTAATGAAGTGGTCATATTGGGATAAAAAAGTCCCGCAGAGGCATATATTCGCGGGTTTAGCGAATCGCCCGAATCTTGAATAAAGCTCTGGGAATGAGCCTGAAAAAAACAAATTAAGAGAGCAGAAATGCATAAAATCCTCATGGGCACAAGATAGGTTCTTTTACTTTTTTCTCACCAATGAGCTTGACGTAAAAGAATTGAATTGTTTAAACCACTACACAATTCAAGGTTAAAAAATCGATGGACCTCATTCTTTGACTAACCGATGTAAAGAAGTACCAAAACGAACGAGTATATTCTAGTCCACTACAAGAAAGGTAAGATATCCTTAATGAATTGAAAGGTGACCTTTCAGATAATCTTCACTTATATTGCAGTCAATGCGAATTAAGACAATCCTTCTTTTGATGATGGGGCTTATTTCCATCACTCTGTTTGCTTCAGGCGAAGCCTCAGGAGGTGATTCGGGTCATCATGATCCATTCGCGCGTGTTTTCGAGTTTTTTTTCCTCATTCTATTCTTGGCCTTAATTGGCCGTTTCGTTTCCAAAAAGCTCAATCAATCAGCAGTTCTGGGAGAACTATTGATAGGAATTATCGCCGGAGCCATTTTATATCCATTGGATACTCCGGTACTCACGGTATTCCGAAACTTTGAAGTGATTGAAGAAGTAGGGCGAATGGTTACCCAAGAGAATGTCAACTATACCGCCGCCATTGATATCATTTTGACCGACGCAGATCTAAAACCTGAAGCTGCCTCAAAATTGCGCAACCTATTTGTAGAGCCCGACTTAAGAGAGTACCTGATTATCGCTAACTCAATTCGCTTCATTTCAAGTCTGGGAATCATCCTTTTGCTTTTCATGGTAGGCTTAGAGATCAGCATCAGCGATATGAAGAAAAGCGGACGTAATTCCTTCATCGTTGCCGTATTGGGTGTTGTTCTACCATTCGCTTTTGGATATTTTGTTAGCCTATGGCTGTTGCCAAAACTAGATGATGGCGCTCATATTTTCGTTGCGGCAACATTATGTGCTACAAGTATCGGAATCACGGCACGTGTCTTTAAGGACCTGCACAAATTGCACCTTCCGGAAGCCAAAATCGTACTCGGCGCGGCTGTGCTCGACGATATACTTGGGTTGATTATACTGGCAGTGGTCACGGGAGTGGTCACTACCGGCGCCATCAGTGTTTCAGAAGTGATTATCATCTTCGTTAAAGCCATAGTATTTTTTGCAGCCATTTTATGGTTTGGCTCCGCATTGTTGAAAAGAACGGTGAAGCTCTTTGCTCGATTTGATCGAGCCCAGGTAAAACTCCTCTACCCTTTTGCGTTGCTTATGATATGTGCTTACCTGGCAGATCTTGTTGGGCTTGCCACCATCGTCGGTGCCTTTGCCGCAGGCCTCATCATTCGCGAAGAGGCATTTCAACTGAGCGATACTATTGGCATTAGTTCAAAAGAGTCTCTCGAGGTGATCCTAACTCCTCTTGAAGGAATATTCGCCCCCGTTTTCTTTGTGGTCATGGGGCTACAAGTAGACACTTCTTTGCTCTTTTCCTGGGATGTACTCATTTTAGGAGGGGTCCTTACCGTAGTAGCCATACTTGGAAAATGGCTGGCAGGACTTCCACTCAAAAAAGGACTCAACAAAAATGTGATCGGTTTTGGAATGGTACCACGCGGTGAGGTGGGACTAATTTTCGCAGGAATCGGGAAGAGCATTGGGGTGCTAGACAACAAGCTCTTTGCGGCAGTCATTTTGGTGGTTCTTCTCACCACTGTGGTTACACCACCAATACTGGTGAGGTTGCTCAAAAAATAAAAATGAGAAGGCTACCATCACACCTCAAGAATCCTGACTGCCGTCTGATTGTTGAATCTGATTGACAAACTTCCCAACTATCGTAGAGGTAATTATCACGATATAAAATTGCCCGGCCAGGCCAATCAGCATTGTTCCCCGCTGTGCCAAAGTTGTAACCGGAACTATATCTCCAAAGCCAATGGTCATAATGGTTATATAGCTGTAATATTTAATTCTATCTACCAGCATTTCACGACTATCGCCGGGGTTTAACAATCCTTTGAACGAGCCCGGCTCAATTATTTCGATGGTCAGACAAATAAAAAAACCGATAAAAGCGAGGGACATATATCCACTGATCAATCCTAGAATCACATTCTTACCTACTTTTTTGGACGACCAGACTTGGGAGATTATTTCAATCGTAATGATGCCATAGAATAGAAAGAGCACCGACATATTGAGAAAATTGTAAATATCTCCCGTTCTCGTTTTTACCTCAAAAACTAGTATCAATACCAAAGAAATCATCAACAAAACCGCACAGGGAATCAAATAGAATTTCTTCTTTGAAACCAAAAGAACCCCCGCGAACAAATTCAATAAAGAGAAAAGAGGCGCCATATACGCTTCAAAAAAAGCCAATGAAAAAACCAAGGAACCATAATCGATGGCGACTTGGCTCAGCAGAAATAACTCGAATCGATACTTGTAAAGTTTGTTGATCCTATGCATTGCGGTATTAATTCATTTCCCAATGTCAATATTCGAGAAAAAAGAATCACAAAGTAGCAAATACATGCTTAGCTCAAAGTCATCTGTGTTTTGTGAAAACAGAAATAGCCCTCATTTATAAGAACTTCGATTAATGTATAAAGTCCGGAAAGAATACCTTTACATTCTCATCATTTCTTTTATTTAGTCACGCATGAAAACAAATACACTGTTCTTAATTACATTGATGGCAATTGCTCTGAGTTGTTCGGAGCCGGAGAATCCTTCAGTAGAAAAAAAGAGTTCAATTCCTGAGCCAAATCAATCATCGTCCTCACTTGAATCATGGAATGACACCGATACTAAGAGTCGACTTATCACATTCGTGGAAAATAGTGTTGATTCTACCCACACCGAATTTCTGAGAGTAGAAGATCGAATAGCCGTATTTGATAATGACGGAACCCTTTGGGGAGAACAACCCTATTATTTTCAATTGGCATACGCCATGGATCAAATGAAGGTAATGGCACCTAATCATCCCGAATGGGCTGAAGATGAAACCATGAAAGCGGCCATGGAAGGAGATGTCAAAGGTGTGATGGCAGGAGGAGAGAAAGCGCTGATCAAGGTAGTGATGACCACGCATGCCGGGATGACCGAAGCAGAATTTGCCAATTCGGTAACGGCTTGGGCGGATACGGCGATGCATCCTACTTCAGGAAGAAAATATGTAGAGATGATTTACAAACCGATGCTCGAACTTCTCGAGTATTTGAGAGCAAATGACTTTAAAACCTATATCGTAAGCGGTGGTGGAGTAGCTTTTATGCGAGCTGCCCTCAAAGACACTTATGGAATTCCGTCCGAGCAAATAATCGGGACCACAATAAAGCGGGAATTTGTGGATGGAAAGATCGTGAGGTTACCCGAAATCGAATTCATCGACGACAAAGAAGGCAAGCCCGTAAACATTGAACGAATTATCGGAAAGATACCCGCTGTAGCATTTGGCAATAGCGATGGCGACTTAGCCATGCTTCAGTACACCGCTAGCGGAGGCACCAACAGACTAATGGGATACATTCATCATACCGACAGCATTCGAGAGGTAGCCTACGATCGAGATTCTCACATTGGACGATTTGACGAGGGGCTCGACATCGCCATTGAAAAAAACTGGTTGTTGGTAGATATGGCCAAAGACTGGAAAACTATATACCCAAATGACTAATTTGACTTTGAAGTTCGGCTTAGGAATTGTTTTAATTATCGGAGGTATTTCATGTTCTGAACCTTCAGCAGATAAATCAATTCAAAAAGAGGTTTCTAAAGTCGATATGCTCGAGGAAACAGACAGTCGGGACGGAATGGTGTGGATAGAAGGAGGCGTTTACACTATGGGCAGCGAAGGCGACTACGCCGAAAATCACGAAGGGCCTGAAGTGACAGTTGAGGTATCCGGCTTTTACATTGACACCACGGAAGTCACCAATGCTCAATACCAAAAATTTGTGGAGGAAACGGGTTACATCACCCTTGCTGAAAAAGATGTCGACTGGGATCAGATTTCTAAAGAGTTGCCGGCAGGCACTCCCAAACCTGCGGATAGTTTACTGGCCGCAGGGTCACTTGTTTTTACTCCCC
>CAZKXG010000049.1:2266-3622 GCA_964556465.1 uncultured Cryomorphaceae bacterium | reverse complement strand
GAACGGAAAAGACGATCATCCCGTGGTACACATAGCCTATGAAGATGCCCTCGCCTACTGCGAATGGGCCGGTAAACGACTGCCTACCGAAGCAGAGTGGGAATTTGCTGCTCGGGGTGAATCCGGTGATTCCCAATTTCAATGGGGCGAAGAGTTGACTCCTGACGGAAAATACTTGGCCAATTTCTTTCAAGGGGAGTTCCCTTACGAATTGAGAGCTGAAGATGGGTTTGAGTATTCGGCTCCGGTTGGAACATTTCCACCCAATTCATATGGACTCTATGACATGATCGGAAATGTATGGGAGTGGACTTCAGACTATTACCGACCTGACATAAAAAAGCAATACGTTGCCATGAATGTGCAGGTATGTCGAGATCCGCGCGGGCCTTCTACCAGCTACGACCCGAATGATCCTTACGCCACGGAAAAACGTGTTATAAAAGGAGGGTCGTTTCTCTGCAGCGAACAGTACTGCTCAAATTATCGTCCCACCTCTCGAATGGCTACCAGCTTTGACTCGGGTCAGAATCACTTGGGTTTTAGGTGTGTTATGGATAAAAACTGAATATGAATCGTTTTATCTTAATACTACTAGTCAGTCTTACCACTTCGATTGGATATGGGCAAGAATCAGAGGGCGATTCAGAGGAGAAAAAAAGAAGGCACCGAATTACTTTCATGCCGAGTCATACCTATGTCAAAGTTGATGTTGACAATACGCAGAAGTGGAAGTCTTTCGCTTCTTACGGACTGAATTATGATTACTGGATTAAGGAAAACATGGCCATTGGTCTGCACACAGACTTGGTAGGGGCATCCTTTGCGGTGACTCGATTCGATGACAAACAAATCCTTGAACGAAAAAGGCCGGTAGCGCTCATCGGTGTTTTTCTTTATAAGCTTGAATTCGGACTAACTCCGGTTGTGGGTGTAGGAGTAGAAATTGATGACGAAGATCAACTGGCTCTCCTTCAACTGGGATTGGAATACGGAGTTGAATTCGGCAGGGGGTGGGAGTTTGGTGCAAACGCCACTTTCGATGCGAAAGTAGAAGTTTACGACTCCATTGCTTTCGGCTTATCACTTTCGAAAAGGCTTTAGGAAGAAATGGCTCTGGTTTCCGGTACTCGTAAACAGGCGGCAAACAGCTCGTAAAAGTTTCTTTGTCGACGGACGGGCACAAAGAGCCTGAAAAACCCGACTGATCTTCGTATTTTTGCGGCTCTAACCGCTATGTCGGTTAGAAAACCACCAACTTGAAGATTATGGAAATCACAGCTCCTTATAAGCCCAAGAACAAGGTCAGAATCGTTACAGCCGCATCTCTATTTGATGGGCATGTTTTGCGCGCGC
>CAZKXG010000049.1:0-2256 GCA_964556465.1 uncultured Cryomorphaceae bacterium | reverse complement strand
AGCCGCATCTCTTTTCGACGGTCACGATGCCGCCATTAACTTGATGCGTCGAATCATCCAATCCACTGGTTGCGAAGTCATTCACCTTGGCCACGACCGTAGTGTGGAAGAAGTAGTCAATACCGCCATTCAAGAAGATGCTCAAGCCATTGCCATGACTTCCTACCAAGGAGGCCATATCGAGTACTTCAAGTACATGTATGATTTGCTCAAAGAAAAGGGGGCGGGTCACATCAAGATTTTCGGAGGTGGAGGTGGAACCATTCTCCCGGAGGAGATTGCAGAGCTTCAAGCCTACGGCATTGCCAGAGTTTATCACCCAGACGACGGCCGTAAAATGGGTCTTCAGGGAATGATCAACGACATGGTCGAGAAGGCTGACTTCCCGACAGGCCAGAATCTGAATGGAGAAGTAAAAGCCTTCAAAAGCAAAGACAAGCTGAGTATTGCTCGAATGATTTCAGCGGCAGAGAATTTCCCCGATTCTTTCAAAGAAGAACTTGGACGTATAAAGGAAATTGCCAAGAAAGTCGACACTCCGATTCTTGGAATTACGGGAACAGGTGGTGCGGGTAAGTCATCCCTTGTGGATGAGCTGATCCGTCGTTTCTTGGTTGATTTTGAAGACAAAACACTGGCCATCGTATCGGTGGACCCTTCTAAGAGAAAGACAGGCGGAGCCCTTTTGGGCGATCGAATCAGAATGAATTCGGTGAACAACGATCGCGTCTACATGCGCTCGCTGGCCACCCGTCAGAGTAATTTAGCTTTGAGCAAACACGTGGCAGATGCACTTTCTATTTTAAAAGCTGCTGAATTTGACCTCATCATCTTAGAGACTTCAGGAATTGGTCAGAGCGACACAGAAATACTCGACCACAGCGACGTATCCCTCTATGTCATGACGCCCGAATACGGCGCAGCTACGCAATTGGAAAAGATCGATATGCTCGACTTTGCCGACCTTATCGCGCTCAACAAATTCGACAAGCGAGGTGCCCTCGATGCCCTTCGCGATGTGAAGAAACAGTACAAGCGCAACCATCAACTTTGGGAGGCGAAAGATGAAGATCTACCCGTCCATGGTACCATTGCCTCTCAGTTCAACGATCCAGGCATGAACGCCCTCTACCGCTCGGTGATGATGAAAATCACCGAAGAGACGAAAGCTGATTTACAAACGACTTTTGGCGTTTCCAGCGAGATGTCGGAGAAGATTTACATCATTCCGCCCAACCGCACAAGGTACCTCTCTGAGATTTCAGAGAACAATCGGGCTTATGATAGTCGAGCTGATCAGCAAGCCGAAACGGCCGACAAGCTTTACAGCTTGGCACAATCGCTGCTGCTGATGGGAGGACCCGACAAGCTCAAGGATGAATCTGTTTCAGACGATGCCGACGAATTGGTGAAGCAACTCGACCAGCGATTTGAGACGATCAAGAAAGACCTCGATCCCCACAATTGGGATACGATCGTCGGCTGGAAAGACTTGAAAGAAAGCTACAAAGCCGACGAATTCGTCTTCAAAGTACGCGACAAGGAAATCAGAGTTCCTACTCATACCGAGGCTCTATCGCATTCAAAAATACCCAAGATCGTTACACCTAAGTACCGCAGTTGGGGAGACATTTTGAGATGGACGTTGCAGGAAAATGTACCTGGTTCATTTCCATACACAGCGGGGATTTACCCATTCAAACGTGTGGGTGAAGATCCCACCAGAATGTTTGCCGGTGAAGGCGGACCCGAAAGAACGACTTTCCACCGCATTTGACAGTGTGACGCTATACGGACATGACCCCGATTACCGTCCGGATATCTACGGAAAGATCGGAAACTCAGGAGTGAGCATCTGCTGCCTCGACGATGCCAAAAAGCTTTACTCGGGATTCAACCTTTGTCATCCCACTACCTCGGTGAGTATGACCATCAATGGTCCCGCTCCCATGCTGCTCGGCTTCTTTATGAATGCCGCAATTGACCAGCAATGCGAGATTTACATCAAGGAAAACGGCCTCGAAAAAGAGGTGGAGAAAAAAATTGACGCCAAGTACAAAAAGCTGGGCACAGATAGACCTAAATACCGAGGTGAGCTACCCGAAACCAATGATGGGCTGGGCTTGATGCTGCTCGGTGTGACGGGTGATGAAGTGCTTCCTGCCGATGTCTACGACGATATTAAGGCGAAGACTTTAGCGGTAGTTCGCGGAACCGTTCAAGCCGATATTCTCAAAGAAGATCAAGCGCAGAACA
>CAZKXG010000048.1:13547-19329 GCA_964556465.1 uncultured Cryomorphaceae bacterium | reverse complement strand
TTTTCTAGAGCTTTTTGAGCCACTTCTTGGCGTGGCAGAGCCGAAACTTGCGATTCCATTTCATTCAGAATCTCTTCCAATTTTTTGGAAGCATCGCCGTGTTCTTCGCTCATCACCAAAATTACCTGACTATCGGCACCGTGTTCTGCTTGACTCAGTAAGTCGGCAGCTACGAAAGCCGCATTGCTTTCGACATCGGCAATGACCAATACTTCGCTGGGCCCCGCAGGCATATCGATGGCAGTGCCTTCTTGTTGCACCAATTGCTTGGCGAGGGTTACATATCGGTTTCCGGGGCCAAAGATCTTGTCAACGTTTGGAACGCTCTCCGTACCGTATGCCATAGCTGCTACAGCTTGTGCTCCGCCCAATCGGTAGATACGCAGCACTCCCAGTTTCTTTGCGATGTAGCTTATCGCGTGGTGGATACTTCCGTCGCGATTGGGTGGTGTGCAAACCACGATTTCTTTGCAGCCCGCAATTTTTGCGGGAACTCCCAGCATCATCAATGAGGAAAGTAGGGGAGCGGTGCCACCCGGAACATAGAGCCCGACCTTCTCGATGGGCAGACTTTTACGCCAGCAAGTTACTCCTGCTGCGGTTTCGATCTTCTTAACTTCTTCCCTTTGGGCACTGTGAAATCGCTCGATATTGGCCATGGCCATGTCGATGGCTGCCTTGAGCTGATCGCTAAGTTCGGACAATTCTTCGGGTAGGTCATAGGCTATTTCGGTCAGGTCGGCATCGTCTAGCCGTCTGGTAAAGGCGAGCAAGGCTTTATCTCCCTTCTTTTTTACTTCCGTCAAAATTTCTGAGACGGATTCTTCTATCCGCTCGTGGCCGAAGTCCGGTCGGGCAATTAAATCAATCCATTTTTCCTTATCGGGGAAATTTACCGTTTTCATACCACCATTTTTTCAATAGGACACACCAGAATACCTTCTGCTCCCGCAGATTTGAGCTTATCGATTACTTCCCAAAACTCATCTTCTTTTACGACGGAGTGCATGCTGCTCCATCCTTCTTGAGCTAAGGGGAGTACCGTCGGACTTTTCATTCCCGGAAGGAGTGAAGAGATCTGATCAAGCGATTCGTTGGGTGCGTTGAGCAGAATGTACTTGAATTTATCGGCTTTGTTGACCGCGCGAATGCGAAAGAGTAATTTCTCAACCAATTCGGTCTTTTCAGAGCTAAGATTCTTGTTTTGAATCAGCACCGCCTCACTTCGATCTACCGTTTCCACTTCTTTGAGTCCGTTGGCTAGCAATGTACTTCCCGTGCTCACGATATCGCAAACCGCATCGGCCAGCCCAATGCTCGGGGCTATTTCAACACTTCCGCTAATTTCTTCGATTTCGGCGGTTAAGCCATTCTCATCCAAAAAGATCTGCACGATATTTGGGTAGCTGGTCGCAATTTTTTTGCCGTTGAACCAAGCAATACCCGGATAGTTGAGTTCTCTTTGTACCGCCATGGAAAGGCGACATTTGGCAAAGCCAAGGGCTTCGGCTACTTCTATATCTTTCTTCTTTTCCTTCACTACATTCTCGCCCACGATACCAAGGTCAGCTACTCCGTCGGCCACGTATTGCGGGATGTCGTCGTCACGCAGGTAGAGTACTTCCAGCGGGAAGTTGGACGCTTCGCTCCGTAGCTTTCCGCCATTGGATACCTTGATGCCGCAGCTCCTTAGCAAGGCTACGCTCTTTTCGCTCAATCGGCCGCCTTTCTGGACGGCTACTTTCAGTTTTGTCATTTTTATTTCAATAAAAAAGCCCCTCCGAAGTCGGAGGGGCTATTGTTCGTTTATATACACAACACCACTACCTCTTTCCGGAATTGAAGAGTAAAGTAAAATGATGATGTAAATGTGTTCTCATTTTGTGGATACAAAGTAATTGCATTTGGTCCTAACCAACAAATAAAGTTCGTGAAGGTTCGGATGCGAGATTTTTTTTCATCCTTCCCGAAGTATTGGGTGACCATTGTCATCTGATTCAAAAAAGATTTTGTCTAACTTCGAGAGTACCTCAACTACTGTTATGCAAAAGTCAAAAAACCTAACGACTACTTTATCCTCGGTGATGGGAATTGTTGTTATTGTCATTTCTCTTGTCGCTTCTTATTTTATTTACTTCAACGTTCTGGGGCATCCCGACAACTTTGTGGGGGGAGATCCTTCCAATGAACCGGTCGAAGGGAATTACCTCGGCGTGATTTACAAGGGAAGCAGCATCGTCATCTTGCAACTTTCCTTTATGATCATTCTGATCACGTACACAGTAGAACGGGGAATAAATTTGGCCCGAGCCAATGGAAAGGGTCGGAATAAGGAATTTGCTCGCAACATCAAGATTCTTTTGGGCAGGGGTGATGTCGACGCCATTCACGAAGCTTGCGATAAGCACAAAGGTTCGGTAGGAAACGTAGTGCGTAAGGGCGTTGATTCCTATCTACAGATTGTAAAAGTGGAGAGTCTCAGGCCCGAGGAGAAAGCCTTTCGGCTGAAGAGGGAACTCGAAGAGGCGACGCATTTGGAGCTACCACACTTGGAGCGAAACATGGCCATTATTTCGACTATCGCCTCGGTGGCAACGCTTATCGGTTTATTGGGAACGGTAACGGGAATGATTCGTGCCTTCAGTGCATTGGCCCGAGCGGGGTCTTCAGACGCTGTAGGACTTGCAGGCGGAATTTCTCAAGCTTTGGTCACCACGGCCTTGGGAATCAGCACCGCTGCAGTGGCCATTGTCGTGTTCAATTTCTACAATACCCTTATTGATCGCATCACCTATGCAGCCGATGAAACGAACTATGCTTTGATGAATCGATTCAAAGAAGAAATCGAAAGCTGATGGCGCTGCTGCGAAACATAAAGAAGAAGCCAAAACTCGACATGAATCCTATGGTCGACATGGCTTTCTTGTTGGTAGCTTTTTTTATGATGACTACTACTTTTCGCCCTGAAGTGCCCGAAGAAGTGGTCATACCGCCATCCTCGGCTGAAGTCAAACTTCCCGAGCGAAATTTGGCAACGATCACGGTTACCAAAACGGGAATGGTCTTTTTTGGAATTGACAATAAGTTTGACCGGAGAGAGCTGATCGGCCGCGTGGGGCGTGACTTTGGAATTACCTTCGACGAAAGTCAACTTAACAGGTACTCACTCATTGCCACTGCGGGCGTTCCTGTGGAAAAGATGGGTGATTTCTTGAATGCCAAGGAGAACAGAATGCCATTTGAGCAGGAGGGGATTCCAATGGACAACGATTCGCAATTGAGTTTTTGGATCAGACATGCGCGGGCGGTCAATCCCAACTTGCGTTTTGCCATTAATGCCGATGGCGAAACCAAGTACCCTGTGATCCACGAAGTATTTGAAACACTCCGCGAGTTGGGGGTGACCCGATTCAATTTGGTAACCGAAAAAGCCGAAGAGGATGTTGCCAAATCTTGAGGATATCGATGTAGACAAAATCCACGGTCGCGATGATAACGCGCGTAAAAACGCAAAGCGGGAGGTCGATGTGGACATGAATCCCATGGTGGATTTGGCCTTTCTCCTCTTGACGTTTTTTATGCTGGCGACCACTTTTAGTAAGCCGCAGGCCATGGAGATACTCGTTCCCGCCAAAGCCAAGGACACCGAAGAGATCAAGGAAACTCCGTAAAGGAATCCAAGACGATGAGTTTGGTTTTAAGGGAAAACGAGATCGTTTGGTACCGCGGAATAACCGAACCCGAAACTTTCGAAATCGCCTACGACGAGTCGGAGCTTTTGAAAGTTTTGGCGGAAGCCAACTCGAATACGACCGGTCTGGTGGTGTTAATTAAGCCACTGCCTTCCAATGAATACGCTGACCTTGTTCTGGTGCTGGATGTGATGAGCTACTCGGGGGTGGAACGATACTCCATGATCGAACCCTCGGATTTTGACTTGAAAATGGAAGATTGATGGATACGGCCAAAACATATGGAGCTGAGGAGTTGGAGCGAAAGTATCCGATGTCTGCCCTGATTTCACTGGGAATAGCTCTTTTGTTGGTTACAGCAGCGGTAGTGTATCCACTTATCGTGGAAAGATTGAACCGCAAAAGTGAGGAACACATTCCCGTGAAGGCAAAAAAGGTGATCAATTACTCCGAGCTCAAAGCTCCTCCGCCCATTGACTTGGAGAAGGTGCAACCACCTATTTTGGAAGCAAAGCCCAAGGCCAAGGTGATCAAATATCTTCCGCCAAAACCGAAGAAGGATGAGGAGGTAATCGAAGAGGAAATGATCCCGACCATGGATGAGCTGAGTCAGGATTTTATTGGAACGGAGAATATCGATGGGTTGGATAGCATTATGATAGACAGTGAGGATGTAGAAATCGCCTCAGAAAAGCCCGAGGAGGCAGAGAGGGTATTTGAGTTTGTGGAAGTGATGCCCGAATTCATTGGTGGTCCTGAAGCGATGAACAGCTACTTAAAGGAGAATCTTCGCTATCCGTCTATGGCGAAGGAGGCCAAAATCCAAGGTCTGGTCTATGTTTCTTTCGTGGTTACCACAAAAGGAACGATTGAAGAGATTCAATTGGCGCGAGGAGTTCATCCTACATTGGATACAGAGGCTATGCGGGTTATTTCAGAGATGCCGCCTTGGAAACCGGGGCTTCAAAACAGTCAGAAGGTGAGTGTGCGGTTTACTTTACCGATTCGGTTTGTCTTGAAATAAGCTCACTGACTTCTCCTAAATCACATTGTTTTGAGGCCTCATTTTTCGACAACAACTTTCCCGTTGTAAACGGATTGATCTGCCTGTATTTGAATCAGGTAGATTCCATTAGCCAGATCAGATACGTCGATGCGTTGCACTCCTGAGTTCAATACTTTTTGGCGCACTACCTTTCCTGTGATATCAATCATAGTGAGCTGTGCTGAGTTTTCAGTCAGCTGAAAAGAGATGCTGCCGCTGCTTGGATTCGGGAATACTTTCAACGGTTTTCTTTCCTCAGCTCGATCAGTGGAAAGGACAATAGCGGGTAGTGGCTCGCACTGCATGCCTTCCACTTCATCGGCAAATCGCTGGAGGGTTTCGATTACCGTTTCCTCATCGTCAAAAGACTCACGGGCAAATATGTAGGCAAGGTCGATGTACTGGACATTGCCGGGAGCGAAGGTGAAGGGGCCCGAGGAGCCAACCATCCTCTTATCGTTAGGCGGTAGTCCCTCATTCTCCGCGGTCCAGCCTCCAGCAATACTGTAATTAGGGTTAATTCCATCGGTTCCTGCAAAAAGCGGATCAGAATCTCCCGGTAGGTAGTAATTTGTAAAAAGTCCTGGTCCTCCAGGCGAATATCCAATACCACCATGTTTCATCGGCTGACCATCTCTCCATATCGATCTCATGAAGTTGTAATAGCCAATTCCTACTTGTGGATCTTGCATGGCTGCAGGGCCGCTAGCATTTTCGTGAGCCAAAGAACCAAATAGACCTAAGCGTTCATTATCAATTACTCCATCTGCCCATCCTGATGTTTCATTTCCATAGAACTCCTCATATTCGGGTGAGTCGTCAAGACCATTAGAATCTTTCAGTGGGCCCGACAAAACTTTCATTCCCATTGCACCGAGGTTAGACCCGTAACCGGGACCTTGAGTCGAAGATTCGTCAACACTATCTCCATTGTAAACGTAAATCATACTGCGTTCAACGTCTGTTCTCACTTGATCATCAGAAGAATTACCAAGCTCAAAATCATTCCAAAAACCCACGTAAGTATTGCTTAATAGATCATTAC
>CAZKXG010000048.1:3237-13537 GCA_964556465.1 uncultured Cryomorphaceae bacterium | reverse complement strand
ACCACGGTTGATAATCTTGTACTGTACGAAAAGAGTATTGAAATCAGACCCTTCGATTGAACTGTAGCCATAAATTGAAGTGTGAACCTCGAGGCCTATTTCGGATCCATTTTGACCCGTAGATTCCGTTCCAAGGTCATTCCAAATAGTGTAGGAAGAAAAATCACCGCATATGGCAGGGTAATCCCCATTAGCCGGATTATACGTTCCATTTCCATCTCTATCGACATAAGGTGCTAAATTGTCTGCAAAGCCCTCTTCGCCTTCAGCTGGCCAGGACAAAATGTTTTCAGGAATTTCATAATCCGGAAACTCTACTATTTCGTTACAATTCGCATCGGAGAGGCAGTCAAAAAATCCGATATGAAGACTGATTTGTTCACTTGTAACGAACCAAATATTGTTGAAGTCAGAAACTTCTTCGGTCGTACTAATCGAATTGTCTAATTTGAGAGGACCCCAGTTTTCTGTACAATTTTCAGCAGCACTCTGACAAAACCTCCTAAAAGAAATCTTTAGTTCTTCATTTTCATTCACTCCTCCAAGCCAAAAAGCGGATCCAAAAATTGAGTGGTTTGCTTCATTTATGGGAACTTCTAAGCCCACAGATTGTCCTTCTTCGTTAAAGAATATGCTCCCGTTGGTGGATTGATACCACCTGAAGTTGTTCCCTTCAAATACAAAGGTATTCGGTTGCTCTTGTGCCAGCATATTTGAAGCGGAGATAATGAATGCGAAAAAAAGTACAATTGTTCTCATAGGCTTTGATTTTACAGATTATCCATTTCAAATCTATTGGGGATATGCAGGAAAGCCAAATCTAATTCAGGCAATACTTAACAAGTCATAAAAAAAGCCGTCCCAATTGCTCGGGACGGCTTTCAAATCAATGAGTGGATTCGAAATTATCTTACCACTTGTACTTTTACTGTTCCTGTAGTCGAACCAACTGTTAGGTTCATGAAGTAGATGCCCTCGCTGAGGTCATTTACATCAATGTACTCTCTGTTCAAACCTGCTGAACGTGTACCTAGGTCTACCGTTTTAACCACCTGACCAACTATGTTGATCAAATCAACTGTCACTCTCTCAGAAGCGTTAAGCTCGATGTCAAGTGTAAATTGATTGTTTGTAGGGTTCGGGAATACATGGAGATCATTTGAAAGCACGAAATCAGTGCTTGAAAGAGGATCTGTACAAGTCATGTAAGGGAAGCCATTGTCTGTTCCTGTGTTGTCTGATTGGTTACCGCAAAGACCTTCTTCTTGAATGATCCAAATGTAGTCACCATCAGCAGGACATAGCCATGTGATGCTCAGACCTTCAGTTTCAGAAGCGATAACTTCTCCAGTATTGGCATCGACAATAACGAAAGCAGGATCCCATGCGCCTGAAGCACCATCTTGCAATCCGAACTCGTAGGTAACTCCGGCTACACAATCAGCAGCAACGTATCCTTCGCTTGCCCAGTTTTCAAATGCATCAATAGCGTTAACAGGGCAAACTCCGTCTACTGCTACAGGAGCACCACCGAAAGCGGTAGTAAAGTCGTTGTATGGTCCACCTGCAAATACGGTACAAGTTGAAGGCACCAAAACAGCGTCAATAACGTGAACTACTCCGTTGTCAGCAGTAAGGTCAGCTACAGTTACTTCAGCACCGTTTATGGTAACAACCGATCCGTTGATAGCAACAGTCACAGTCTCTCCTTGAAGTGTAAGGATTTCTTGACCATCAGTTAAGTCACCGCTAAGAGCAGTACCTGCAACAACATGATACAATAATACATTTGCCAATGCACCTGTTGGGTCCATAAGCAATTCGTCAACAACTTCTTGGATTGCTGCAAATGCAGCATCAGTTGGAGCGAAAACTGTCAAATCAGCTTCTAAGTCCTCCAAAGGAGCATTTAGTCCTGATGCAAGAAGAGCCGTTTCTAAAGTGTTGTGATCATCACTATCAGCTATAATAGAAAAAACTGAAGTTTGAGCTCCTTCTGCAATAGTAAACGTACCCGCTAAGTCTGCTGCGGGATCAGAGAATTGGTCACCACTGGCGAAAAAGTCACCTGTTTGCTCGCCTGTAACACCTGCATCAACAGTTACATTAACCGAGAAATTATAAGTTTCAGGTGCAGCTATACCACCCCAATCATTGTCATTGTCACCCCAAGTTACGGTTTGACCGTCGATTCCGTTATACTCTTCATCGTCAAAATTGGGACTGTTGAAAGCGAAGAAAACGTCATCATTTGACACACTATTGATGGTAAAACCAGCAGGGAAAGTGATAGATAGTGAGTCAACCCACTCGTCATCAATATTGGTAATGTCCAATACAAACGGGATGTCCAAAGTTGTGCCGGCTTCGTAACCATTTGCAGTGGATAAGGTACCTGTTACTGTTTTTTCCTCTGATGTTGCTTTTTTAGCATTCTCAAAACGATTGAAGATAGAATAAGTCTCATCGACTTGCTTTGTACTCTGAGCCATTGCTGTTCCAGCAAAAAGAGCTGCAACCAATGTTAGATAGGTAAAGTTTAATTTCATGAAATTAGATTTTTAGTTTCTGCAAACTTCCTAAAAAAAAAGCCACGCCGATCAATGATCGACATGGCTTTCAAATTTACTTTTTGATTGGGTTTATCTAACCACTTGAACTTTGACAGTTCCTTGTGTTCCACCAACAGTAAGGTTCATAAAGTAAATTCCCTCGCTGAGGTCATTCACGTCTATGTACTCTCTGTTAAGACCTGCAGAACGAGTTCCCAAGTCAATGGATTTTACCACTTGACCAACAATGTTGATCATATCTACAGTAACTCTTTCACTTGCATTGAGCTCGATGTCAAGTGTAAATTGATTGTTTGTAGGGTTAGGGAATACCTTAAGTTCATCAACAGAAGAGAGATTGTCAATACTGCTAAGAGTAGGAATCAAAACGGCGTCGATTACGTGTATTACACCGTTTGAAGCTATAAGGTTTGCAATGGTTACCTCTGCAATAACGCCTGTTGCCGATGTGATTGTTACAACTCCTTCTCCATCGATACCTACTGTCACATTTTCTCCCTGAAGGGTAGGGATTGATTGACCATCAGTAAGATCAGTTGAGTATACCGTACCATTAGCAACATGGTGAGTAAGAATCGTAGCTAAATCCCCTGTTGGGTCTTCAAGCAATTCATCCAAAAGGCCATCAGGCAATAAATCGAAAGCAGCATCAGTTGGTGCGAATACCGTAAAAGGACCTTCACCTGCTAAAACTTCGGCGAGCTCTGCTTCGATAACTGCTGTTTCCAAAGTATTGTGAACATCACTTGCTACAACAATGTCAGTAATAGTAACATCACTTTCACATGTCATGTAAGGGAATCCATTGTCGGTTGCATCATTTTCAGTTTGGTTTCCACAAAAACCAGCTTCTTGAATGATCCAAATGTAGTTACCGTCTGCCGGTGCAGTCCAAGTTATGCTGTTACCTTCAGTCTCACTGGCCACGATTTCTCCAGTCAAGGCATCAATAATGATAAAGTCAGGATCCCACGCGCCTATTGCACCTCCTGATAATCCGAACGTGTATGTTGAACCACCTACAGCATTATCTGCTAGATAAGCTTCACTGGCCCACGACTGGAATCCTGTGATTGCGTTGAATGGGCAAATTCCATCAGCTGCTACCGGAACTCCACCGAATGCAGTTGTGAAGTTGGTGTAAGGACCGCCTGCAAATTGCGTGCACAATTCAGGTACTAATACCGCGTCAATAACGTGTACAACACCATTGTCAGCAAGGATATCTGCTATAATCACCTCTGCACCATTGATGGTAACTACATCATCTACAATTTCTACCGTCACTGTTTCACCCTGAAGTGTTAGAACTTCTTGTCCGTCTGAAAGATCAGTGCTTAATGCAGTTCCTGCAACAACGTGGTACAATAAAACATTAGCTAGGGCACCTGTAGGGTCATCCAATAAAGAAGTCAACACTCCATCGGGAAGTGCGTCAAATGCTGCATCTGTTGGTGCAAATAGTGTTAAGTCTACTGCCGGATCGCTGGTTACAGCATCTAGGCCTGAAGCGACAAGCGCTGTTTCTAATGTATTGTGTACATCACTGCTTTCTACGATATCAAATATTGTAGGCAGTGTTGTTCCTCTGATGTTGTCAGCGTAGAAAGTGTCATCCGTATTGTTCAAATCAAGGTTGAAGAAAACAACACAACGAACAAATTCATTTCCGATGTTAGCGTCATCAGAGAAATCGAATGTTAATGTTTCCCATGCGTTCGTAGCGGTTGTGTTAACCGTTCTTTGCATTCCTGCTGAAGCTGGATCGTTGTTTGCGATTTCAAATCGGATGGTCACCTCCGTCACATCTTGCGGAGTCCATACATCCATAGCTACTAATCCTGATTCAGAAAAATCAACAGGTACATTAAGATCTATAACAGCTCCTGCGAATAGTTCAGCTGTATTTGCTGCATCCTGTGTTTGTTGCCAAACATTTTCGCTTGTGTTAATACCTGACGGATCAGGATTAGGAATTACTGAAGTATTCTGAGCGCCTCCGAATCCAATGATGTTGTAATTTTCAACAGGTAATTCGAAATCGAGCGGCAAAGAAACTACAGCCGGTGGAAGAAGTACACCATCAATAGCGTGCACTACTCCGTTACTTGCATCCAAGTTTGGAACGACTACCTCTTCGCCATTGATAAAGATGCTAGGGTCAATAATCGATACCGTAACTGCGAACCCGTTGGCTTCAAGCGTTTCGATTTCTTGACCATCAGTCAAATCACCTGAAAACGCTTCAACGTTGGCAGCATGATACAAGAGAATGTTCGCTAATGTTTCGGGATCGTCAAGAAGATCAGCAATAATCCCCGGATTCGCTGCCTCAAGTTCATCAAATGCCGCATCTGTTGGGGCAAAAAGTGTTGTTGGGTCAAGGTTTGCAAGTGCTACGAAAAGTCCTGCGGTATTGATGGCTGTTTCTAATGTGTTGTGTACGTCGCTGTTTACAACTATACCGTATACAGAAAGACCTTCACCAAGCGTTACAGTACCTGAGAGGTCTGCCGGATTTGCGAATTGGTCTCCGCTGGCGAAAAAATCAACTGTTTGGTCTCCTGTCACGCCAGCATCAACTGCTACCGTCACTGTAAATAGATACGAGTTTGGCGCCGCAATACCACCCCAATTGTTATCGTTATCTCCCCAGCTTACAGTTTGTCCATCTACGCCGTTGAATTCTTCATCGTCGAAGTCAGGACTGTCAAACGCGAAGAATACATCATCGTTTGAAACAGAAACCGGAGTGATTCCAGCAGGGAAAGTTATCGAAAGGGAATCAACCCACTCATCATCTACGTTTGTAAGATCGAAGAAAAAAGGTATTTCAACTGTCGCGTCGGCCTCATAGCCAGTCAATGCGGTCATTGTACCTTCCACGGCTTTGGCGTCTCCCAAAGAGCTAGCGTTTTGCTTGTCTACTTTATATAGGCTGCTGAACGGAGTGTAGTCCGCATCAGTCGTCTTTGCATTCTGAGCGCTTGCTGTTGTCAGCAGAAAGCAAATCAGAACTGTTAGTATGGTAAATTTGGTTTTCATAAATTTTGATTTTAGTTTTTGAATTTCGACCCTGTAACATGATCAGTCCGGTAATTGTTCCAAAATTTCCAAAGTGTTTTTGAGCATCTTGGAGTCCTAGAAAACCGAAGCGTTTTTCAGCAGGCCAGAGAAGAGGGGGCGCCAATACTAAAGATTTGCTCTCTTTGTGGTAATGTTTTTGATTATCAGTGAAATACGATTCTTGTTGAGAGAAAACAACTTTAATCTCTTTGGTGAAGAGATTTATTGCAATCTTGTATTTCAAGGACCTGTAAGTTTTTTTTGGAGTCTCGTCGAAGTATTTTCAGGACATATTGGTACTTCGGGAAAGTCGTTGTCATTCTTATTTCTGAGACTAAAAACTCTATGGCAACGGACACATTTAAAATGTATCACCTAAAAGGCTTTTCTCATGAATTTATTTGCCGCGTGTTAAAACCTTCCAGCGTTTTGTACTCATCATTAAAAGAATCTACGAAGCGCACGCTGTCATCTTCCAAGCCTAGTATTAGGGCAATTGAGTGTTTGAGCTGTGTCTTGAGTATAGAGGTAATGGCTTCTAGTTCTTCAGGGCCTTGTTTCACCTCTTCGTGTGTTCGCTTTTGTAGGCGCTCTTTGATCTTGTTGGCCTCCAATTCCAACATAGGGTTGGTACGGCGATGGTTACCACCCAAATAGGGTTTCTTATGTTCGAGTACTTCGCTAATGACCCAATTGTAATTGAGGTCAGAAAAAGAAAGCGACTTGAGATGCATATTGGCAATTAATACTTCGTCACCTTCTGTTTTGATTCGAAGGTCTTTGAGGTCTACTCCGTATTTGGCAATGATATCCACCTTGAGTGCACCGATAAACTGAACGGTTTTACCCATATCCGTCTCAATTTCTTCATTCCACGTTCTGGTGAAATTAGTATCGATTTCGAACAGTCCTACATCAAGTATCTGACGAATCGCGGAAACATTTAATTTTCTCGTTCGAAGTTCTTCATTCTCTTCTTTGACCTTTTCGAGTTGATCTTCTTCTTGATTCAGTTTGGCCTTGAGTTGGTCTATTTCGGCATCTTTCGTTTTGAGAAAGGCATGGTACAACCCATAGAAAACGATCATGGCTCCGACGAATATTGCGGAATAGGCTAGGAATTCGTTAAAGATAATAGCCAAGGCTATTGCCACCGCGGCCATTATCAATAAAGCATTTCTAAGGTTTTTCATCATACCACAAAGGTACCTAATTCACCGTGAGTGAGCGCGGGTCTAGTCACGCAAGAGTTTGGACAACCCGAAGACCTTACCGTTTATGGCAGTCTCAATCAAGTACAAGCCTTTTTCCAATTGACTGGTTTCAAGCTCAACCCTTCCCGTTGCTGAAATATTAGTTTCGCTAACGATACGGCCTTGAAGGTCCAAAATTCTGAGGCTGAGATTTTTGCCAATGTAGTTTGATGGAATTTCAATATAAACCTGATCGGTAGAAGGGTTGGGGTAAAGTTTTAATTGCTCGGGACGGTTTTGATCAAATACGCTCAAGAACTTCCCTTCAAAAGAATTGGCCTCGAGAATGATGCCTGAGTCTAAAGCTCCGTCGACGGCATCGCAAATGGCAAACTTGATATGGTATGTTTCGTTTTGCTCAACTTCTACAAAAGCTTCCATGTTTACCGTAAAGCCATTAAACATGACATTGCTAACGATATTTCCTGAATTCTGTATAAAGTACTGACTGTCTTCTATCCAATTTGGGTTGGCTTCCTCGCAGTAAAACGAATCAAAAAAGCTGGGCGTACCTGAATTTACGGTATTTATGGCAATTGGCGTGTCACTTCCTGGAATAAGGGCAATGTTTATAGCACCATTTTCATAAGGCCCGGAAATCCCCGGACCACTTATAAAGAGACCAAATGCGTCATTGAATTGAGAACAAGTAAAACTTTCATACTCGATTGATGCAAATGTAAAATTGAATGCTAATGCTTCAGCTAGATTGAGGACATCAAATTCCAGGACCGCACAGTCATTTACATTAAAACCTGAAATTGAAATGATGTCAGGATCGTCGGGAGTGTCGCCCACAAACGAATTGCCCATCTCATTGGTAAAGAGATTTACCATATCTCCTGTGGTCATTGCAAATCCGGAGTCTACCGGTAGGCCATCGTCAAACCCATTTCCAAAAAGGCCAATTTGTATACTGGTCAAGGTGTCGTCGGCAGGGAGTCCGTTAAAAGTCACATTGGATACTTCGACAAAAGTCCCGGTATTAAAAATTTCGTTTACCAAAGTGCTAATCGGAATCGTGTTGTCGGCATTGATTTGAGCTGAAAGCCCTGTGGTAGCCAAAAGAGAGAGGAATAGAACTCCGGTTCGGTAAAAGTTCTTCATGGTTTATTTGTTTTTGATTGCCAACAAGATAAAAAGAAAAGCTCTTGTCATAGAAAGAGTACATCATTTTTGCGGTTTCCTTACCTTCGCGCCAATGAAGCTCTCACTAGTCATCACCTTAATGAATGAGGAGGATAATATCGGTCCTCTATTGGAAAGTATAAGTGCTGCTCTCCACTCATATTCGTACGAAGTAATCTTAGTAGACGACGGTTCCACAGATGATACTGTTAAGCGTATCAAGAAACTTGCCGACGAGCATGTGAAGTTGGTTGTTTTTCAAAAGAATTTTGGTCAAACTACAGCCATGCAGGCTGGTATCGATCAGGCTCAAGGCGAATTCATCGTGACTTTAGACGGAGATCTTCAAAATGATCCTTCGGATATTCCGATGATGTTGGATTTGCTTGAGAAGGAAGGTTGGGACGTTGTAGCAGGAAATCGCAAGAACCGCAAGGATGGAATGTTTCTGCGTAAAGTTCCAAGTAAGATTGCCAATTCAATGATTCGAAATTTGACGGATGTTCACATTCAAGACTATGGATGCACCTTGCGTGTCTATCGATCCCATATTGCAAAAGGGATGGAATTGTATGGAGAACTTCACCGATTTATTCCTGTATTAGCAAAACTTCAAGGAGCCAGTATAACCCAAGTCGATGTAAAGCATCACCCTCGAATTCACGGTGAATCCAAGTACGGACTAAGCCGCACGTTTAAAGTATTGAGCGACTTAATACTCATGATTTTCATGCAGAAGTATTTCCGACGCCCCATTCACCTTTTTGGACCTGTAGGGCTTATTACTCTTGCGGTGGGGGTATTGATCAATTTATACCTTCTCGGTTTGAAAATTTTCGGTTACGACATTTGGGGTAGGCCAATCTTGCTTTTAGGCGTGACGCTGGTACTGGCGGGAATTCAATTCTTGGTATTTGGGTTGATCGCCGAGTTGATGCTGCGTATCTATTACCAGTCTCAGAACAAAAAGACCTACACCGTAAAAGAAGTCTTCATTGGCAAAGCCCACAGCGAAGTCAGCGCTTAAGTTTCTTGTCAAGATAGCCCTTTCGGCTCTTGCCATTTATCTGGTTTTCTCAAAGATTGAATTGGATGAGGTCTGGAGCTTGGTGAAAGAAAGCAATCCAATTTATTTATTGGGTGCGCTGATTTTTTTCAATCTTTCGAAATTTATTAGCGCACAGCGACTCCTCGTTCTTTTCAGAGCTATCGGTGTGAGGATATCGGGCAATTACAATTTGCGCCTTTACTATATCGGGATGTTCTATAATCTCTTCCTTCCCGGAGGAATTGGTGGTGATGGCTACAAGATCTTTCATCTGAACAAGAAGAGTGCGGCTTCGAAACGAGAATTGCTGAGTGCTGTGCTTCTCGACCGCATAAGTGGGGCGGCTTTGCTGGCTTTCTTAGCCTTGGCTATATCCTCATTTCAAGAAAGTATACTAAAGCTTTTGCCTTCATTTTGGACGTTTCTGGTGTACATCGGTGCTGTTTTGGCCATTCCGGCTTTGGCGGTTCTGATTCGTTTGGCTTTCGCCAAATTCAAAACCGTCACCTTTCAAGCCATTCATTGGTCACTATGGGTACAATTGTCTCAATTGGTTTGCGCTTGGTTTATCTTGTCCTCTTATGGTGTTGACGATCATTACGCTATCTATTTCGTACTGTTTCTCGTCTCGAGTATTGCCGCTATGCTTCCCATTAGCTTTGGTGGTGTGGGTTTGCGTGAATTAGTATTCCTCTATGCATCGCAAGAATTGCCCATCGACGAGACGGCGGCTGTGGCATTAGGACTGGTCTTTTTCCTCATTACTGCGCTGAGTTCTTTTATCGGCGTATTTTTGCGCTTGCCTTCCGGCGAATCCTTAAACAAGGAGGAGTCAGGTGGGTTGTAGATAGGTCGATTTGAAATACTATCCCGAAAATACCCTACAGCGATTTGAGTTTCCAAAAGTCTTGGCTCAAGTCGAAAAGCGCTGCAACAGCGAAAGAGCCAAGCGCTATGTGGAGGAGTTGCGTCCTACTGACGAGGTGGACTCAATTGTTCGGTTTCTCGAAGAAACGACCGAAGCAAAATCGATTGCTGAGAATGGGTTGTATTTCCCTGAAATCGCTTTTCCCAACATTAGCCGAGAGCTCGGAATGCTTGGGATTGACAATGCAGTGCTGGACGGGCAGCAGGTCACCTGCGACCTCGACGAGCCCACCACCGTCGTCGACATGACGCAGGACCCCCCGGCAGTGCTGCGCGCCGGCAAGGGCGACAGCTCCCTGCTCGAG
>CAZKXG010000048.1:0-3227 GCA_964556465.1 uncultured Cryomorphaceae bacterium | reverse complement strand
TGCTTGGGATTGACAATGCAGTGCTGGACGGGCAGCAGGTCATCAAACTCCGAAAAGTAGCTGAAGTTGCCGCCACGGTTATTCGCTTCCTCGGAGAAAAAAGAGAGCTCTACCCGCGACTGAGGGGAATAGTGGAAGGGTTGTATGCGAGCAAAGATTTAATCGCTTTGATCGATGAAATATTAGAGCCCAATGGATTTGTTAAGACCTCCGCAAGCAAAGAGTTGGGCAAGGCGCGAAAGGCATTGGCCGAAGCCAAGCAAAAAGCAAATAAGGCCTTCGAAGCAGCTGTGCGGAAGTACAAAAAGCTAGGTTGGCTGCGCGACTACGAAGAGAGTATATACAATGATCGACGCGTGCTGGCAGTAACCGCCGAGAACAAGAGAAAGATCGAAGGAACCCTTCACGGTCATTCGGAAAGCGGGAATACGAGTTTTGTAGAACCCGGAAATCTGGTTAACCTCAACAATGATGTAGCAGAGGCGCGGCAGTGGGAGCAAAGAGAGGAGTACCGAATTTTGCGTGAACTTACTCAGAGCTTAAAATCTTACAAGGCCATATTAGAATCTTACGAAAATGCCTTGGGCTTTCTGGAATTTACCTTTGCCAAAGCGCGGTACGCCATGCATATTGATGCGGTTAAGCCCATTCTTTCGCGCGAAAAGGACCTTGAGCTAATGAAGGCTTATCATCCTGTCCTCCTCGAGCAGAATAGGAGCGAAGGCAAGTCTACGATTCCGATGACCCTCGCGCTGGATCACAACAAGCGGATTTTAGTAATTAGCGGACCCAATGCAGGTGGGAAATCAGTTTCCTTAAAGACTTTCGGCTTACTGCAAATCATGTTTCAATGCGGAATGCTCATTCCCGCCGAAGGGCACAGCAGGATGGGCGTCTTCCGACAGATTTTTGTAGATATCGGCGATGACCAAAGCATCGCCTACGAGTTGAGTACATATAGTTCTCGATTGGTCAAGATGAAGCACTTCCTCTTTCATGCCAATAAGAATACACTCTTCTTCATTGATGAATTCGGAACGGGCTCCGATCCCGAACTGGGTGGTGCCATTGCTGAGACCATTTTGGAGGAATTGGGAAAATCCAAAGCTTTTGGAGTCATTACGACGCACTACGCCAATCTGAAAATATTGGCAGAAAACAGCCCTATGATGCTAAATGGCTGCATGCTTTTCGATGAGGAAACACTGTTGCCCAAATACAAATTGGACATTGGGCAGGCCGGTAGTTCTTACACCTTTGAAGTAGCTCAAAAAATCGGTCTGGATCCCAATGTGATTGATGGAGCCAAAGCAAAGCTAGATGACAAGAAAGTGAATCTGGACAAGTTGCTCATCACCCTCCAAACGAAGAAAAACCAACTCAACAAGGAAACGCATATACTCCAGACGGAGAAGTCGAGAATCAGAAAAGAAATAGAAGCGTCAAAGCGGGAAGCACAGATTTATAGAGAGAAACAGGAGGATCTCAATTTCAGTGAAAACAAGCGATTAATCCAACAAGGGAAAAAGTATGAGACCCTTTTGAACGATTGGAATGAGCGCAACAAACGAAAGGAGATAATAAGAAAACTCACTCTGACAAGCGAAAAAGAGGCAGCCAAGAAGAAAGAAAAAGATCTGACAGAACAAATGCGCGACAAGAAAGAGCGCATCAAAAAGCAGAAAGAAAACCGCAGGAAAAACAGAGAAGAGAGTAAGGAGTTGGCCGCTAAGCCGATAAACATCGGTGATAAAGTCCATATGCCCGGAACCAAGGAGCCGGGAGTGGTGGAAGAGATTAATAAAAACAAGGCTACAGTCGTATTCGGGATGATTCGTACAATTGTTCCGATAAACAAGTTAAGATCGGCTCGTTAAGTGCGGGAATGTTTTAATTTTGCCTTCCAAATCTGAATTCCATGGAAGAAACGATCATAAGTAAAGAAACGCTCGAGAGTATAGATGAGCTAAGAGCATTTGTTCAGAAAAACGGTATTGTGAAGAGCGACGTCGTTGATAAACTATTGGCACTTAGACCACATTTTATCGAGCACAACCAGCCATTGGTTACGCGTGTCATCAGAATGACGGCAGAATACATAGAGCATTTTGGCTATTTCAACCTGAATCTCCTAGCCGAAGAAATCGAGGCTGAGGACGACGAAGAAGGCGAAGCAATAGAAGTGGATGAAGAAATCGACATGGATGGTGAGGACAGTTTTACTGAGTCGAAAGAAAACTTTCTGTATCTACTGGATCTTTTTGCTCACCCTGATAATCAGGTAAATAAAGAAGAGCTCACCAGAGTGAAGCACTTGTACCTCGATCGTGACCTTTTTTAAGTCAATTATTTGGGCAGTCGGATTGGCTGCCTTTTTCTTTTCCTGTTCAGAAAGCTCCACTGAAGTAAAGCCCATCTCCAGAGGTGAAGCTATCGTTGATAGTGCCATTGCTTACCACGGAGGTGAACTCTATGAGAATGTCGATCTCTCATTTGGATTTCGAGGAAGAAGTTACCAAGCCATTCGTCAGGACGGAAAGTTCGAATACATCAATACCTATCGTGATTCATTGGGTAATCACCTGCGAAGGCTGACAAACGAAGGGTTCACTCAAGAGTTGAACAATGAGCCTATAAAACTCTCGGTAAAAGACAGCGCAGCGCGTGCAGCTTCGGTGAATTCCGTGATCTATTTTGCCCTTCTTCCGGGAATGTTGAAAACCGAGGCAGCAAAGAAAGAATTCGTCGGAAAGGAAGAAATTGAAGGAAACGAGTACTTCAAGGTACGCGTCACTTTTTCTCAAGAGGGCGGGGGCGAGGACTTCGATGATGTTTTCCTGTATTGGTTTTTAACTGATAATTACGCAATGGATTACGCTGCGTACAGCTACCTAGAGGATGAAGGAGGAAGCCGATTTCGTAAGGCTTACAATCGGCGATCGGTTAATGGAATGGTTTTTCAGGATTATCTGAATATGACGGGGCCTGCTCCTGATTCACTCTCGTTTATTTCGGAGATGTTCAAATCAGGAAGGTTGGATACTCTTTCAAAAATTGAAGTGGATCGATTGGCGGTAAGTCCATTATAGACACTCGATATCGGATTACTCTCCTTATCAGTCGAGTGATCCCTTTCGCTCCGAATTTCGAGAAGGATAAAACCCTTGATTGTCATCGAGGTGTTTTTGCATTCAAATACTCACGCTCGAGCGAGCTCGGCGACGTAT
>CAZKXG010000047.1:15159-19572 GCA_964556465.1 uncultured Cryomorphaceae bacterium | reverse complement strand
ACGTACCCTTTACGGTTTTCGATCTCCACCTGGCTTTCGATACCGAATACCTTCAGGTCATGGATATTGAATTGGCGGAAACCAATGCCTTCAATTACCATATGCCTGCAGAGTTTTCGAACGATGCGGGACGGATTGATGCCGCGGCATTTAAAACCACTCCCGAAGCTACGGCTGAGTCGATGCTTATTGCCACGATCACCTTTGTGGCTATATCGCCCACGGAATTGACCGAAGTCGACCATTTATCGAATACCTTCCCGAGATCGATCATCGCTTACGGAGGTGAAGATGTCACGGGCGAAAAAGGAGGACTGGATGTAACCATTACGGGGAATGCGCTTTCGGATGGATTAGATTCCGAAAACGAAAACTATGATCTAAACATTTGGCCGAATCCTGCGAAAGATTTTGCTCAGATCGCATTCGAACTAGCCGAGTCGGGGCAACTTAGTTTGGAGATTTATACGCCGGAAGGAAAATTGGTGAAATCAATTTTTGAAGGTGGCGTAACGAACAACACGCCTTATCAATTTGAATTGGATGTCAACAATTTGGCGGCAGGCAATTATTCATGTCGTCTGCTGGACTCGTCAGGTCGTGGAATCACCAAAACGCTTACCGTTGTCCGCTAAACAAAATATGACTTGAATTGGCCTTGCCATAATTGTAAATTGCTGACAAAATGGAGACTATGTTACACGTAAATCTGAACAGATCAAACTTGAAACCATTTCTGGTCTCTTTAGCCTTAGTGCTTGGTTGCATTAATTTTAGTCAAGCCCAAACTGCCAATGGATCAGTAGACCCGAATCCCGCTACGGCTGAAATTGGAGACACGTTTACCGTAACCATAAATATCGATCCCAACGGAAGTGAGATGACGGTTGCGCAAGTCGCAATGCGCTATGACCCGGCAATTGCTCAGATCAATTCAGTGAGCATTATTCCGGGTTCACCCATTGGTGTTCCATTGCCGGGAACAACCGTAGACAATGTGGAAGGATTCTTCTTTATTGCCGGTTTTGGATTTAGTCCGGCTACGGCTCCCTTTTCACAAGTTCAAATTGAATTTACGGCTGTAGGTGCGGGAACGTCAACGTTGGAGTTTGAACGCGAAGGTTTGCTTAATACCCTGTTTTCTGAAGACGGTTCGGACGTTACAGGAGTTCTCACCGATGGAGAAATCATCGTTGGCGAACAGGTAGACTGCCCCACCCTTGGGCTGAATATCGGTGATCCATGTGATGACGGAGATTCCGATACCGAAGATGACACGGTCCTTGCCGACTGCACGTGTGCAGGAACGCCCATTTGTCAAGCTCCATTCCCCGCAGTGGACGAAGCGAGTTTGACCACAAATATCGGAGCTACCACGGTTGATTTTGGTTGGGATGCCGTTCCAGGTCAGATCGGGTGTCAAGTTCAAGTCATCCGTGTTTTGGGCTCAAACCCCACACAATCCTTCGTTACACTGGACGATGATTTTTCAGCGTTTTCCATTGATAAAAATCTTGTAATTCCAGGCGTACAACACGGCTGGAGAGTTCGATGTGGTTGTTCTCGAACTCCTATTGTAGCAGGACCCTTTACTTCTTGGCAACCTTTTCTTATCCCTTCTGAGATTGTATTGGCTTCATCGCCAAATCCCACGCGAGACCTGTCAAATGTCGAGTTTCAATTAGACACAGAGTCGCAAGCTACGCTCGAAGTCTACGATATGAATGGACGATTGGTCGAACAACTCTTCTCGGGAATGGCAAGTGCAACTACACCTTATCGATTCCAATTCGATGGTACTGAGCTAAGCCAAGGAATTTATATCTACCGACTTACCACAGATCATGAAGTGATCAACGAGAAGTTTATGATTTTGAAATAAGCTTCTTAGAGCAGGTTGGGTTCTTAGTGGGCCTATGGGCAGCTGGAACTACCGGATATAACCGAGGGGTGTCATACGCCGAGGAGCGGGTGGAGCGGGTTTCCCCTACCTCACTTTAGGTTTCCGGCTCTTTAAAACATTACCAAGAATAGCCGAAACAACAAGCGCTGCAATCAAATAGAAAACCATCCGCATAACCAGCACCATAAAATGATAGCTTGTTGTAAAATATGACTTGGCCCTTTCACGCTCCTGATCCATCAGTATTTCAATCGCCTTTTCAGAGCCATCCATGTCCTTGTACTTTTCAATAACTTGAGATACTTGGTTTTCTACAATGGTATTTTTTTGATCTTCATCTATAACACTGATAAATCCCAGGCTAAACAGGAAGAACACCAGCGATACCAATAGTGCAATACCCATGTTTAAATTAAAGTACCTGCCAAATGAAACATCAGAAGGATTTTTCTTTTTGTAGGCAATAGCAACGATGATAAAAACAATGATTAATGATCCGAACGATATGAGCGAATCGAGCTCTGCACTTATATGACCGAATACAGACAAATAGGCTGATACCAGTGTTATAGCCACAAGCAAAACTCCAAAGATTAAGATGGTTTTTTTCATTTTGAGTCTATCTATATTATGAATAAATCTACGTTTTATATTGAAGCAACCTCAGGGTGGCATCCCCGGAGGAGCGAGGAGTTCGCTGTGGGTGCTCCAGAACACCAATAATTGCTGTCCCCTTCACTTCTTGGCAACCTTTTCTTATCCCTTCTGAGATTGTCTTGGTTTCATCGCCAAATCCCACCCGAGACTTGTCGAATGTCGAGTTTCAATTAGACACAGAGTCGCAAGCTACGCTCGAAGTCTACGATATGAATGGACGATTGGTCGAACAACTCTTCTCGGGAATGGCAAGTGCAACTACACCTTATCGATTCCAATTCGATGGTACTGAGCTAAGCCAAGGAATTTATATCTACCGACTTACCACAGATCATGAAGTGATCAACGAGAAGTTCATCATCGCTAAATAAATCAATTTCACAACCAAGTGAAAAAAATGCAAACTCAACTGCTTGGGTCAACCAGTGATTCCAATCACCGGATATAGCAGTTGCGATAATCAAAACATCGAATTAAACACTCTGCTGTCATAAATGCATATCCCCAAATTCAGGGATATTAAAACAACAGAACTAGTGATACTGATTATCCGCAAGAAAATGAGATTCGTATGATCATTTCGAAAATCTCCGTAAAAGTGTTGTTACATGAAAATCTTTATTTAATAGTATCACGAAAGAAAAAGGAAAGCATATAAACAAAATGATAATCTATTCTTAGAAAAGCCGATCTATTCTCATTACTTCAAAAACAACGACTTAATGCGATTTAATACAGACCAACGACAGTTTATTAACGATAAATTTAACGCGATGTTATTAACTGCCGTTTGCATCTTGATCCGTTATTCTATAGTTTTAGAAAAATTTAAGCTAATTACCGTAAACTCACGGTAAAAACGATTTAGATATAACGGTATAATTTTATAATCACAAATCCCATTTAGAAAACAGACTGATTTCCTTTAACCATTGAGGTTTTAATCCGAGCCTCAGACCAATTATTAACCAATAAAACTTTAATGATGAAGAATTCTTTGTTTACCCTAACCCTTCTTGCGCTTTGTTCACTCCCCGTATCACTTTTTGCCACCACTTGGACGGTAAGTAACAATGCCGAGCGACCTGCTCAGTTTACCTCCATTCAAGAAGCAGTGAATGCTGCCTCGCCAAACGATACTATTTTGATTACAGGTGGAGTTTACAGTTCAACTGCCGGAACAATGACAACTACCATCCCTCTGGTGTTTTACGGTGAAGGTATTCGGGGAAACGAGGGATTTCCAAAAACAACAATATCAAGTGGATCATTTAATTTCCGCCGCTTCAACAGCGGGCTATCTGCTAGTGGAAGTCGTGTTTACGGAATCGAGTTTCAATTTTCAGGTATTTCTATAGATGCCGATTTTTCAGGAGCGCTAGCAGGTCAAGAGACCATGTCTGACTTCATTTTTGAGCGTTGCACTTTCATTAGTAGCAGCAGTGCGACAGTATCAATTAACGTAAGAGATGGCATTAGTGACGTAACCGTTCGAAACTGTTTATTTAACGGTGGTGAGGGACTTACTACCAGTGGAAATGGAAACCTTCTGTCAAACATTGTTTATACGAACAATGTCCATTCTTCCAATGATGATTACTTCAAAGGAATTTACAATGGTAATGTAGTTGTGCGAAATTCTATTTTTCTCAACAACGTGAGTCCTGCATTTGAGGCTACTCAACTCGTGCTGGAAAACAATATCTTTTACCGCAGCGAGCCTTCAGGTTGCAACACATGTACATTCAATAACAACCTAACCTACTTGGCAAACGACAATACATTACCTTATGGCAACAACTTAGGTAGCGGAAATATTGAAGGGCAAAACCCACTCTTTGCCAGCTTCCCCG
>CAZKXG010000047.1:12791-15149 GCA_964556465.1 uncultured Cryomorphaceae bacterium | reverse complement strand
CGATCGCAACTGGGATCTCCCCGCTCTTGGTGCCGGATTTGACTGGAATCAGAGCTACGAGCTCCTTCCCGGGTCACCCGCGCTAGGCACCGGCACAAACGGAATTGACATGGGAATCAATAGCGGAAACGCTCCCGTAACTCAACTTCCTGAGTACGCAAAAATTCCAGCCGTAACGAACCTTGAAATTCCCGTTTCTTCCGTTCCCGTAGGAGGAACATTGCAAATCAATGTTGAGGCGATTAGCCGCGACTAAGCCTTTGACAACATGATATCAAAGGCAATCAAGCCCCGCTTAGGGCCGTTGCTTCTTTGGCTGTGCTGTCTACTCTTTAGTCCGCTGGTCATACAGGCACAAGACCTGGCAAATGGGGAATACTTTTTCGATCAAGATCCTGGTGTAGGTTTAGGGACTCCTTTTGCCTTCGCTCCGGCCTTGAGTCAACAACTCGAAGTCACCGCTCCGGCGACTGGCCTCGAGCCGGGATACCACTTCGTATCCTATCGCTTCCAAACCGACGAAGGTGTTTGGGGTATTACAGCCTCAACCTACTTCTACGTGAATGGCTCTACACCTGAGTTTGCACCGACTTTATTAGACTTGCCTGTAAGCAAGGCAGAATATTTTTGGAACAGCGACCCCGGTCCGGGAAATGGAATCCCATTTTTCATTCCCACAGGATATTCTACAGAAATCACCTTTAGCCCAAATGCGCTAACAGAAACCGGCATTCAAATGCTCGGTGTGCGCACCAGTGATGTGAATGGATCTTGGGGACAAGCGGCGTGGACAGAGGTAAACATAACAGGTGATCCCGATCAAAACACGCCAATTGCGTCTTTTAACTTCGCTCCTCAGCCCGTTTTGGCCAATGATCAACTTGCTTTAACCAGCACAAGTCAAAATCTTTCGCCCCAAGTCATCCAACAATGGGATGTAGACGGAGACAATGTTCCCGACTATAGCGGTGCGCAGGTGTTCCACACTTATAGCGATGAGGGCATTTATCCGGTTCGCTTAACGGTGATCAACAGGCCATCAGCTCTTGCTAGAACGGCAGACGTTCGCTACTACTTCCGTAATGGAAACTTGAATGATGCCGAAGGTACTTTTGACAACTTGAGCAATACAGGAGGTGCGACGGCTATTGAAGGTCGACAAGCCGATATGGTAGGTGCGCGTCAAACAGGACCCGGCTTGCTTCAAGCCGATGGAGACGGAACCGAAACGGATGCTATCAGCTTTAGTTTTTGGTTCAAAGGCGACAATTCTGCATCTAGCGGAATTAGCGGAATTCAACTCGATGATAGCACAGGATTTGGGTTCACGGCTTTTCAAAGCAGTGCGAATCACAATCTTGGTGGGGCAAATGTAAGTGCCGGGCCAGCGAATGAAATTTACAATGCTAAGTGGAATCACATTGCCGTGACATACGGAAATGGGCTTATTACCTCGTACCTGAATGGTGAGGAAATTGACACCGAAAGTTTGGCCGGATTACCAACTTTTTCATTGGACACACTGACCATAGGAGGCTTGAATAGTTCAAGCTTTGCCACGGGTGCATTTGATGATTTATTGGTTTACACCAGAGAATTGACGGCGGCCGAAGTAGAAACACTAGCCAACGAAACTTACGTAAGTACCCGAATCGAAAATGTACAAGTAGGTCCTGTACAAAACCTACAGCCTACACTTGTGGGCGATACGGTATTTTGTGAGGGAGAACTGACCGTGCTTTTTGCCCCTGAAGCAGATGCTTATTTATGGAATAACGGTGCTACCACCCAAAGCATTGAAATATCGGAGTCGGGTAGCTACAGTTGCATACTAACAGTTGATGGAGCCCTTTTCACGACTAATTCTATTGAACTCGAAGTAGTCTCTCTGCCAGAAGTCGAACTCACGGTAAACGATGCCAATAACGGTGCTTCCAACGGAAGTGCAGGAATATCGATTAGCGGTGGAAGCAGCTTTATTTACTCTATCGATTGGAGCACAGGTGCAACCGAACCTTCCATAGTGGGACTTAGTGCGGGAAGCTACAGCGTGACGGTAGATGACGGTACCTGTCCGGTGACGGAGAACTTTGATATTGATGACGTCTTGGAATCTACCGGTGTAGTGGCCGCTGAATACTTTTTAGGAGATGATCCTGGTCCGGGAAACGGAACTGGGTTCAACATCACCCAAGGTCAGGAAGTCGGTGCCTTTTTTGACATTCCTTTGACAGGACTGGCAGCGGGTATTTATCAGGTTTCTGTGCGCACCAAAGACAGCGACGGAAGTTGGAGTATCACCCGCTCAACGCAAATATCCATCAATACTCCGAATGAGGATGTGCTTGATGATCCTGC
>CAZKXG010000047.1:11935-12647 GCA_964556465.1 uncultured Cryomorphaceae bacterium | reverse complement strand
TAATATTGAAGTAGGTGATCTACCCACAGGCCCACATAAGCTCACGGTTAGATTCAAAGATGCTGAAGGCACATGGGGACATGGAGTCACAAGTAATTTCTTCATCGAATTTCAGATCCCTCCTACATTGCCGGATATCACTATAAACATTGTAGAAGCGGAATACTTCATAGGGGAAGATCCGGGAATTGGAAATGGAATATCCTTACCGGTATCTGCCTCTACGGCCATAGATGTACCTGCTACGATTGATGTAAGCTCTTTGCCAATAGGCGAATATGTCATTAGCACGAGAACGCGCGATGTAAGCGGTCAATGGGGAATTACAACAAGTCGAAACTTTCTGATTGAAGATGTACCTTGTCAAGTTCCTGTGCCCGACTTTAGCGTTAGTGCAGGAAATGCAGGAGAGCAGATATTTTTCACGAATACTTCTACGAATGCCATTCCCGGAGCAACGGTAGCTTGGGATATCAACGTAGATGGTTCGGTTGAATTTACCAGTGTGAATGCGGGAGCAGTTTTTCCTACACCCGGAATTTACAATGTTGCATTAACCATTGACAATGGTGATCCATGTACCGCCACTATCATAAAGCAAGTAGAAGTAGGACCTATATTAAGCCAATCACTTTCAGCTTCAGGTCCAATTGCATTTTGTGAAGGAGGATCGGTGACATTATCGGCACCGGCCGGTTCGAATTATCTTTGG
>CAZKXG010000047.1:9493-11925 GCA_964556465.1 uncultured Cryomorphaceae bacterium | reverse complement strand
CTCATCGATTTCGGTAGGGAGTTCCGGTGTGTACGAATGTGCTTACGTGGATGCGCAAGGAAATGAAGTTGTTTCGGAAAGCATTGAAGTAACTGTTTTCCCAACGATGGACATCGAAGTTGTTTCCAATCCAAGTACAAATGGTCAAAATACCGGTAGCGCGGCAGTTTTTGTAACAGGCGGAAACGCATTTGTATATGACTTCCTTTGGAGTACAGGTAGCACAGACCCCATCATAGCAGGAGTTCTTTCGGGAAACTACCAAGTCGATATTACTGATGGTGTTTGTCCTGAATCCATTGACATCACAATAGATGACAACTCGGTTTCTACCGATCAGCGAATTGTTTCAGGAGAATATTTCTGGGGCACAGTTGATCCGGGAATTGGGAACGGTGAACCTCTCCTCGTACCTCAAGATGTATCGATAAGCACCTTTGCGAACATCCCGACTGCGGGACTTGATCCGGGATACTATTTCCTAACGGTTAGAACCAAGAAAGCCTCGGGAGAATGGGGTATAGCTACAACAACAAATGTTGTATTGAACGATCCAAATGCCATAAACGATGTGGTAGATCAAGATCCAATACCAATGGTGGCTGCAGAATATTTCATCGGTGAAGATCCTGGTCCCGGAAATGGAGTGGCGATGCCTTCCTTTTCTCCTACTATTGATCTTTCATTGTCGGATATTGCAGAAACTGCTGCACTTAACCTTCCACCCGGTCCTGCTCGATTGAGTGTAAGAGCGAAGAACGAAGAGGGCAACTGGTCGATGGTAGAATCGCAGAACTTCTTCATTCAAGTTACTCCTCTGGATAACTTGTCCGATTTGGTATTCCCAATCGTTCGGGCGGAGTATTTCCTTGGCGATGTAGATCCCGGGGTCGGAAGTGGCATTGCCGTTTCTGTACCTGTTGGCGAAACGGTATCCTTCCCTGTTGCCATCAATACAACCGGAGTTCCACAAGGACTCAATCGGGTAACGGTAAGAGTGCAAGACGTCAATGGAAATTGGGGCATTGCCAGAAGCACTACGTTTGAAGTAGTTCCTGTTACTTGTCCGGTACCAAATGTGTCCTTTACCGCTTCTAATGTGAATTCATCGCAGATCAGCACATTGACGAGCACTTCGACCAATGTACTTCCCGAAGCCACATATACGTGGGATTTTGACGCGGATGGTGTAACAGATGCCAACAATGCTAGTGCAGATTTCTTTGTACCTGCAGTAGGCACTTACGCTGTAAGCCTCACCATAGATAATGGAGATGGCTGCGTTTCATCCACGGTTCAGGAGTTGCCTTTCGGCAATATTCCAAGCAATCTGATTACACCCAATGGTTCACTCCTATTTTGCGATGGTGGAAGCGTGACCCTCACCGCACCGGCGGGAGGCAATTACATTTGGAGCGACGGTTCTACAGGTCCAATCATAGAAGTCAGCGAATCGGGTAGCTATGAGGTAAGTTACACCGACAATACAGGAAGTCCTCGAGTATCCGAATCGATAGAAGTTACCGTATATCCAACCCTAGAAATCGAGACGATAATCAATCCTGAAACCAATAACTTAGGAAATGGTAGCGCGGGTGTATTGGTGAGTGGAGGTAGTAGTTTCATTTACGACTACTCATGGTCGAATGGAGAAATGACACCAATCATTACCAATCTCGATGCGGGATCATATAATGTTGAAATTTCTGATCCGAACTGTCCTGAAACGGCAGAAGTTGTGGTTCCTTCTCAGACTGTTTCTGAGGGTATTACCCAATACGAGTATTTCTGGGATGAAGCTGATCCAGGCGCGGGGAATGGATTAAATATTCCCGTTAGCCAAGGAGTGACTGCACAGGCTTTTGGAGACATCCCAACCTCGGGAATGAATCCAGGATATCACTTCTTATCGGTTCGTGCTAAACAAGGTGCCAATGGATGGGGAATGGTTGAGACCATACCTGTTTATCTGGACGATGGATTAGCAGAGCCGCCCGCTCCGCCAACTCCGGACGTTGTAGAAGTCGAATACTTTTTTGACAATGATCCAGGAGCTATGCAAGGAGTACCTCTATCAGCCAGTATAAGTACTGTGACAGGTGGTTCCTATGATTTGGCCACCACGGGATTAGGCCCCGGAGGACATACCATATCGGTGCGAGCCAAGGATGCCGATGGAGAATGGGGAATAACATCAAGTGCCGCATTCAGCACATGCAACCCACCTCCTGCTCCCGAAGTTTTGATTACGGAGTTCTTCCTTTGCGAAGGAGATGACTTAAGTTTCAATGCCGAAGATGACGGATTCAATTTAGAGTGGATATCACCACAAGGAACAGTTATTTCAGGAGCATCGGTCAACTTGGTTAATGTGACGACAGCAGATGGAGGTGAATACCTTGTATCTGCCGAAAGCGAACCCGGTTGTTTCG
>CAZKXG010000047.1:0-9483 GCA_964556465.1 uncultured Cryomorphaceae bacterium | reverse complement strand
CAGTAGTGGTGGTAAATGTACTACAGCCACCTGTTATCGATGCGCTTATATCGGGTCCTTCGGTGATCTGCAATACTCAAGAAGCAGCTGAGTTGTTTATTCCCCCGGTAGATTTTGTCACAAATTACGACTGGGTATTGCCGGAAGGAGCATCAATCATAAGTGGAAACAACACCAACAACATCTCGATCAATATGTCGGGCGTTACAGGTGATCAAGCATTGATTACGCTTGTGGTTAGTAATCTTTGTGGAAGCGATACCTCATCGGCATTTCTAATCAACTTCGAATGTGAAGCGGTATGTGATGTTGAAGGAGGGGTACTCACAGCAGTCGGAGATTTAAACACATGCGTAGGAGATGGATCGGCCAGTATCGTTCAACTGTCGGTAACAGGAAATGTCGGTAATAGCCGCTTTGGAATCATCACGCAAACGGGCGATGTTGTGGCATCAAACTTTTCAGGGCAATTCAACTTGGACAATTACCCTCCGGGTATTTACCGTTTTGCTCACCTGAGTTCCGGTCCGGGATTCTCTTTTGCCGGAGTGAACAATTCCAGCGATCTGGAAGGCTGTTTTGATGTATCAAATCTCATCACATTCAGCATCTTCGAACCCGATGGAGGGACCATCAGCTTAGAAGGAAGTCAATTGGTTTGTGGTGGTACAGGTACTCCTACCATTCTCCCTTTTGTGGTAACGGGTAGTTCAGGACCTAACATGAGGTGGGCAGTTCTCGATCAATCATTTACGACTGCTTTGGCCCTATCAACAACGCCTAACTTCAATTGGGATTTGTTCCCTCCGGGTATTTACCGTGTTGTTCACGTGGCTTATGGAAACGGTGTCAACTTGGGACAAGTGGATCCGCAGAATATCCAAGGCTGTATCGATGCATCTAATGTTATCCCGATTCAAGTTACATCATGCAGCGGATTGGCTCAGCTGAACTCTTTCCCAAGCCCAACGGATGGTATCTCGAATGTATCTTTCCAGTTGGTTGATGAAGAAAATGCCGTGCTTGAAGTATATGATATTTCGGGTAGATTGATTCAGACACTGTTCAATTCAGAAGCCAGTTCCGAAACTGCATATACTTTTGAGTTCGATGGTTCTGCTTTGCCAAACGGAGTTTATCTGTACCGACTAACCACCGAAAGTGATGTGATTATCGAGAAATTCACCATTGCACATTAACCAGGTTTCATCTCGTCCATTGGACTGAGAGACTAGGTTTTTATATCCTCACCGCCTTTTCAGGAAAAGCTGAAAAGGCGGTTTTTTATTCTCGAGCTTCGTCGCTTTAGGGCCGCTCCACAGCATCTCCTCCAAAACCCGGAACCGATTCGTTAAAAAAGTCCAAGGCCATACTAAACGCAATTCACAGCGTTTTGATCACAAACCAATCGTAAATGAAGTTAACCATTAACCAGAAGAAAATTATACTCAGTCTTTTGTCAGCAACGCTATTCGCGGCTTTGTTTTACAGAAAAGATTGGGGACTCAACCTTTTCTTGTTTCAAGTTCTATCGATCGGAGGCATTACATACTTGTTCCGGCCGAGTTTCACAAAGCGGCAAAAACTCTTTTTAATGGCTGCCATCCTTACGGTTGTTTTTGCTTTGGTACACCATTCCTTACTGGCTTTTTTTGTAAGCATTTTGGCCGTCACCATATACGGTTCCAGCCTTTTGGATGACAGGTTTCGCTCTGTCTATCTGCTCTTTGCCAATATGGTGAGGAATTCGATTCGGTGCTATTTTGCTTGGGCAAAAGCCTTGCTCAACTTCTTCCCCGGGAATGCACGCACAAAATCAGTGATGAAAAAAGCACTTTTATTTATTGTTCCCCTGCTTGTGCTTGTCGTATTTTTCCTGATGTATGCAGCCGGGAACCCTAGTTTTGGTTCCGCCTTGAAATTCTTCACTGATGGAATAGAATGGCTTTATACCGCTTTTTGGGATCATCTGAACCTTATTATGCTCTTCACTTTTATAGGAGGTTTGCTGGTGAGCATTCCGTTCTACTTCTTAAGTGTTTCAGACTATTTTCTGAAACAAGAAAAAGACGATGGGATTTTGAGAAGAGTTAAAACCAAATCTAAAAGATTTAAAATCAACGGGCTGAGACTTGAGTTGCAATTGGCTGAGTTCACTATGATTGGGTTGAACGTGATGCTCGCATTGCTACTCATTTTCGAGATCAAAGATGTTTGGTTTGGCTTTGAGTGGAATGGACAATACCTCAAGAATTTCGTACACGAAGGTATGCATGTGTTGTTGTGTACCATTATCATTTCCATGGCCGTGTCGCTCTATTTGTTTCGAGGAAACCAAAACTTCTTTGCAAAATCAGCCAGACTGAAAAAACTCACTTATTGGTGGCTTGGCTTGAATGCTATTCTGGTGCTTTCGGTTGCCATCAGAGATTTTTACTACATCTATTATTTCGCCTTGGCTTATATGCGCATTATGCTGTTGTTTTGTTTGGCTGCCACGACTATTGGTTTGTGGTCAGTATACATCAAGGTGAAGCAGACTAAAAACGGAACTTTTCTTTGGCGAATCAATAGCCTGAGTGTTTTCATTCTGCTCGTTATTTCTTCGTTTTTCAATTGGGATACGATTATCGCCAAGTACAATTTTTCCAATAAAGACAGGGCTTTTGTCCATCTTGATTATTTATCAGAATTAAGCAATGCTGCTTTGCCTTACCTCCGAGTAGACTCCTTGGAATTGAACAAGGTTGAGATTGTTCAGCGCAAACGATTGGGAGAATCAAGGTCGTCCTATTCGCGCAAGTACATCTCTGCTGATAACTATGCCGAACATCTTGAAAACCGCATAAATAGATTTACAGTCCGTTGGGAAAATCAGCATTGGCTAGAGTGGAATTTAGCGGAATCGCTGGCTTACGATAAATTGAAAAAAGAGAACCAAAAGCAATAATATTGGACTAAAGTTCAACCATTTGAGCCACTCGATATTCTCTTAAGGCAAATCAAGTGTTGAAGAGAATTTGATATGTGGTGAATATCCACAGGTAAGAATAGCAAGAGGACCGGAATATCGAACAAATCACCTCACACAGTAATCGGATTTCTTCAAGTCATATAGACTGAGAGAGCCAACTTTAAAATACACCGCCTTTTCAGGATAAGCTGAAAAGGCGGTTTTTTTTGCTTAGGGCAGTGACGTTTAAGGTAAGCTCTACAGTATCCCCAAAATCAGGGATATAGATTCCTCGAAAATGGCTAAGAGATCAGCAATCACTTTAAAGACCTTTACGGAAACCCTCAACAACCATGAGATTAAGACCAATAAACCTAGAAGAACTATTCGGAATAAAAAACCGAGGAACCCCAACGATATACACAACCAAAGTCGCGCATGTAGTGGTAAGAAGGGGCGCACTGATTCGACTGCGCTCCCTTCTACCCTCTTTTTCGACTAGGAACTGAATAGCAGAGGCTGAACGCTTAAGATCAATAATGATGACCAAAAGCTATTCTTCCACGATTACTCAACCATTCAAATACATTTCTAACTAAACCTTATAATAAAATGAAAACGTTTAAAACCTATGCCCTCAGGGCATTCATTGTCGCGGCATTATATGCCCTGATCAGTCCAAACCTCTATTCCCAACAAAGCAGTGTTGGAACCGACTTTTGGTTGGTTTTTAATGAAACTTTTGAGGAAACCCCGGATGACGATCCTCCAGGACTCATTGATCTTCAAATTTTTATTTCATCTCCAACAGGTGCTTCTGGAACAGTAAATATTGACGGAATAGGATTTTCCGAAAGTTTCGATGTTGATCCTAATGACTTAATAACAATAAATGTTCCGGACGATGCATTAATGATAGGAACTGATATTATTGACGATAAAGGAATTCGAATCGAATCGGATAACCCCATATCCGTTTATGGACTGAATCAAAGAGTTTTCTCCACCGATGCCTATCTCGCCTTGCCAATCAACACTTGGGGCAGCAATTACTATGTAATGTCTTACTCAAATTCTGCCCAATTTACTGGTTCACAATTTGGAGTGGTAGCTAAAGAAGACAATACCATAGTGACCATTACGCCAACCGCCTCCATAGGATTTAATGGCGCAGGAGTCCCTTATGAAATAACTCTTAATGAAGGCGAAGTATATCAAGGGCGAAGTGTAGCAGGTACCGATTTGACCGGAACATTGGTTGAATCAAGTACACCCGTTGGAGTATTTGGCAGTCATTTTTGCGCCAATGTACCGCTCAATATAGCTTTTTGCGATCACCTTGTTGAAATGCTTCCTCCAACTTCTTCTTGGGGGCAAAGTTTTGTAACGGTTCCATTTGCAGAGCGAGAGGGTGGTGATGTTTTTCGTGTTCTGGCTTCAACAAACAATACTGAGGTGACAATAAATGGCTCCCTAGTGACAACTTTGGACGAAGGAGAATTTTATGAGACCATATTGCTAGATGCTTCTTCTATCGCAACTTCAGAGCCTACCCTTCTAGCACAATTTATGCAAGGCAATTTAGCTGATGATGAATCATTAGTTGGTGATCCTGCAATGGTTTTGATTCCACCGCGAGAGCAATTCGTAGGAGAATACACGGTATCCACTCCCGCTACCGGATTTGAAACAAACCACTTAAATATTGTGGTGGACAACAATGGCTTGGGATCTATCTTGATCAACGGAGTACTTATTGACGAAGAAGAATTTACTCCGATAACAGGAACGAATTTTAATTCTGCTCAAATTCCAATAGAATTGGGCAATTATAATCTGACATCGAATACTGCTTTTGGGGTTTTTGTCTACGGGACGAATGATGATGACTCATACGCCTACCCGGGTGGTCAAATCTACTCGGCAGTAGCTGAGGTGAATAACCTGACTCTGGCACCCGAGAGCTCTGAAGCACCTGCATTCTCAGAATTGTGTTTTGAAGCTACCCTCACCGATGCTGAAGGAAACCCGATAGAAGGTGTTCGAATTGACTTTGTAACCGAAGGTGTCAATGACGCCAGTGGATTTAGTTTTACCGACGCAAATGGTATCGCCACCTTCTGCTACAGCGGAGAGAACCAGGGCACCGATGCAGTGATCGCCTTCCAAGGAGATCTAATTCAAGAAGTAACCGCAGTATGGACAGAACCCACGTTTGACTGCGAAGGTACGCCCAATGGAAGCGCATTGCCGGGAACGGAATGTGAAGTAGAAGGCGAGTTTGGTATCTGGTCAGAAAACTGTGACTGCGTCATCGAAGCGGTTCCTTGTGAACTGTCTTATATCTCATTTGAGGAGTTGACCGATGGATGTGAAGATGAGCAGCCAATGCTAGACGTGGTATTTGATCTTACCAATCCCAATGCCGCATCAGAAGGTACGCTCTTCATTGATTATGCAAGCGAGTCTATTGACGACCAAGAAATCATTGTCGAGGTTCCCGTTGATGGAGGTGAGTTTTCTCAAATGGTTACCCTTGAGTCTTACGGGGTAATGGTTACTATCGAATTAATCGTAGGAGAAGGCGACGAGCAATGCAGTGCCGCTACATCAGAAATTAACTTACCCATTCCCGAATGTGTGACTGACTGCGAGGGTGTAGTAAACGGCCCCGCCCTACCGGGAACATCTTGTAACGTAGCCGGAGCCTCAGGCTTTTGGAACGAGAACTGTGAGTGCATCCCTACTGAACCGGGAGAATGCGAAAGCTACCGCTACTTTTTAGCGGACAATCCCACATCATCAGGAGACTCAAAACTTTACGAGTACACCCTTGATGAGGAAAACTCTGTAGCAGAATTGGAGGAGATCATATCGCTCTCCTACCCTTTCCACATTGCATACGACGGCAATGCAGAAATGGTCTACATCGTGCGCTCATCCAATGGAAATTTCAGAACACTTGATGTTTCTGAAGAAGATAGCGAATTATCAGAAGAAGTCATTCTTTCTGAACCATTGGGTAATGCAGTGGCCACAGGATTTGATCCAAACGGAATCTTCTACATCGGTAGCGAAGCCAATGGTGCGATCTATACCGTAGACCGCGAAACCGGAACAGTAACTTTCTTCAGAAATGCTCCCGTTCAAGGCGGCGATATAGCTTTCAGAAATGATGGTAACCTCTATCTCGCTACCCGCGCCAACAACGGAAAGGTGTATGAATTGAACACTGAAGGAGAAGTCTCTCTGGTTCAAAATGTACCATCTTTGGTAACGGGAATGGCAATTACAGAAGCCGGAGATGGTCTGGTAAGTGTGAGAGATCGAAACAGACTTTACCTTGGGGATGATGCCGGAAACCAACTCGGATCATACATCATTGTACTCGACGGAGAGGTGTTCACAACCGGAAACGGTGATATGGCCTCGGGATGCAAGGAATCTCAAACAGGCCCCGGATGCAACAACTTCGTGACCTACTATACAGGATACCCTCAAAACGGAAGCGACAATGAGCTATTTGCCGTTTCACTGAACGACGACAATACCCTAGACCTAGTTCAAATAGAAGGGTTCAGCACCGACGATAACCACATTGCGGTAAGTCCTGATGGATTGATCTATGCCGTGAGAGGAAGCTCAATCGACATCTTCGACCCGACTACCGGAACATATGCGCAGCAAAATATTCCGATCGAAAATGGTTCGGGACAATCTCTCGGTGGTATCCCCGCAGCAACTTTTGATCTAAACGGAGTTCTTTATATCGCCAAATCGTCAAACAATACCGTGTACAGTGTAGAAATAGTCGATGGAGTGGCAGTAGCTACCGTGGCTTTCTCAGGAGTAAATGTAAGCGGTGGAGACCTAATCGCTACAGGAACACCTGATGAGCAAATCCTCTGGTTGATCAATAGAACGGACAACACTTTGACCAACTTACTTGACAACAGCTCAATTCCATTAGAGCTTTCGGAAATCAACGGAGCTTGCTTGCTCGAAGACGGCAGACTGCTCTTGGCAAACGGAAACAGCTCTGAAGGAGGTGGACTCTACGCCCTGGATCTGTCTGACTTTAGCACTGAATTGCTGGCTGCAACAGGAGGACCTGACGTTTTCTTCAACGGTGACTTGGCATCGGGTTGCATAAGTGCAACGGCCATACAAAGCTTTGTATCGACCGCATACTCCGGGTCAGAACCGGATCTCACCATTGCGCCGAATCCAACTGAGTCAGTTGCGTTCATCAGCTACTCTACCCTTGATCATGAGCGCATGTCATTGGAAGTACTCGACCTGCAAGGACGAGTAGTTGAAGTATTGCTTTCCGGAAATCAAGATCAACGAGAAGGAAGAATTGAATTTGATGGTTCTGCCTTGACCAGTGGTATCTACCTCGTAAGACTGATATCGGGTGATCAAATGGAAGTGAAAAAGCTTATTATTTCACATTAAGTTGATGGAATAGTGAGTATTAAAATTGGCACCAAGGGTGACTTCAAGGTGTTGATTTGGTTAAATACAAAGGCCCCCTTGTTTCGACAAGGGGGTTTTTGTTTTAAGTACGGGAGGTAGTGCAGAAGAGAATTGGTCTATTTGGTCTTGGAAATCTCTTGGTTCGGTTTTGTAAGAAGTTTCCGAATTTCCGGAAAGAGCGGTGCCATCACAAACAGAATCCAAATGAGGGAATAGTAATGAATGAATGCAAAGCGATAATTGATATAGAAAAGCGCGAATGAAACGCCCATAATGAGAATGGCATCCAAACGATTGAGCTGGGAGCTGTCAAACCTGGCAATGTGTAATCCATTCATCTCCTTCATGGACTCCCGATGCTGTTTGTCGTAAAACCTGTTTTTCGCAGGCAGGTACTCCTGAAGCATGAGAAAGTTTTGAAAAATGTACATCAGGGCAATCCCCAACAAAAAATACTCGAGTGCTACCAAGCCCAGGGCGACGGACATTTCACTTTCAATCACATCACGCTGCAATACCTGAATGGAGTGGTCAACTGCAAAGGTTAACATCGCAATGGAACTAAAAATACTTAGAATCAGCCTATTCAGCTCAGTAAGCTTGGTATAACTCAAGGAGTGAAAAATAGAAAAGAGACAGAACAAACCGACGAGAATCAAGAGAACCACTTGATAAGCATTGGACGGTTCCATCCAACCTTTTTCGAATGCGAAATAAACCAAACAAATCGATTGCAATAGGGTGATGCCTTCGCCAAGTCTAATCACCACCCTCTCGTCGTGGTACAGAGCCGATATAATGGTGAAAATGCCTATAAAAGCGAATGGCCACGTCTTCAAGTGCCTGTCAAAGTCGTAATTCACTTCTCCTTTGAAATGAAGAAATGCCAAGAGACTAAACAGAAGCGCTCCCAAGATCTTGATTTGTAAATGATACCAATTTCTGGAAAGCCTCCAGTTTTCCCAAACCAAGCCTAGCAAGAGTGGAACAATCATGATAGAAATAACCACGTTCTCTCGATAGGCGTAGGAGAAAATGTATCCATAAGCCGCCAAACAAAACGCCCAACCAAAGAGGAGTAAAATGGATGCATTGGTGAGCATTCCACTATGGCGCTTTCTAGATTTAAACTTTCTTCGTCCCACAACAAGAAAAGCTAAAATAAAAAACCCCTACAATAAATAATCTGTTGTCATGAAATTGCTCTTGCCTCCTGAAACGACTTTACCAACCAGTTCTCTTTGACCGGTATCGGTTGCGACCACCGTGCGAATAGAGAATGAACGAAGCGCGTCGTGTACGCTCAGTGTCCCCACGGCGCTGTCTTTCCTTCCCGTAAAAGGTAGGTAGTCAGGCCCGCGCTGACAAGAGGTGTTGATATTTACGCGGCATACCTGGTTCACCATATTGTCAACTGCCGAGGCGATGGTCTTTTCCCCTTCACTGAAAAGGCTGCACTGCTGACCGTAATCAGACTCGGCAATGCAATGCATCACTTCTTCCAAATCATCGTATTCCACTACGGGAACGACGGGTCCGAATTGCTCTTCGTGGTAAATCCGCATTTCGCTTGATACCGGGTATAGCACCGCGGGAAAGAAAGCCGTATCATTTACACGACCCGCATATTCGTTAACCACCTTCGCCCCTTTGGCTACGGCATCATCTACGTAGGCCACACTCTTGTGAACGAAAATGATTTTAATAGCCGTACAGCGCTGCCCGTTGTAGCTAAGACCTCCGTTTACGCATTGCTTAACTGACAAGTCAAGATCAGCGTCGGGAAAGACAATAGCGGGATTCTTGGCTTCCAAACCTAATACTTGACGAAGGCGGTTGGGTTTGGGATGTTGGGATACGAGTGCATTGGAACTGCTCGACCCACCGATCAAAGCCAGCACATCCACATCGCCCGTTTGCATTATCGGGCCGGCAAGGGTTCGTCCCCGACCGAAAACGATATTAACCACACCCGGAGGAAAGGCTTGTTGAAAGGCTTCCACCAATGGTGTGAGTAGGAGTACTCCGTATTTGGCGGGTTTAAAAACCAC
>CAZKXG010000046.1:15728-19672 GCA_964556465.1 uncultured Cryomorphaceae bacterium | reverse complement strand
GCCTTGAGATAATTCAGAGCATTCAAGAAAAACTGCTCGGAATTGGAGTTGCTCTCTTCAAAATCAAAACCCGAAAAAATCACTATTCCTTCTCCGTATTTCCTCTCTATGGCCGCCAAGGAGTTAGGGTTACTCTCTCGAGTAAGCAGAGGAGTCATATCTTCATGGAACTCGGGAAAAAAGAAGGTATGAACATCCGAAGGTGCTATAAATGGTTGTGACAAGCCATCAAAAATGGGATGGTCAAAATTGTCAGGAATGACCAACTCGATATCAGAACTGTAATTGTAGGTTGAGTAGGGAAAAAAATCAAGTTCAGATATGTACGGTGAACCTGAGATGAGAACACCTCCTCCCTGGGCAACAAAGTCTGTGAGCGACTCATTGATTCCGTTAAACAAATCATAAGACTTCGAGCCTGCCATGGCAGGAATAAAAACGACATCGACTCCATCAAGACTATTTTCAAGGCTTTCATTCGTAATCGCTGCAGACTCTATCAGCGTGTATTCCGATAAGTTCTCATCTATTAAATCATAGGTATTCAAATAATAGGATGCATGACCTGCGTAAGAAATTTCCGCTGTGAGAGCCAAGATGTCGAGATTTCCTCTCGCTTTATCACCCGAGAATATGTCGGTAATCAAGAGTTCGCCTACTCCGTTATTGTACACTTTCACTACAGTTTCCACAGATTCACCGCACGTAAGTGTCAGGTCGGTAGGAGTTTGCGGATCTAGAGATAGCTGAGGGGCTTCTTGGATAGTAATTTCACCAAATACCGTGTCGGTCGAAAAACAATTGCCGACAATCATGGCCAAATTGTAGGATCCCGGAGAGGAATAGGTGTGAACCGGGTTTTGATCGGTTGATGTGTTACCATCGCCAAAATCCCACAACCACGTCGAAGAGTAATCTGAAGAATTGTCGAAGAAGTTGACTTCAGATAAGAGTGGTGGATTATCATTGGAAAGTGTAAATGCAGCGTTTGGCTCTTCTTCTGGTAATTCGGAAGACCAAACTGCTTTGAACCCGGAATATGAAAAGGTCTGGTTTGACGTAAAATGAAAGTACATATTACCAGAATTTGCGGTAACGGATGAGGAATCGATTCCGTCATAAACTCTCAGTGTATCGCAGCAGTAGCCCAGAAAAAATTCTTCAAAGGTGAGCGTAATGCTTTGAGCACAACCCGGCGAGATTAGAAAGGAACAATCTTCATTATTGGAATAATTTTCTTCGGCGCCACCCGAATCGAGTAAAATCCCTGCAGTGGCACTCGTGAAGGTGTTCGTACAGAAATTTTCAGCAATGCCTACTCCTACTAGGTTAAAAAGATTTAAGGTATCCTGTCCGTATGCATTGGTTACCACCAAGCGGACATCAAATACTCCCGGTTCAGGGTATATGACAGCTGGATTTTGGTTGGAGGACGTCGACGGAATACCTCCCTCAAACAACCATTCCCATGTATCCGGATTGTTCTGAGATAATTCCGAATAAAATATGGATTCACCCGGCTGAATGACTGATTCGGACGCGACAAAATCGGCTATTGGAGGACTGAAGTTTTCAAAAAGGAATACTTCATAGTCTTCTGCCTGCCCCAAGTTATCTTCAGAACATGCGTCAAGGCTTATTTGATCTGATGACATGACACGCATCCTAAGAGGCTCCCCATACATTGAAGTATTCGGCAGAAGAAGACTAGCAGTATGAAGGGTGTCGGCAGTGGTAGACTCGAAAATTTTTTCAACTTCTTCAAATTCTCCGTTGGCATCTAAGTCGATCCAAATGCTCAGATATTCTTCAGAGAAGAGCAACACCGATAAATCCCGATAGGTACCGGACATACCCTCCCCGCTGATAGAACATGAAAAGTCTTCAAACCCCACAGACGCTCCCTCCGATGTATTTTCAATTCCTAAAAAAGACAAATGTTCAATTCCCGAATTGGGAGCGTATTCTGTTGAACCGGGACTACATGAAGCCGTAGCAGGCCCACCACCATCTACTACACTGATCAGATCAGTGAGTTCCAGAGTATCAGGGCTAGAGCAACCCTCTAGTCCATTGACCTCAAGAGTCACCGTATATACTCCTGAAGCTGCGTACGTATGAGAAGGGTTCTCGTCGGTGGAGGTTGCACCGTCTCCGAAATGCCAAAGAAAGCCTAAAGAGTTCGTACTTATATTGGTGAAATCGACAGTTGCAGGCACTTGACAAAAACTGCTATTGGAATACGTAAACGCTGCAGTAACGGTGGGGTCAAACGCCTCTCCTACACCAACGGCATACCATGCATTGGTCACAGCAATTACCTCATCAGAGCATTCGCCGTAAAGGTCGATGGCCGACTGAATGGAAAAGGTTCGAGCATCTTCGTATTGAGAATTTGGCCCCAAATACACCGTGAGATTTCGAAAAGCGATATCGGCAGCAGCCTCCATACCTATGGCTTGAACGCTGTAGGCATCATCGTTATCGTTCGTTCCGGATCCACCTTCTACCAGCAAGTAAAACCAATAGTTCTGTACACCTGAATTGAAATGAACACCGCCATTATCGAGGGCACTATAAAACCAAAAATCACCTTGATAGGTGTCAGGAGAACCGAGCGCATTGGGGTTCGACATGCTACGTATTGGAGGAGTCCTGATTTCTTCTCCCATTTCGTAGTTGGCGTATTCCTCTCCCCTAGCAGCAAAATCAATGACAATTCCAAATATGTCGCTGAATGACTCATTCAATGCTCCTGACTCATAGGCATAAATTAACCCCGCCGAGTATTCGGTGAGCCCGTGAACAATTTCGTGAGCCACCACATCTATTGCAGGAAACGGATTGTCCCCGCCACCTCCTGATCCGTATGTCATTGCTTCACCGTTCCAAAATGCATTCGAATAAGAGAGGTCATAATCCACGTAGCTATTGAGGGAAGCTCCTTCTCCGTCGTATGAGTCTCTACCATGGACCTCTAGAAAGTAATCATAAGTCACTTCTGTTCCCCAATGCGCATCCAAGGCGGCGTCGGCTGAGTGATTTCCTTCTTCCCAGAAATTATCGGAATCAGTAATTTCTGTAGCAGACCCATAGAATGTGGATCCATTCATGTCGTAAGTTATGATTCCATCTCCCCGACTATAATCATTGAGTCGAAAACCCGATGCCGTGCTGTCGGTAACAATTGTCCTGCTTCCGCTGTAAAGTGTTTCCGCATCGCCTTCGGCCTCCACCTCGTGAATGCGCTCGTGGGTGGCCACGATTTCACCCGTTTGAGCATTTACAAAAACATATTTGCGCACAAGCGGAGATAAGCCGAACACATCAACTTTATAAGTCAATACTGATTCCGAATTCGTCGAATAAATTACTTGATCAGGACTTTCTGACTCGCGATAGGTGTCGGATTTCACATGTTCTCTCGCGATGGTGATTGCCTCAGATTCTGAAAGTGTAGCTGACGTGGAAAGTTGAAGGTTGGGCTGATACTCTCCACTGAATGAAATAACCTGACCGTCCTTCACGTGAATACTTAAAACTGCACCCTGGACGGGAACTCCTTCAAAGATTTGCTGATATTTAACATGGATTAGCCCTAATTGATCAGTGTGGGCATGCACTTCTTGCAATCCGGCTTGAGGGCTGAAACTCAAAAGGCTTTTTATCGTGTCTACCGCTTTATTGTCAAAGGGAATGGGCTTTTCAAAAGAACAGTATTTCACTATTCCACGGCTTTCATCAAGAACAACTTTAGCTGAGTTCTCAATAATTCGATTCGCTTCCGAGCCCCTATAGATTTGGGCACTCAGCGTTCCTGTGACTAAAAAGCCAAAACAAACTAGTTTGAGTAGTAATTTCACCGTCGTTGGTTAAAACCGGTCGCTTTATGACAGTAAATATAATTCCATCCACCGGATTTGACAATATTGTTTGTCTCATCC
>CAZKXG010000046.1:0-15683 GCA_964556465.1 uncultured Cryomorphaceae bacterium | reverse complement strand
TGAATTGAAAAAATGACTCGGGAGAACGGCAACTTTTTTTGCGCGGCCTAAGTCAAGTATTCACAGCTACCCCTCTACTGATTCGTCAAAATCACTGTGAGCAGCCACATTGACCTTGTGCAGCAAATTTTTATCAGGTACTTACTCATCTTCGATATTGGTCAAAAGAGTTTAAGGCCGCGACTACAAAAGGAGTCTAAGCATTGATTCTAAGTCTATTTGCACTCTGCGCTCTACGTTTAAAAATGATCGGGCGAGTCAACTTGAATCAATAAACATTCTATTGGGCTACTCATACATATATAGACATATAAACCTTGTTAACGCAGGGCTTCAACTCCAACATTTATCAAGTGAAATCAATAAGTTTGGTTCTATGATTCGTAAAGCTGCATCAATTCCTTCGTCATTGTTTCTAAGGGTGTTTCTACTTCTGCTTCTCACCATTATCTTGACCAATTGCTCATCTGAAAAAAAGCAGTCCAAATACCTGCGATACGTAGGCGATATTGAAGCCGACACAAATCTGGACGACCCCGCTTTCAAACTATGCAACGACGAAGTATTCTTGAAGCAATACTTCAATTTTTCGCAAGGCCTTCAATACGAAGGTGAGATGCTCAAAATCAAAGAGCAGTTTGAATTGGCCTACGTTCCGGTAGATGTGAATGAGACTGGATGGGTAAGAATCAGATTCGTAGTAAACTGCCGCGGTGAGTCAGGAAGGTTTAGAATGATCTGCTCTGATGAAAACTATGAGTCAAGAGAATTCGACACACGAATAACCGATCAGCTGATGGCAATCACCAAGGCATTAGACGGATGGAAGCCCCTACCCGATTCAGAAAATCCCGATGAATATTACCAGTATCTGATTTTCAAAATTAAAAATGGAGACATAATCGAAATCTTGCCATGAAATATTTCTACTTCTCTTTTTTAATAATTTTTTGCTGGAAAGCAAATGCTCAGCCCAACTGCAACGCCTATTTATACCAAGGCGATACGCTCAAATACGAAGCTTGCATAGTCGCTGAAAAACGCGCAGGTCATTATCAATTCAGCCGCGCCTACCAGGAGTTTTTGGACGAAGCGTTGGCCATTGATTCTACTTTTGCATATGCGTATAAGGTGAAGTCTACAGCTTATCTTAAAAGTGGAGATTTCTTGACTTGGAAGGAGTTAATCGACAAAGCAGTCGAGTATGATCCCGAAGGAGAGCTCTTCTACAGAGGCTGGTGTCGGTATCAATTCTTTCGCGATTACGAGGGAGCCATCGCTGATATTGAGCTACTCGACAGTTTGGTCGACTATGATATAGGCTTCGGACAAAACGGCGATTACCATCTTGAAATCACAAGAGCCCTCTGCTACAAGGCTATCGGGCAATCTGAAAAGGCTATATCCATTATTGAGAATAAACTCAACGACTCAACCTATTTCGCTAGTCCTTACGACTACTTGCACTTAGGTGTTCTTTACCTCGAGAAAGGAGAGTTTGATAAAGCTATTGAGACTCTAAAACTTCAAGAAGCCGAGAATGACCTCGCTGAGAACCGTTACTACATAGCACTAGCTTATCGCGAAAAAGGGCAACTTGAGCTTTATCGTGAAAACCTTGAAATAGCTAGAGAGCTATACCAAGCTCGCTCAAAAATATTCGATCTTTATACTGAGCATATGGATAAGATCTATTTGAAGGAGATTGAAGAAGAAATAGAGAAATCAATAAACTAGAATGAAAAAAGGCTCCCGAAACCGAAAGCCTTTTTTATCCACTGTTTGACCAGATTATCTTGGATCTCCTTCTACCCATTCTGTGGAATTAACGTTCTGATCCAAGTTTGGGTTGTAGAGGCTGTTATCGGTTGGAATGTATTCTCCATTCGCATTCATCCAGTAAGTATCCGATTGACCCTCCACTTGGTAAGTCTCACCGTTGGAGGAATTGTACATGGTACTTTCTTCTCTAATGCCATTGGTGATTTGCTGATTGCTTCTATTAAAGCTTTCGCTTTGATTTCGGTAGATTCCCATTTGGGCTTCATTGATAGCATTGGAACTGTTCACGTGAGCTCTCTGAGTGGCCTCAAAATTTGCCTGGTTGTTGCGCATTCTGTTTTGGAAAGCGGCATCATTTGCCGAAAGCTGTGCTGACTCTTTCGCGTTATAGGCAGCGATAGCCTGTGGGTTGTGTTGAGTATTCTCAAGAGCGTATATGTATGTCTGTTTGGCTGATTCAAAAGACTGCTGTGGAGCAGAAAGATTTTGAAGAGTATATCCCCAGAAATACATCCCCATACCATAGGTTTCATAATAATGTACAATGAGTAATTCCTTCTTTCCATCTTTTCCGGTAAACTCGGCACCAGCCACCTGAAAAGACTTCTGCTGTTGTCCATACGTGTACAATTGATCGCTGTATGCTTTGTCTGCTTGCGCAAGTTTTGGAAGGGCGTACATCTTTTCAAATTGTAATCCGAGTTTCTGCACCTCTTGAATTATATCCTGCTTAATCACCGTTTCGATTCCAACAGGCTGACGTACTTTTTGACCACCCTGCTGATACATTTGATTCGTATACTGATCATTGCTGAATGTAAATGATTGTCCTACGAAAGAGCGAATTTCAATTCCGCCAGGACCTGTAGCCGCAGGATCTTGCGGACCTGGATTTGGATTGATTTTCCAAGAAGCAGGGAGCGGCATTTGAGCAACAACCAGACCTGTCTGAGGATTTGAAATGGTTTTCATTACCACTTGATCATTGCTCGGGGCAGACGATTGAGAATATTGCGAACCGGAATTAGCGTAGTTGCCTTGATTGTAGTTTTGAGCTGTGCAGGCTACCGAAGCAAAAAGAATGGCAGAAAGAAGAAGAAGAAGAGAAGCTGAAGTTTTCATAATGTTCGATTGATTCGTTTCCTATTAATCGAACGGTTTAGAAAAGGTGAACAAATTCTGATGATTTTAATTGAAAATTCCTAGCGCTGGTATAGCGATCTGTTCAAACGATAACCATTATCAAACCAAAATGAATTAGATTCTCATTATTTCCACTTCGAGACTCTCGTCTGAATCCAGATTCATTTTTTTGCGCAAGCGATATCGGGCTTTTTTCATTCCCTCTTCCCCTATCCCCAACATATTCGCAATCTCTTTACTGTTTAGGCCCATGCGAAGCAAGGCAGCTAGTCTAAGGTCGCCCGAAGTTAAGTTTTCGACTTTGACAGCCAGGCTTTTGTGAAAAGAAGGATTGAGCTCTTTGAATTGATCGGTAAATGATTTCCAGTTGGTTTCCTGAACCTTGCTGATCTTTAGTTTGGCCAATAGTCGATTTAAATCGTCTTCGTTATTAGATCTTTCTATGCCTTTGATATTTTCTCCAAGCTCTTCGAGCAATTGATTGTTTTGAGCGATCACTAAGGCTTTGGACGTGAGCTCTCGGTTCTTATGTTCCAATTCCTTATTGAGCGCCTCATTTTCTAGCCTATTCAGTTGTGCTTGTATGGCTTGTGTTTTTATCCGGTTGTTCTTTTTATTAATTAACAAGTAGGCCGCAAACACAAATAAGAAGAGGCAAGCAGCCAAGGCATAGTTTCGATTGGTAGAGGCCTCATTTCGTTCTGCCAATAGCGTGTTCTCTTGCTTGTGAAATGCAATCTCACTGTCACGTTTTTCTGCTTCATAGACCTGCTCCAACTCGGCAATTTCCTTCTGCTTCTGGTCACCTGTCAAGCTGTCTGTAAGAACGATATACTTCTTAAAGGCTGTATAGCTATCTTCATATTTGCCAACCATATAGGCTGCTTCGGCCATCTCAAGATAGGTTTTTGTCCGGCGAAAATTCTTCGGAGTATAGCTTGAAATACTATCTGAAATATGAGCGTATTTGTATGCATTCTCGCCATCATTCATTCCCCTGTAGCACTGAGCTATGAAATTGTGGAGAATGATGGTGAGGTTTAAATCGCCTATCGGCTCAATGAGTTCAAGCCCCTTTTGATAATGATCAATTGCTTCGTTATATCGCTCCAACAGGAAATAAGCACTACCAAAATTCTGCTCCATAAAGGCTTCAGCTCGTTGGTGCTTTCCGGAAATGAGGGGCTTGGCTATTGACAAAAAAGTCAATGCACTATCGGCTAGCTTAACATCCAATAGATCAGCACTTAAATCAATTAATGCTATCGCGTATTTTCTTTCTTCCCCTGTTTTTTTAAATATTTCAGAAGCGCTAAAAGTGAGCTTACGAGACTCGCTTTTCTGATGCATTTCTGAATACAGAATAGACATGTCTAAGTAAAGTCCTCCAAGACCTGAACTGTCAGGGATATCCAGATACATTCTTTCAGCATTATGAAAATGGGTCAACGCTTCGGCATAAGCGCTGCGTTGCATAAAAGCACTACCCACAAATACTTCGGCACGAGCAATATCTGATAGATTACCGCACGCCACAGCTGCTTCAAGGGCTCTATTGGCTAAAACTTCAGCAGAGTCTACCATCCCCATAAAACGCGCATATCGGGTAATGGCAAACTGACTTTTTACGATTGCGCAGGGTTCCTGACTTTTTACGTTTCGGTTATGCGCTAATTCAAACAAGTCCAATGCCATGGAATCCCATCTCCCATTCCTCATTCGTGCATTGCCTAACTTAATAAACTGAGAACTCGCTACAGTGTCATTCTTGCCACTGCTGATGTACTCAATCGCCTCGTGAACAACTTCCCCACAATCTAAATCGGTTTCAGTAAGGCAATTCATTACCTCCTCGAAGTATGAATCAAAATCTGACTGGCCGAAACCGATCGAATGAAACAACGTGAAAGAGAATATCAAGAAAATTCTTAAGTACCTCATCTAGCTAATAATATTCATGTATGAAAATCCAATTAATTGAATTCACCGATAAAGTTAAACTTGATAATGATTAAAGTAGGGTTGGTAAATGGTGGAATTTGCAGACTCTTCTAAAGAAAGATTTGGACCGTCATTTTTATACTGTATTCACAAGCTCGTAGCACTCAACTTGAGACTTTACCCATTCCATATGGGCATTAAACTTGAAGTCAGCCCATTCTTCTCTGAGAGCAGAGTGAGCTAATTTTGAATTAAAATTATGAAATGGTCTAGAGCCTGATAACGCATACTCCAAGTCCGTTCGAATCATACTTTCATCTAATGAATGAGCAAAGTTCTGCATTATTCGGAAGGAGTGAGAACTATCCATAGTGTGGAAAACTAAATACTCTTCCTCGTGCCCTTGAACGGAAGTAATAACTTCTTCCCATTGTGAGGGATCGAAATAAGGATCTTCCAAGCTTGGAAGAAAATACATAGTTCCTCTCAGCTTATGAATCCAGCACTCCAATCCACATTGAAGCCAATCGGCTATCTCGCGCACGGTATTTTCAGAAAGTTTCACCGCATCAAAATACAGAACTCCTTCAAATAATGAAGAAAATCACTAAATATTTGTTAATCAACCAAGGAGCAAAAAAGGATCTGATCAAAAGTCGGTGATGGTCTAATTACCATTGGTAAGCGATATGTATTTGGTTACAACGTTCTCTTGATTAGAAGCCTTTATAATGTAAGTTCCTTGTGCAAGTCCGGTTAGGCTTATTCTGTAGTTTACGATTCCATTGAGCACTTCACTTTTCACTTGACGGCCAATCATATCATATATTTCAATCTTATCCATCTCAAAGGATGCGAAAAGATTCACTTCTCCACTAGTCGGATTTGGATACAGATTAAAGGTTTCAGTTTCACCAAAGATTTGATCTTCTTGTGATTCGGCAATGCCCGATCCGGTAGTGAATACATCCGTAACAGACCAAGGTGTCAGTACCAAGGGGTTTAACTGGCAAGCGCATTGTACCTTCCATTCATAAGAAGTACCCGGTTGGACGGAATTATAGGAAACAAATAATGAGCTCGCCTCGGGCGTGATAATATTGATGTTTTTAGAACCTGAAGCTCCAAGCACTCTTCCATTCACTCTACATCCTACTGTTCCCGGTATGGGATCCCAACTCAACCAAATGCCAAACTGTTGCAATTCAGCGTCGAGGTTTGTCGGCGCTTCGTCGCAAGTTGCCGGCGCTGCACAATCGGTGAAAAAGGACTGTGCGCGGTTAAAGGCATCAACACCAATAACTATTCCCATTGCCCTTCCAGGGATATCATCAGCCGGCGGATGAATTCCACCCCAAATTCTTGATAATCCGGATTCATCGGCAGCGTCTCGATAGGTGGCCCATTCCAACTCCACATCTACAGTTGGCCCATCTTCAAACACGAGAAACTCATTTTGAGGAGCGAGAAAAGTTCCCATTCCGCCGGGGAAAAACGCATCTCCGGTGAAAGCTGTTAAGACTTCAGCTGCTGCTCGTGAGAATGTGGAGTGACCCGATACGTAACCTGCAAAAGGAGGTGTTACGAATGAGGGGCGCTGATAAGGAACCCAATTCTCAGCCAAAATCCAGTCTACTCCTGCCACGTCAGTATCTACATTGTCGATCACCTTGTGCCCTCGCCAAGCTTTTACCTTTATTTTATTGATATTTTCATTTGAGTCTCCTGCAAGCGGATCACCCACCTGAACGAGTTCAACAAATCCAGATTCCAGAGGAAGCCCTCCTGGGTGGTAATTGGGTAGACCGGCATCAGAACTCTGACCCAAGTCGGCCATAGCTCTGATCGCGGAAATAGGTCTGATAAAGTCATAACGACCCTTTACACCCCAGGCAGCAACTGCGGCATCGTGCATTGCTCCCCCAAGTGTGAAGTAGCCTTTGATGCTCCATTCGGTTTCGGAGATTTCAGCTCCTTCTCCTTCAATTCTATATTGCACATCGGGATGATCGGTTACATAATTGAATATCGAAAACCAGTGTCCCGGAGGTGTTTCCGAATCGGGGCCATCAGCCCAGAACTCGGCAAGAACTCGAGCGTAGTCTGCTCGCGGCACCATATTAGGCTCATAAGGCAGGCCTGTTGAAGGGTTAATCGAGTGGCCCGGGCTATTGGTTCCGCCATCCAAGTGATTGTAAAAATCGGGATGCTCCGTAAAATCAGCAGGAAGTGGACCTCTATTCCCAATAGATGCAGGAGAAATATCCCACATAACCCCATCGGTTGCGTCAAGATGGGAAGACCATAGCAGCGTAGTCATGAAAGACCATTTGTAGAGGTTGGCTTGCCCTGAGCCGTCTACAGACCATTGAGGAGGACTTCCCGGATCTAAAAAAGTCTTGTAGTCAAATCCATCTCTTTGGAACGTATTGGACTGGTCATCATCGAGAGCAAAATGATCCACTTGGCCCCACTCAGGCGAAAGGAAGTCTAGGGCAGCCCCGGGGATTTCATTTCCACTTTGATCAATAAATATCTCCAGAATGAGTGGTTGCCATCTATTCATATCTGCGATCAAAGGGTTACCGGGATCCTCAACACTTAATGGTGGGTTTACTGATTGGTAAAACTCATTTTCATAAGCATTCTGTTCATTTGAGTTGTCTTGCAAGCCAAAATCAATTATTTCCTGAGCGATGTAATTTCCTAATGCCGCAGCAGAGCCACCGCTATAATCTGTGAGTGTGAATAAGGTATTGTAACCCAAAGCAGCCATGTGATTGTCATACCCTTGCTGCAACAAAGAGGCGTTGGGTGCATTTTGAAACCTATGAGACAGCAGACGATAAGAAGCATAACTAATCGCCTCACTTAATGCAGCCTCTTTATCCACAGGAAGAGGAAATGGTTCAAAAGGTGAAACAAACCCATTTCGGTCTTGGCCAAGTAAATAAGGGCATCCCTCATAATAAACTGCCCAAATATCCCACATTGCGATAGAGTGATGAAACAAATTACGAGCGTGCATAGTGGGTCGTGCGAAGTCTCTACGAATGGAGGCAAGAAGCATCTCATTCCATTGACGAGCAATGTCCAAATTGGTGTCAATCACAGGGAAATCCGTAGAAGGAGCACAATCGGGATTAGGATTTGTCGGACATGGATCGCAAGCATCGGGCAAACCATCATTGTCAAAGTCGGCGGCATCCTGAACGAGATCACAAGAATTGTTCATGATCACTTCATAACCTTCGCACTTACCATTAATAAAATCAAATAATCCGTCGCCATTAAAATCGGCAATGCCTATGTCATAGCTATTGGTAGCCCAAGCATAAAATCCATCATTGAACATTTGGGTAAATGTGCCGCCGTTATTTCGTAAAATTTTAACCTCGCGACTTGAGTTACAAGGTGGAATATCCACATCTACATCACTCACGATAACATCCATATCGCCGTCTAAATCCAAATCAGCTTTTTCGACGTTTCCACCAAAGCCACCTGAGCCGTTCACGACATCAACTCGTGTAGTCGAGCAACTAATGTCTTGCACGGCAGAAGTAATTTGAATGACATAATCTTGACCGTCATCCACTACAAAAACGTCATTGAAACCATTGCCATCAAAGTCATCGATACTAATCATGTATGGTGAAAACGGTGCAACATTTTGCCAATTAGTGAAATTTCCTGTTCCATCGTTGAAGAGCACAAAAACACCGTTATCGTTGAAAGGCTCTACCCCAAATAGGGTGGAAACTTTAACCACGTCTAGATCAGAATCTCCGTCCATATCTTCCAATTCAACAGCTGTTCCAAATGCCGAATTTCTGAGATTTCCCAATCTAGCTTCACTCTCATTGGTAAAGTTTCCGTTACCATCATTAATAAGTAGAAAGTCTTTGGCAGCGCCACCTCCTTGCTTGTAGTTTACAAAGTATAGGTCGTCATCATTATCTCCATCCAAATCGCCCGCCTGAACGGCACACATCAAGATTACATCTTCTGTGAGTTCGGGAAAACGAATAGCGCTTTGGTCTTCCAACCCCAACCAAACTCCGTTGAGGTCTTCTCCTAAATTAGCATAATACATCGGCTGCTGCGAGAAAGTATTTGCAATAATGACATCGAGCCAACCATCATCATCCATATCGTGCGCAATCACGTGTCTTCCAAAAGTGGGTGTGCTGATAAAGCCCGGGGCCATTGATGCCGTCTCATCTACCAAAATGCCATTTTGATTGATCAGCAACAGCGCAGTTTTTGCGGGTTCGGAAGAATTTGAAAATGGTTCTTTTCTTACGCAAATTACATCGGCTAGCCCATCATTATTCAAATCGCCTACGGCAAAATCTTTCTCCTCACTATCTGAAGTGGCCACCGAAGAGAGCGTCAGGCGCTCATCAGTCTCTACATCGAATGTGAGCCAATCTTGAGCATTTAATAGTACCGGTGAAATTAGGGAGGCTATAATGAGCATCACCACAGTGAGACGGAAAAAAATCTTCATCAGGAAATAAATTACCACCACATAAATGCGGTGGAGGTTAGTGTATGAGTGGTTAAAAACGTGAGAACAAGTTAGTTGATTTATATGACAAATCAGAATCGAAATGAGGCTCCATTCCAAAAAACCCAATTACCAAAAACCGCTCTGGAACATGGGAGGCCAAGCAATTCCTCACATGATCGCTCGCAGAGATTTGCGATAGTTGGTTAAAATAGAGTAGATTCCGATTATAAAATGCTATTTGTCAGAATAACTTTTTAGCCCATCTTTGAAGGTATCCTGTACCATATCTCTAAGTTTCTGAGGAGATAGTACTTGAACGTCACTGCCAAAGCTCAATATCTGCATCAGCAATTCCCTTGTAACGCAAAGAAACAACTCAAATTCGGTATAAGTCGATGTGTGCTTACGAAGGGATTGTGATGAATGCCAAGGCTGGCTTTCAACATATTTTCCTGAAAGCGGCGAAAAACGCAACACGATTTTTTCGGGTTCTTCATCCAAAGCTGTTATGCCCAAACTATGCTTAAAATATCGATCCGAGTCAAAATCAGAGCGACGCTTAAACGGCATATCAGTCTGGTTTACTTCACCTACTACTCTATCTAGTCCGAAGACTACTGTAGCTTCTTTTTGGGGATTAAATCCAATTACATACCAACGATTCCGGTATTCTTTAAGCAAGTATGGATGAATGTGGTAAAGACGGGATGGCTCACCCGAAAATTTTTGGTATTCAAAAGTCACGGCATTCCGATCTTTGATGGCTTTCAGAAATACCTTCAGATGAGCCGATCCTTTGTATTCGGGAGCTGTCTCAAATTGCACGTACTGCTCAATGTTTTGACCTTCAGTAGGTCTGAGGCTAAGCCTACCCAAAATTTTATCGATCGCATCTCCCGACGATTCAAATAGTTGAATTCCACGAAACTGAGCCAATGTATTTGCTGCAAACTCAATCGCCTCGATATCTTCTTGGTTCAGTGGCATCTCATCAATGCTATAATCGGGATCTTCGTAGTAGTAACCTTTCTCAGCCTTGCTGTACGATATTGGTGCAAAATATCCCAGATTCGACTCATTTCGCATGGCGTAGAGGTCCTTGTCTATCGTGCTGGCAGAAATTCTATCGCCGCCAGAACCATACAACTCTTCTTCACACGCCTCCCGCAAATCTTCTTTGTTTGGATATGGGTTAAACTTGTTGCTAATGCACCGATCAATGATGCGGTAGCGCAAGAGGGCGTATTTATTAGCTGGCATAGTCTCTGGCTTTCCGCCAAAAATACCAACTTAATCCTGCATCTATGCTACTTTTGCCGTCATGCAGTTTCTAGGTTATGCCGTTGCGTACATTTTTCTTTGGACTATCACGTGGTTACCGCTCAGAGCCTTGTTCATCATCGGTGATTTATTTTACCTCTTGGCTTACCGAGTTATCGGATACCGAAAGGAGATAGTAAGATCAAATCTCCAAAACTCCTTTCCTCAAAAGTCGGAAGAGGAGATTATAGAAATCGAGAAAAAGTTCTATCGCCAATTAGGAGATAGCTTCATCGAATGGTTTTATCCATTGCATCGATCTGCAAAGCAATTGAAGCCGCGGTATGTTTTTAAAAACCCCGAACTCCTCAATGATCTTTACGGTAAAGGAAAGAGTGTGGCGGGAGTTCTGGGACATTACGGCAATTGGGAATGGCTTTCCCTTCTCCCCACGGAGGTGAAGCATAAGGTATGGGCCATCCACAAACCTTTGAAAAACCCGTACTTCAATCAGCTCATTAACGGACTACGCTCAAAATATGGAGTTCATATGGTTTCGACCAAGGACAGCTATAGAAAACTTAAGACTGAAAAAGACAATGGTGAGGTGACCATGACTTACTTCCTTGCAGACCAGAGTCCCCAAAAGTCCAAAATCAAATACTGGACTTCCTTTCTAGGTCAGGAAACGCCTATTTTCTTAGGAGCTGAACAGATTGCGAAGAAACTTGATATGGCAGTAGTATTTTTTGACATCACGAAAGTGAGTCGAGGTCACTATGAAATCGAGTTTAAACTTCTTTCAGAAATTCCGAAAAATGAACCGGAATATGCCATCACAGAAAAGCACGTCAGAGCGCTAGAAGAACGCATCATTGCAGAACCCGAATGGTGGCTTTGGAGTCATCGCCGATGGAAGCACAAGCGAGACAGTTAATTTGGTAATCCGAATCTAAAAGAGGAACTTGTCCTACCAACAATCATTTTATTCCATGAAAAAAATATCTTTCTTTTTTATCTTCTTCGTTATCGCCTTTTCTGGATTTGGGCAATTATCTGAGTTAACATTTGTACACGAGGGAGAAGACAGAAGCTACTTTCTTTACCTTCCTGATGACATAGCGCCGGGATCGCCTCTGGTTTTTGTCCTTCACGGCTACACATCAACTGCTGCCGGCATTATCGATGATTATGGCATGAACGATATTGCAGATGCCAACGGCTTCGCGGTTTGTTATCCACAAGGAAGTCAAGACTTATCGGGAACTGAGTTTTGGAATATTAATTTTCCGCTCGAAACAGTCGATGATGTTGGTTTCCTTACCAATCTGGCAATTGATCTACAGACAATTTACGATCTGGATGAAAACTGCACCTATGTGAGCGGCATGTCAAACGGAGGGATGATGAGCTATTTCTTAGGCTGTGAGCAACCCGAAGTATTCAAAGCAATTGCATCAGTAACGGGAACCGTTACGAGCAATTTCATCTCAGACTGTCAAGGAAACATCCCGGTTCCCTTTATGCAGATTCATGGAACCTCTGACCTAGTGGTGCCATACAACGGCGGAAACATAGCAGCAGCAACTTTTGGAGAGTTCTTTCCGGTAGAACAGGTTTTCAGAACGTGGAACAATATCAATGATTGTCAGTCCGTATCCACTTTTAGCATTCCAAATGCCCCGGTTACCGACTTTTCTTCCGTTCAAGGAGCTGAAGTAACAGATTGCGATGGTGGATTAAAGGCAAGATTCTACCGTGTAGAAGGCGGAGGGCATACTTGGCCCGGGGCACCCCCTGTTCCGTTCTTAGACTTCCTCCAGCCCACCAACCAAGACATTAGCGCGAGCGCTGAAATATGGAACTTTTTCAGCAACCTTTGCTCACCTTCAGGCTTGGTAACTCAAGAAAACGATGTTCAGGATGAAAAAGCCGAATTGTTTCCAAATCCAAGCTATGGCGATCTAAACATCGACTATACCGGAGCTAATCGGGCAGATATCACTGTAATTTCCGTAGAAGGGAGAGTCGTTTACCAAGGTCAATTGGTTGAAGGTCGCAATCACCTTTCACTTCACCATTTGGATAAGGGCTTTTACTTGGCTCAAATTCGTGGAGAAAAAGAGCACGTGATAAAGTTCATTCTTGAATAGATACGGAATTTCTGAAAGCCCTAGTCCTATTATTCTTTTTCAGAAAAGTGCTTGTCAAAGAATGCCTGCAGCTTTTCTCTGAAAAGTGGATAACCATTTAAATCGCCGTGGTGTCCGCCCGGAATAGTCACCATCTGCGCAATTGGTTTGGCAGTTTTAAAGAGTGAAAATCCACAACGATAGGGAACTATGATGTCCTTTGTTCCGTGTGCGATTAATATAGGTGACTTACAGTGTTTTAAATGAAGTTCGTTTCGAAAACCATATTTCAATAAAACACCGACAGGAATAATCTTTGTGTGGTAGGCTGCCACATCTCGAAGATTGTTAAATGGTGTTTCTAGAATGACACCGCCTGAGTTTGTCCTACCCGCCAGCCAAGAAGCCATAGCAGACCCAAGTGAGCGTCCGTAAAGACAAATCTTTTTCTCAGAGTAACTCTTTTTTAGATAATCATAGCAAAGCAATGCGTCAGCACAGAGCGTCTCTTGTGATCTTATCCCGTGGCTCTTCCCATAGCCTCTGTAATCAGGAACGAATACGTCAAAACCAAAAGATGTGAGTTCTTCAGCAATCGGTGCCCACCGAGTAATGTGCCCCGTATTACCATGGAAATATAAAATACAGCCTTTTGGATTTGCTACTTTGATATGCAAGGCATGTATGCGTCCCCCTTCTACCCCATTTAAAAATACTTCACTGAAGTCAGTTCCCAGCTCTATCGTTGCATCTGCGCTTAAAGTGCCCAATGGTACAAAAATGAAACGCTCTTGGAATATGTAATAAAAGATGCAGACCCCTATGTAAATAGCGATTAGCAAGAGCGGAATTGTATATATCCAATGGCCTATTATCAAAACAAAGATGTACTGTAGTCGTTTAGCATACAAATGTACCTTGCAAACATGAACAATTCGTTGAAAGTACTACCCGAAAATGCTCTTACGTATGATGAATATGTACGAAAAGTGAGCGATTTGGTTAATGAAAAAGCTACTTCGGGCCAGAATCAGTCTGAAAGTTTGGTTAACTACACCCATTTAAACTTTCGCAGAATGTCCAGGCTCAATAAAACCATAAATATGGACGATGAATTGGTCCGCCTGGTAGAATCGCATGGAAATAAAATGGTCTGGGTCGTCATTACGGAAGCGTGGTGTGGAGATGCGGCGCAAAATATTCCATTCATAGCGAAACTAGCAGAACAATCGTCAAATGTAGAATTGCGGCTGGTCTACCGCGATGAAAACATGGGCTTTATGGATATGTATTTGACCAATGGGTCCAGAAGTATTCCCAAGTTGATTTCCTTTGATGAAAGCACAGGGAATGAACTTTTTGTTTGGGGCCCCAGGCCACTCCCCGTTCAAAGAATGGTCATGGAATACAAAGAACTTTTGGATCACGAAAAGCTTCCTTTTGATAAGTTCGCTGAAGTCATTCATAGCTGGTACGCCAAGGATAAAAATGAGACTTTAAAGACCGAACTTTTGCATATCTTTCGCTCGTTGGATTAACCAAATCAATCGAAATGAAAAGAATTGCGACTTTCCTTATTATTAGTCTTTTCACGCTCGGAGCCGCTGCTCAAGAGGATGAGAAACAAGATAAATCCGTTATCAAATCAGAGATTAAAGACCTTGACAAACTGATCAAAGATCAAATCAAAGAGGTCGAAAAAATCGAAAAGTCATTATCTAATGTAAGGCCTGAACTCGAGCAAGCAAAAAGAGATGTAAGCCTACTCGAAGAGAGAAGAGATAGTATAAAAGCTGCTGCCGATGCTTTTGACTATCCAAGCAAAAAAGCAGAATACAAAAGCTTGAAAAAAGAATTTAGCAAAGCTGAGAAGAGTAAAAAGAAGGCGGAAAAGACTATCTCCAAATCAGAAGAAAAAATCAGTGCTTCTACATCGGAAGCAGCCATTTCAAAAAAATCAAAATCGGATGCCGAAAATAACTTGAGTCGACATCGCGCTACCAATACGGATTCACTTGGTGTTGATGCCAAGAAAGCACACGCATCGAAGGGTAAAGACATTGAAAAAACGGTGAGCGGACACACCAAGAATGCGAAAAAACACGAAAAGGCAATAGAGAAATATACTGAATTGAAGACAGAGGCTACAACTCAACTAAACGAGTACACCTCGAAGGCTGAAAGCTTAGAAAATCAAATGAATGACCTGCAACGTCAGATGGAGATGAACGATCCAAAGATCGTAGATAAGGAGCTGAACGGATACGAGAAGCGAATCTCGGAACGGCAATCTGAAGCGGATGATCTGCAGTTGGAATTTGACCAAAAAACGGCCAACGTTGCTGAAAAGCACGACTTTATTGAAGAGAAGAAAAAAGAGAAAGAAGAAAAACAGAGCATGCTAAGACGAGATTAATTGTCGTCCACTCAAGATCTTGATCTTATTAGCCCAATTTAAACGTCAATAGAAATAAGGTAGCCTTCTACTAACTCTCGAATACAGCCTTCTCCACCACCTCGTTTCGTCACAATATGAGCAGCTTGTCTCGCTTGTAGAACAGCATCTCTCGGAGCGGCAGCCAAACCCACCTTTTCCAAAATAGGAACATCGTTGATATCATCTCCGATATAAGCTACATTTTCAAAGCCTATACCTTTTTGGTAGAGCCAAGACTCGAGTATTTCAAGCTTGGGAGTGGTGCCTACGTATACGTTTTGTATTCCCAGAATTTCAGCGCGTATTTTCACAACCTCAGCCTTCGACGAGGCACTGATGATTCCGAATTCAAGCCCTTTATCTGCGGCTTTTTTAATGGCCATGCCATCTTTCACGTTAAACTTCTTTGCATCTTCACCATCAGATGAATAGTACAAACCACCATCAGTAAAAACACCATCCACATCTAAAA
>CAZKXG010000045.1:7854-19916 GCA_964556465.1 uncultured Cryomorphaceae bacterium | reverse complement strand
TGCTCATCTCGCTTAAGCCTTCTGTTTTTGGCGCCTTTGTTCTTTCCGCCTCCACCTTGCAGTTTTGCAAGCGTTTCTTTCAATTCGCGATCGATATCTTCTTTACTAACCTCACGGCGTTCATTCCCTCTTTTGGGTTTACCCTTGTTCTGGCCCGGTTTATTGACATCAACTTTATCAGTGCGAAGGCGTTTTCTCTTTCTTCTACCTTTCTGGGTATCCTTGTCGGGATCAGTGCTGATAACCGGCTTTTTCTTTGGTTTCCTTTCCGGAAGATCAATCTTACCCAAAACTGTAGGCGCAACAAGCTTTTGAACGTTGGTGCGTATAGTATTGTCCTCTTCTTTCTGCGCTTTTTCCTTCTTCTCTAAATCAGCTTTCTCTTCGGCTGTAGGCTCTGTCGGCTTCTTTTCTTCTACTGCAGGAGCTGGCTCGGCTTTCTCTTCTTTTGGTTCCTCAGCAGCCTTAACAACAGGTTCTTCTTTCTTTTCTTCTGCCTTCTCTTCTTGCTTTGGCTCAGGCTTTGGCTGTTGCTTTTTATCCTTATTCAGGTCAATTTTTCCAACTACAGAAACTCCCGGCTTTTCTTTTACTTCAGGCTTATAAACATCATCAGTAACGCCTTGTACGTTCTTAATGAGAACTTCTTCCTTCTCTTCTTCTCGTTCTTTGCGCTCTTCTTTCTCTCTCTCTATGGTTACAGTCTCTTTATTGGCTGCAACCTTTCCGGCTGTCTTAGCTTTCTCCTTAAGTTGTTTTGAGTCTTGAAATTCATCCATGAGAATTTCATAAGCAGCGGGCTCAATTTTTGCATTGGGCTTGCTCTCTATCTCAAAACCTTTGTCCGCAAGGGTATCAACGATGGTTTGAATCCCAACGTTAAACTCTTTTGCTGCTTTACTTAGTCGTACCGATGCTTTGCGTATTGGCATATAAAATTATCGGGGTTTCTGCGAAGTTAAAAAATAAGCGCAATTACGCTCTACTCTAACTCTTCGCTCAAAATTTTCATTATCTCTTTGACAGTTTCCTCTTCAAGGTCTGATCTCTTCACCAACTCTTCAGGAGCTAGGTCCAGCACTGCTCTCGCAGTATCCAAACCAACCTTCTTGAGTTCGTCAATGATCCAACCATCAATTTCATCTGCAAATTCTTCCAAATCTACATCTTCGTCTTCTCCTTCAGAGTCGCGATAAACGTCAATTTCAAATCCTGTTAGCTTTCCGGCTAACTTAATATTGTGGCCTCCCTTACCGATGGCTAGGGAAACTTGATCAGGTTTTAAGAAGACTTCTGCCTTCTGACCATCTATCTTAATACTCGTAATCTTTGCAGGACTCAATGATCGCTGAATAAGCAACTGATCATTTGCCGTGTAGTTAATCACGTCAATGTTTTCATTCTTCAATTCACGAACTATGCTATGTATTCGCGAGCCTTTCATTCCGACACAAGCACCCACAGGATCTATGCGATCATCATATGACTCTACAGCTACTTTGGCTCTTTCACCAGGAACTCGAACGATTTTTTTGATGGTAATTAACCCATCAAAGACCTCGGGAACTTCCATTTCAAACAAACGCTCCAAAAACTCAGGTGCCGTTCTTGATAGAATAACCACAGGATTGTTATTGCGCATTTCTACCTTGGCTACCACAGCTCTTACCGTATCACCTTTCTTGAAGTAGTCGCTTGGGATTTGCTCAGACTTGGGTAAAATCAATTCGTTTCCTTCATCATCCAAGAGAAGGATTTCTCGTTTCCAAACTTGGTAAACTTCTCCTGCGATGATTTCTCCGACTCGTGAGCTGTACTTGTTGTAAAGACTGTCCTTCTCGAGCTCAATAATCTTTGAAACAAGATTCTGACGCATCGAAAGAATCGACCTTCTCCCGAAGTGGTCCAGCTTGATCTCTTCCGTAGCCTCTTCACCTACTTCAAAATCGGGCTCAATTTTAACCGCCTCAGTTAAGGCTATTTGTGCGTTATCGTCTTCTACCTCGCCATCAGGAACGATTTCGCGGTTACGCCAAATTTCCAAGTCTCCCTCATCAGGGTTTATGATGATGTCGAAGTTATCATCCGTTCCGTGTTTCTTTATCAGCATGTTTCGGAAGACATCTTCCAAAATACGCATCATCGTTTCACGATCGATATTTTTAAACTCTTTGAACTCGGTGAACGAGTCGAACAAATTTACATTGCTCATGTGCTATTATTTGAAATTGATTTTGATTTTGGCCTCCTTTACCTCAGGGTAAGACAGATCCAATTCTTCTTCAATAAGTATTTTTTTCTTTTTTCCGGGCACGCGCTCCTTTCTGCTCGTATGCAACTTGATCCCATTTTCATTTGCCGTAAGCAGCTCGCCCTCAACTTCTTCTCCTCCCGTCAACCTCACCTTCAAATTCCTACCAATATTCTTGATGTATTGACGGTGATCCCTAAGAGGCTTATCAATGCCGGGAGAACTCACTTGCAACGAAAAATCCTCAGCTTCGCGATCCAAATTGTGCTCAATCTGACGACTGATGTCTACGCAATCTGAAATGGATACAGGTCCCATACTCTCAAGCTCAACACGAATGTTATTCCCGGGCTTAATTTCTAGTTCCAGAATGTAATATTCCGTTCCTTCGATCTTCTCCGCAATTAAACTTCTTATGGTATTCTCGGTAATCACTTGCAATCAATAAAAAGAGGGGCTTCGGCCCCTCGATTTAGTTTCTTTTATTTTCTGACTGCAAATGTAATGATTTTTCCTGAAAATCAATGATGCTAATGATTCATTCGGTTGTCTTCCACCACCCTTAATTTTCGACCGTCTTTGTATTCAATCTTGGTGATCACATTGCCTCTGGGTGAAAACGATGTAGAAATACCCTCTCGCTTCCCATCTTCAAAGTATTCTTCTAGCTCCGGCTGTCCTCCGCGACGATGGTACATAACAGACTTGCCATGCTGCTTTCCTTTGCGGTAACCGGACTCCCGCATTTTCCCACCTTCCGGGAAAAAGTAGATCCATTTACCATCCGGCTTACCTTCCAAATAGGTGCCTTCTCTGATGGGAATTCCCTGTTCAGAATATTCGGCAAAAGGTCCGTTTAAGCGTCCATCTTTGTACCAAGCATTCTCTTCAAGTTTTCCATTCTCATGGTAGTGCTTCCAGTTACCTACTTTCTCGTCTCCTTGCCACGAACCTTCATACATAGGGGATCCATTGGGAAACCATCCCTTCCACTTTCCAACAAGTTTCCCCACGGAAAAACTGCCCTCATCTTTTGGAGAACCCGACTTGTACCACGATTTCCATGTACCTTCCTCCAGTCCATCGACATATGAACCCTCTTGCAACTTGTTGCCGTTTTCAAACCAAGTGGTCCAATTTCCGTTGCGCTTATTTTTCAGGAATTCTCCTTGTCGCCATGTACTACCGTCAGGGTAATAAAAAACCCATTCACCGGACTTCTCTCCTTGCTGCCAAGTACCTTCATATTGCACTTGACCATTGGGATAATAATAACTCCACTTGCCGTGCTGAAGTCCATTTTCAAATGGACCCTTCATCTCCATGAAACCGCTGTCTCGAAAAAATTTCCACTCCCCTTCTTTCAGCCCTATCTCATACTGACCTTTTACAGCAGCCTTTCCGTTCTCAAAATTTTCAAGAAATGGCCCATCCAGCGAATCTTTTGTAAAATGCGTCTCCTTCCAAAGGTTGCCATTAGAAAAATAGTACATCCAAACACTGTCCTTCTTCTCCTGATCATAGTACCCTCTTGTTCGCAATTGGCCATCTGGATACCAAGTAGTGGACTCTCCTGTCATCCATCCATTTTTATATGCCTCCCTGCTCTTTTGCTCGCCATCAGAATAGAATGTTTCCATAAAACCTGAGCCATTTTCTACAGCAACGGTTCCATCAGACAGAAAGTAACTTACCATTTCAACACTGTCTTCATTGTGGACAAATTCAACCATATTCAACAGACTATCAGGATACCAGTATTTCCATTCACCGGACTTAACGCCATCCTTGAAATAGCCCGTTTCTTTGGGGTCGCCCGAAGGATAAAAAGCATGCAACACGCTATCAGGTCTGTCCCAATCAAAGTATCCTTCGGTCTCCAATTGACCGTTCTTATAAAACCTTTTGACGGAGCCATTCAATCGACCCAAAAAGAACTCTGACTCCTCTTTTAGCGAGCCATCACTGTAGTAATACTTCCAAGTTCCGTGTTCTAGCCCTCGGCGATATAGTCCTTCGGTTCGTTTCACTTTATGGTTCTTATCCCAATAGTCAACGAAGCCTTGATCTTGCGAAAAAACTTCTTGAGGTGTAATCAGCAAGAGGACAAAAATTAAGAAAAAAGTCAAAATAAATTTCATTCCGGAATCCAAGTATTTGAATTTTTAAAGTTGGCCTTTACATCTTGGCTAAAAACCTGAAAAGCCCAATACTTCTGCACAAATGATCGTTTGCAACGACCAACAAGTGTGAAAAATGCAACATCAATCTAACGTTTGAGATTCCCGGATATTGAGCTTTGTTAAATGGGGGAATTGAACAAGCACTATGTCTCTATGTTAAGTAAATCTTAAATCCATAAAAATTTTAAAACCATGATTAAAGACTTGAGTAAATTCTCATTCCTATTATTTTTAAGTTTAACGTTAGTGATGACATCGTGCGATGATGACGATGACGAAGATCCGAATCCACCGACAAGTGGTCCGACCCAAAGCATTGTTGAAATAGCAGCAAGCAGTCCGGATTTTAGTATTCTAGTTGCAGCACTTACAGCCGGTGGATTGGTAGATGATCTAAGCGGTGATGGACCATACACAGTTTTTGCTCCTGACAATGACGCTTTTGACGCGTTGTTCGCTGCAAGAGGTATTGATGTAAATCAAGATGACACAACTAAAGTGAATGCCCTGATAGCTGATCTTGGTGCTGATGCAGTGATTAGCACATTGCAATACCATGTAATTGTAGGTTCTGAAGTAAGAGCAGGTGATATAACTGCTCAGAGTTATCCAACGACCTTTGCCTCGTCAGGCTCAGGTAATGCTTTGAGCATGTTGGTTGAGCCGAGCAACGGAACGGTAGATGTGAATGGTGGTTCCACCATCGAAAAAGGTGCTACTGTAGAAAGTGCAGACATTCTTGCTACCAACGGAGTAATTCACAGAATCAATTCAGTTCTTATACTGCCAACAGTTGCTGATTTTGCAAGATCAAATTCAGGCCTTTCTATTCTCCAAGGAGCTTTGGAAGCAACAGGTTTGGATGCTACTTTAGCTGATGAAACCATGGCTTACACGGTATTTGCACCTGTCAATGATGCCTTTACCGGTGTAACATTACCTGCTGACCCAACCGATATTTTGTTGTATCACGTTTTGGGCGAAGAGCTTAGAAGTTCTGTTGTTGTAGGAACTCAAACAACGTTGCAAGGTGAGGAGATTATTGTCGCGGTTCAACCTGATGATGTAACTGTAGGTATTACGGACGGTTCCGGTGCAACTTCTGATATTGCCATTGTAGATATACAAGGAACAAATGGAGTAGTACATGTGATCCAAGGGGTGTTACTTCCAGAGTAAGCACACGTTATTCTAAAAACCTTAAGGCCCGCTTTAACGCGGGCCTTTTTATTGAGCTATAGATTTCAGATTTTCTTATTAAGGGAATTTTAGATAACTGAAAAGAACAAAAGCAGAGTATTTAGGCCTTAAAAGAGAGAGAATTGAGCGTTTGGAAATCAAAAAAAAGTGAGAAATCCATGTCGAGCTAACTTTTCGGTAGCGTCCTACAATTGTATTAAAGTCATTGAACCGTTATACTCTCTGACAATCTAAACTTCAACCGCATGACAAGTCCGGTTTTATTTATACCTTGAGGATCAAACCAATAACTCAAACAAATGAAAAACGATTTAAGTAAACTATCGCTCTTGATCTTTTTGAGCCTTTCTTTGGGTCTGACGTCTTGCAATGAAAACGAGGAAGACGAGGCACCACCAACCGCTCCTAGTCCTACTAAGAGCATCGCAGAGTTGGCTCAAGAAAGCCCACAATTCAGCATTTTAGTGGATGCTTTGATTCTGACTGATTTAGTCGATGAATTCGAACAATCGGGATCCTTTACAGTTTTTGCGCCCAACAATGAGGCTTTCAACGCATTCTTTGACGAGAATGAAATTAGCGACAATAATGGAGATGGAAGCCGAGTGGATGATGCAGCCACTGAGTTAGGAGCTGATGTAGTAGGTCAAATATTGCTCTACCACATGCTGGAAGCTAAAATTGCCACTAGTGATATAGCGTCTGCAAAATACAAGTCCACCCTGAGCACCTATTCACCGGATTCAACTCCGTTGACATTACGTATTGCTCGGATCAATAACACCATAGTTCTTAACGGAGGAAACGGAATAGGAGCAATTTCGGTAAATACCAACATGACTGCCACGAACGGGATCATCCATGAAATAAATGGAGTTCTCGTATTGCCTAACGTTGTCGACCACGCCATTGCAAATCCTGACCTTTCGGAATTATTGGATGCCGTGACGACTACCAACTCTTGGGATTCACTGTGTCCTTTAGCTACACTGACGGTCTTTGCTCCACTGAATTCGGCGTTTGAGGATAAGTCGACGACCATAAATGGCTTCACCGATAACCAAATTTCCGACATGCTTCAGTACCACGTGCTAGAAACGGAATTGCACCAAGAAGAAATACCTGAAGGAAGCTTATTGACCTTGTTGGGTCAAGAGTTTACCATTCGAATAGGCGCTGACGACAACGCTTTAATCCTAACGGATGCCTATGGAGAAGAAGCCGTGGTTGTCTTAACCAACATTCAGGCTACAAATGGTGTTGTACATATAATTGACAATGTCTTATTTCCCTCTATGTAATTCCTTCGATTAACAATCCTTTAAGGCAATTCTCCTTGTAAGGAGAGTTGCTTTTTTTTTTAGAATATGAAAATCCTTATCTCAGGCGGTTCGGGCCTTATCGGTTCGGCATTGACAAAGTTGCTTTTAGCAAAAGGACACCAAGTTAATCACCTGTCCAGAAACAAATCATCCGATAGTAACATTCCGACGTTCGTCTGGAACATAGCAAAAGGCGAAATTGACGACGACGCTTTTACAGGTGTCGAAGCCATCGTTCATTTGGCTGGAGCGGGCATAGCCGACGGCAGATGGACGGAAGAGCGCAAGAAAATCATTATCGACAGTCGTGTAGAATCTGCAAATCTTCTTTACCGAAAGGTAAAAGAACTAAACGTGCCACTAAAATCATTTGTATCGGCCAGCGGAATAAGCTACTACGGTATGGACACGACTGAAAATATCTACATTGAAACGGATCAACCTTCAAATGACTTTATCGGAAAGTGCTGCGTGTTGTGGGAAGATGCAGCGGATAAATTTGAAAAAATGGCCCGCGTCGTAAAGTTCCGAACCGGAATAGTTTTGTCGTCAAATGGTGGCGCGCTTAAAAAAATAGCCCAACCTGTAAAATTCGGACTTGGAGCTCCATTAGGCTCCGGGGAACAGTGGGTTCCCTATATCCACATAGCTGATCTTTGCGAAATGTACCGTGCAGCCATTGAGAATGAGAACTACCACGGCGCGTACAATGCCGTCAATGGAGACCATGTAACCAATAAGGATTTGACAAAGGAAACTGCTAAAGCTTTAAAAAAACCATTGTGGCTTCCAAATGTGCCAGCCTTTGTTTTAAAAGCAGCTTTTGGAGAAATGGGACGATTGATTTTAGAGGGAAGTCGCGCTTCTGCAAAAAAGGTTGAAGAAACGGGATTTGATTTCCGTTACACAAATCTTAGCGAAGCACTGCGGAATATTTACAGCAATTAGTGACTTCGGGCTTGAAGCAACTTAAGAAATCCTTCCATCTGTTCCCGTCCATTCGCGCTCAAATTCGCCCTGTCCAGCTGGTGCTTCGCCTCGGCAAAATATTCATTGCTTCGCTGCTGAATATCTTGATCGACTTCCAAATCGAGAAATACTTGGCGAACACGCTCAACTTTTTCAGCCGGATTAGCAATTTCGTTTTTGAAATAAATGGCTTCCAACTCCTTCCTTTGCGCTTCTGAAGCTTTTTGTAGAGCTCGAATAATCAAGTAAGTCTTCTTATTGGCAATGATATCGCCACCTACTTGTTTTCCAAAATTCTCAGGATTTCCAAAGGCGTCTAAATAATCATCTTGCAATTGAAATCCGACGCCAGCGGCCTTACCGAATGCATAAATCGCTTCTGACTCTTCTTTGGATGCATTGGCCAAAATGGCGCCCATTTGTAGGCTACACCCTAAAAGAACAGCTGTTTTCAAACCGATCATTTCAATATAGCGCTCCTCTGAAACACCTTCTTCCTCTTCAAAATCCATATCGTACTGCTGACCTAGACAAACCTCAGCCGAAGTACGGTTAAACAAATCAAGAAGCTCGGGCAGATGCTCAGTTCCGCATAGAGCCAATTGCTTATAAGCCTCGATCACCATGGCATCACCTGATAGTATAGCGGTATTCGTATCCCACTTTTGATGCACAGTCTCTTTTCCTCTTCGAAGAGGAGCTTCATCCATAATATCATCATGAACCAAAGTGAAATTGTGGAAGACCTCCACCGCTAATGCTGCGGGCAATGCCTTCTCGACAGAACCTCCAAAAGCATTTGCAGAAAGCAAAACAAGTGAGGGACGAATACGCTTTCCCCCCAAAGACATAATGTATTTGATGGGAGTGTGAAGATTGTCTTCGGGAAGTTGAGAAGTATAGGTCGCTATCTCTACATCGAGAAGCGATCGCAGCTGATCGAGTTTAGAATTCATTTAATCAAATTAAGCAGGTACTGTCCATAGCCGCTTTTAACAAAAGGTTGGGCAATTTGGTTGAGCTGATCGGCATCAATAAAGCCTTTTCTATAAGCCACCTCTTCTATACAACCGACTTTGAGACCTTGACGATCTTCTATTACTTCTACAAATTGGCCTGCTGCCATAAGAGAAGAGAACGTACCTGTATCTAGCCAAGCCGTTCCTCGATTCATAACAGATACTTGCAATTTCTCTTGAGCTAAATACGCTTTGTTTACATCGGTAATCTCGTATTCACCGCGAGCGCTGGGCTTGAGATTTTTGGCAATTTCTACTACTTCATTATCGTAGAAGTAAAGACCGGGGACTGCATAATTGGACTTTGGTTTTTCAGGCTTTTCTTCAATACTTATGGCCTTCATCTCCTTGTCAAATTCCACTACTCCGTATCGCTCGGGATCAGAAACATGGTATGCGTAGACAATTCCACCCTCAGGATCATTATTCTCTGATAGCAGCTCCTCCAAGCCGTAACCGTAAAAGATATTGTCGCCCAAGATTAGAGCTACTTTGTCCTTTCCAATAAATTCTTCACCAATTACAAAGGCCTGTGCAAGGCCATTCGGCTCTTCTTGGATAGCATAGGCGAAATTGCAGCCCAAGCGCTTACCATCACCCAGTAATCTTTTGAAATTCTCGTGGTCATGCGGAGTTGTGATGATAAGAATATCACTGATCCCGGCACTCATCAGCGTAGACAGAGGATAATAGATCATCGGCTTGTCGTAAACGGGCATGAGTTGCTTACTCACAGAAATAGTGAGTGGATAAAGTCGGGTTCCTGAGCCGCCTGCTAAAATGATTCCTTTCATTTTTCTAAAGCTATTTTGATCACTCCGATTTTCGAATCTCCAAATCTTCTAATTCGATATCCTCTTCTTCGTTGATAATTTCCAGCAGTGGTTCGCGGAAAGATTTCGTCACCAAGCTGCGGTGGAATGATAGCAACAAACTAGGCAAGAGCACTAAGTTCGAAATCATCGCCACCAGGAGGGTAACCGAAACCAGAGTTCCAAGGGCTACCGTTCCTCCAAAGTTCGAAGCGGTAAAAACCAAGAAACCAAAGAAGAGAATGATAGATGTGTAAATCATGCTTACCCCCGTTTCGGTAACTGCATTTAATACACAGGTACGAATATCCCATGACCTTGACTTTAGTTCTTGTCGATACTTTGAGAGGAAGTGAATGGTATCATCAACGGAAATACCAAAGGCAATACTAAAGACCAAAATGGTGGAAGGCTTTATGGCCACACCAAAATAACCCATTAATCCCGCAGTAAACAGCAACGGCAGCAGGTTCGGGAATAGTGAAATGATCACCATTCGAGCCGAATTGAAGAGAAGCGCCATTAAAATAGAGATGACGAAGATCGCAATGGCAAGACTGATAAATAAGTTCCTGACCAAATAATCAGTTCCATTCAGGAAGACAATGCTCGTTCCTGTAAGGGTAACCTTGTACTCATCTCTAGGAAATATCTCATACACCTTCGGTTTGAGGTTTTCCATCAAACTATCCAACTCCGTCGTTCCGATGTCGGCAATCTGAGCAGAAATACGCGTGACCGTTTGAGACGAATCCAGAAACATCTGCGAAATCTTGCTCGCGTCTGACTCATTACCTCTAAGGTAGGGACCTACGAATGATCTCTCATAATTGGAAATCAAACTGTAGCGATCTTCTAGCCCGTTGTAATAGGCTTGCTTGGCAAACTTAATCGCATCGGTAATTGCAAGTGATCTCGAGATCTCGGGATAGGCCTCTAGCACTTTTTGGAGCCTTTCGATTTTCTTGAGCGTCTTTGCCTTTGTGACTTGGCTGCTATCTAATGAATTGACCAAGATTTCAAGCGGCATCACACCCGCAAAATTATCTTCAAAGAAATTGAGATCAGTTATGATCTTATCATCTTTTGGTAAATCGTCAACTATGTTTCCCGTTGCCTCCACAAGAGTGGCCCCGTAAATGGAAATGCAAAGAATTGCGACGGTTCCGATGTAAACCTTTCGGCGGTGGTTACTCACCAATCCGTGGAGAATGGATACTACTTTATCGACCCATTTACGATCGAGGTGTGCGACGTGTCTCTCTCTTGGAGGAGCAATAAAGCTGAAAACACAAGGAATAATGATCAGCGATAAAACGAAAACACTGAGAATATTGATAGACGCTACAACACCAAACTCCTGCAATATAGCACTTTGGGTAAATATAAATGTGGCGAAACCCATTGCCGTGGTGGCATTGGTCATGAATGTGGCGTTCCCCACTTTATGTATTACTCTGCTAAGGGCTTTGATCTGATTTCCGTGGTGACGGTATTCATTGTGGTATTTATTCAGTAAGAAAACACAATTGGGCACTCCGATCACAATGATCAATGGCGGAATAAGGCCCATCAAAGCGCTAAGCTTGAAACCAAGAAGTCCGATTGTACCCATGGACCAGATTACACCTATGATTACCACCAAAAGGCTGATAAACATGACTCGGAAACTCTTAAAGAAAAGAAGCATGAGAAGAGCCGTTACAGCGGCCGCCAGGCCTACGAACATCCCGAGCTCTTGCTTGATTTTGGCCGTTTGCTTCGTACGGATATAGGGCAAACCTGAATAGTGAACTTGAAGTCCCGTCTTGTCAGAAAATGCTTCAACCACTTCTTCGACTTTCTCCAACACTTCCACCCGTCGATTGCTGTTAAATGCAGCTCGGTTAACGAAAAGCATCATCAAGCTCGCACCCGTCGAATCATTGTAAAGCAAGTTTTTGTAAAATGGTAAGCTATTGATTTGCTTTTTGAGACTATCTACCTCTTCAGAAGATTCAGGCCTTCGCTGAACGAGTTTGCGAACATCAAACTTCTTCTCTTCAGCATTTTTTTGTAATGTATACAGATGCGCTTCCGAAAAAACACTATCGATTCCATCAATTTCTTTTAGGTCGTAACCCAAAGTGTACCACTCTGCAAAAATCGGATAGGTGTGAAGATTTTCTCCTTGAACTCCTAGAACTAAAATGTTTCCGTCCTCCGAGAATCGATCGGTAAAACGATCGTACTCTATTTGCGTGCTGTCATCTTTTGGAAGAATTCCACCGAATTTGTATGTCATGGTAACCGTCCTGGCCTGGAAG
>CAZKXG010000045.1:0-7844 GCA_964556465.1 uncultured Cryomorphaceae bacterium | reverse complement strand
AAACCGTAACCACCACAACTACAGCCAATAACGCAATTCTATTGCGCAAAATAAATCCGGCTGTTTTTTCCCACATGTATCGCTAGTCCTAAGTGAGGAGCAAATATAAGATAGAATGGTAAACGGCTGAGCTATGAGGTATATCTTTGACGAATAATGCGAGCGGACATTTACGAAACAGGCTATTTATTGAAGCACCTCAGCAGGCGGCGCTTTCGAAATGCGTGGAAACTGTACCGTTCCTTTATCAAAAGCAGAAACAGCGGACCTCCGTCTTCACAACCCTTGCCTATCGCCCTTTCAGTTGAACCCACTACTGCATGCAATTTGGGGTGTCCTGAATGCCCCAGTGGTTTAAAGCAGTTTACACGACCCACGGGAAACTTAAAAGAGGGATTGCTTGATCAGCTTTTAGACGAAATTGGAAAAGACCTGATCTACTTGACTTTCTACTTCCAAGGTGAGCCATTCATTCACCCTGATATGAACCAGTTGATTTCCAAAGCCAATAGCCGAGGAATTTTTACCGCTACCTCTACGAATGCACATTTCATAAATGATAAGAGCGCTGAAGGAATCGTGAAGTCAGGCCTGAATCGTTTAATTATATCCATAGACGGAACGACGCAAGACGTTTACGAAGCTTACCGCAAAAAAGGTCGACTCGAAAAGGTAATTGAAGGCACAAAGACAATCTTAGCCAAGCGCAAAGAGCTCAAAAGCACTTTCCCCAGAGTATATTTTCAATTTCTGGTGGTAAAGCCAAATGAGCATCAAATCGATGATGTGAAAAAACTCGGCAAAGAGCTTGGAGTAGATGGGGTTCACTTTAAGACTGCCCAAGTTTACGATTACGAAAACGGCAACCCCTTAATCCCTACCATCGATAAATATGCACGTTATAAGCAGGACCACGATGGAAAGTGGGGAATAAAAAATCTGCTGGATGACCAATGCTGGAAGATGTGGCATTCGGCTGTAATAACTTGGGACGGACGTGTAGTTCCCTGCTGTTTTGATAAGGATGCCATGCATCAAATGGGGCAAATCGGCGAGGATAGTTTTGAGAAGATTTGGCAAGGCGAGGCTTATTCCAATTTTAGATCGGCTTTGCTCCGATCAAGAAGTGAGATTGAAATCTGCAAGAATTGCTCGGAAGGCACCAAGGTGTGGGCTTGATTATACCTCCAAGAAATTCTTGAGAATGGTCTTCCCTTCAGGACTTAAAATACTCTCAGGATGAAATTGAATTCCAAAAATCGGTAGCTCTCTATGCTGCATTCCCATGATTTCACCCTCTGAATCCCGGCAAGTCACTTGCCATAGATCGGGCAAGTTTACTTCATCAACTACCCACGAATGATAGCGCCCTACGTTGAAGGTATCGGGAAGCTTATTAAAAAGTGGTTCTTTCGTTTCGAGAGTGATCGAATGTGAGACCCCGTGATGTACTTGATCGAGATTCTTCAAGGTTCCTCCGGCAGCTTCAGTTAAGGCCTGATGTCCCAAACATACCCCAAGCACTTTCTTCTTTTGCCTGATAGCTTCCGAAATCAGCGGTAGTAAATTCTTAGATTCTTTCGGCAAACCCGGACCGGGAGAAAAGACGACAAACTCGTATTGAGCCAATTGGGCGAACCCGATTTCATCGTTTCGAACCACGTCGACATCCTCATTGGCAATAGCCTCGAGCATGTGTACCAAATTAAAAGTAAAGGAGTCGTAGTTATCTACGACCAGAATACGGTTCATCTTAAACCGTCATGATGTCTTTTTCTTTGCGCTCAACCTCACCATCAACTTTATCTGAAAATTGATTGGTGATCTTTTGGACTTCTTCGATAGCATCTTTCGCAAGGTCCTCACTCAATCCATCCTTTTCCATTTTCTTGATTTCGTCGTTGGCATCTTTTCTTGCATTTCGAATACCAACCTTGGCATCCTCAGCTTCTGATTTCACCTTTTTAACGAGATCCTTTCGTCTCTCTTCAGTAAGAGGTGGAACAGAAATCATGATGAGCTCTCCGTTATTCTGTGGATTCAACCCTAGATTGGCGTTAATAATGGCCCTTTCGATAGGCTCCAGCGTCGACTTTTCCCATGGCTGAACAGAGATGGTACGCGCATCAGGAGTATTCACGTTTGAAACTTGATTTAAAGGAGTCTGAGATCCGTAGTATTCTACCATTACCCCATCGAGCATTGCAGGAGAAGCCTTTCCCGCTCTGATTTTAAGCAAAGCATCTTCAAGGTGTTTGATGGATTTCGCCATCGATTCTTTTGCCGTGTCTAAAACAAATTCTATTTCTTCTTGCATTATTTCAGTTTAAAAGTTGACCAAGGTGCCCACATTCTCCCCTTCTACTAATCGGCGTAAATTGCCGGGTGAGTTCATATTAAAAACCACGATGGGTAGTTTATTCTCATTGCAAAGTGTAAATGCAGTAAGGTCCATTACGTTCAGGCCTTTTTCATACACCTCATTGAAAGTAATCGAGCTATATTTAGTTGCCGTGCTATCTTTTTCCGGATCTGCGGTGTAGATTCCATCCACCCGCGTTCCCTTCAATATCACGTCTGCTTCGATTTCAATGGCTCGAAGTGATGCGGCTGAGTCTGTTGTAAAGTATGGATTCCCTGTTCCTGCTCCGAAAATTACGATCCTACCTTTTTCCAAGTGCCTTACTGCTCTGCGTCTAATGAAGGACTCTGCAATCTGCTCCATCTTAATGGCCGACATCAATCTAGTTTTAATATTCGTGACTTCGAGTGCCGACTGCAATGCCATTCCGTTGATTACGGTGGCGAGCATACCCATATAATCTCCTTGAGTCCGCTCCATTCCGCCTTCGGCTGCTTGAAGGCCTCGGAAAATGTTTCCTCCACCGATTACGATGGCAATCTCAACTCCCAATTCGTGAATCTCCTTGATTTCCTTGGCGTATTGCGCCAAGCGATTGTTGTCAATTCCAAATTGTTTGTCGCCCATAAGGGCTTCTCCACTAAGTTTGAGAAGGATACGTTTGTATTTTACGGGCATGTCAGGTGGTCCTTTTAGGAGCCGAAAATTATCAAAAAAAAAGGAGAGAACAACGTCTCTCCTTTTTCAATTAAATCGAATCAATCCTTAGCTCAATGACGAGCGTTTGAATTCAGTGATCGTCAAATCCTTGTCAGCATCAGAAAGATGCTGCTTGATTGACTTTTTATTGTCTTTAATGAATGCTTGGTTCAAAAGGGTATTCTCTTGGAAAAATTTATTCAACCTTCCTTTGGCAATTTTCTCTGCAAGGTCAGCTGGCTTTCCTTCTTGAATAGCTTGGTCCTTTCCTATCTCGATCTCATTGTCGATGACTTTCTGAGGAACACCCGCTTGATCTAAAGCTACGGGAGCCATCGCAGCTACTTGCATGGCTATATCACGTCCAAGGTCGTTGTAGTTTCCTTTGTTAAGGCCTACCAATGAGGCAAGCTTATTACCGGGGTGAATGTAAGCGACTACACTATCCGCTTCGATTTTCTCGAAACTGCTAAGGTCAAGCTTCTCACCAATTACTCCGGTTTGCTCGATGATCTTCTCAGCTATCGTGAGATCAGAACCAGGGAATTTCATGGCATTCAATTCTTCCAATGATCCGGCCTTCTCTTCGAGTGCCTTATCGAGAATTGTTTGCGCCAAATTCACGAAATCATCATTCTTAGCTACGAAGTCAGTTTCACAATTCAACACAAGAATTACTCCCATGTCGTTAGCTTCATTCGTTTTAGCAAGAACAACACCTTCTGTCGCGTCACGGTCGCTGCGCTTTGCGGCTACCTTTTGACCTTTTTTACGAAGAATATCGATGGCTTTATCGAAATCACCTTCGGCTTCCACCAAGGCTTTTTTGCAATCCATCATGCCTGCTCCAGTTTGTTTACGGAGCTTATTGACTTCTGCTGCTGTAATTTTCATGATCTTAATTTGTCTTTAACTAGCTTTTTCTGTGCTTTCAGCCTTCTTGTCTTCACCTTTCTTCTCCTCAGCTTTTTTCGCTTCAGCTGCTTTCTTATCAGCTGCCTTTTTCTCTGCGGCTGCTTTCTTTTCAGCTTCTTTTTTCTCAGCGTCTTTCTTCTCTTGAGCTGCTGCTTTGTCTTTGCTTGCTTTGCGCTCATCCATTCCTTCCATAATGGCATTGGACACTTTATCCAAGATTACCGCAATGGATTTTGATGCATCGTCATTTGACGGAATTGGGAATTCAACCTTCGTCGGATCAGAGTTGGTATCAACCATTCCGAAAGTCGTGATGTTCAATTTTTTCGCTTCAGCAAGAGCAATGTGCTCTTTGTGAATATCAACGATAAAAATGGCTGCTGGAAGACGAGTCAATTCAGCAATACCACCTAATGTTTTTTCCAGTTTGTCTCTTTGACGCTGAATTTGCAGACGCTCTCTTTTTGAAAGAGTGTCAAACGTACCATCAGCTTGCATCTTATCGATGCTCGACATTTTACGAATTGCTTTACGTACTGTGGCAAAGTTCGTCAACATTCCTCCTGACCATCTTTCAGTAATATAAGGCATTCCTGATGGCTTTCGCTTGTTTCTTGGTAGCAACGAAAAGAATTTTCTTTCCTGACTTAGCTACTTGGCGAATCGCTTTGCAAGCTTCGTCAAGCTTCGCAGAAGTCTTGTTCAAGTCAATGATGTGGATTCCTTTCTTCTCATCGAAGATGTAAGGAGCCATGTTTGGATTCCACTTACGAGTTAAGTGGCCGAAGTGAACGCCCGCGTCGAGCATTTCTTTAAACTGTGATTGGTCTTTTTCAGACATACTTAATTTGGTTTACATTCTGTTAAAAAAACAATTGACGGGTAGCTCTAGAACAAAGAGATCCCGTCAATTTAGATACTAAACAAGCAGCGTAAGTATTAACGCTTGCTAAATTGAAATTGCTTACGAGCCTTAGGCTGACCTGGCTTCTTACGCTCCACCATTCTTGGGTCACGTGTAAGAAGTCCCTCTGCCTTAAGAAGTGGCTTCATCTCTTCATCTATCTCAACAAGAGCTCTGGAAATGGCCAAGCGAACTGCTTCGATCTGACCTGTGATTCCTCCACCCTTCACGACTACTTTTACGTCGTACTTGCCTTCAGTTTCCGTCAACATGAAGGGCTGACGAATTCTGTACTGAAGAGGCATTGTAGGAAAATATTCCTTGAAGTCGCGGCCATTTACAGTCACATTGCCTGTACCGTTGCTCATGTAAATACGTGCAACGGAAGTCTTGCGGCGGCCTAGCGTATTGGTTACTTCCATTATTTTATCTTGTTGAGATCAATTTTCTTTGGCTTCTGGGCTTCGTGTGCATGCTCAGTTCCCTCTACCGCGTAGAGATTTGAATACAATTTGCTTCCCAACTTGTTTTTGGGAAGCATCCCTTTCACTGCTTTTTCTACCAAGGCAATTGGTTTCCGAGCTATAAGTTCACTCGCTGTCAAAGAGCGACGACCACCCGGATAGCCCGTATGGCGGATGTACTCCTTATCGGCCATTTTATTGCCAGAAAGAACAACTTTCTCTGCGTTGATAACGATGACATTGTCACCACAATCTACGTGAGGGGTGTAGTTTGTCTTGTACTTTCCACGAATCAATTTCGCTACTTTCGAGGCCAATCTACCGAGGGTCTGACCCTCAGCATCAACCAAAACCCACTCCTTACGAGCGGTTGATTTGTTGGCCGAAACGGTTTTATAACTAAGTGTATCCACTGTCTTAAAGCTATTTAGCTAGATTACTCCCCTAAAATGGGGCTGCGAAGATAAGATGTTTTTCTTTACTCACAAAGATGGAGACACACTTTCTTTCACCAAGGTATTGAACAGAAAGGCTGTGAGCGCTTGAGAGGGCAAAAAAAGCTTAATTCAAGATTAAACCTTTTTAGTCAACTGGATTCAAACGGGAACAAATTTTAACCGGAAGGTATGATCAACCTTCGATTCTAAAAAACCAAAAGAAGATGAAAACAATTCACAAAGCAATGTTAGGCTTCATTCTGTTTGGGGCTATTGCCTGCACCGAAGAAAACAATGAACCAACCTACACCCCTACTCAAGAAGATGCAGCCAAAATAGTGGAAGAATCCCTGGCAAGCAGCTCAGGAGGAATGACGGATGAAATGGCGTCACTCGGAGGAACCTTAGTGGCCAAAAGCGGCGAAATTGAATTAGAATGTGGTATTGCATTTGACACCACTTTTACATTCACGATTACGGGAGATGTCAACGGAGCGTTTACCAGAGATTGGATTCTGCTATTGAATTGCCCGGAAGGTGAAAGTCCGTTTATCGATGTGAATACCACTTATAGCGGATCATTCGACGGACCGATTAGAAGCCACGAACGCGAAGGGGCGCGAAATTGGATTTGGTCGGAGGTTGGCCCAATTGGAAATTTACGCTTTATGAACGGAACCGGGAATCATAGCGGCTCAAGAGTTTTCAATGCAAGCGAAGCGACTTTTTCGTGGAACTACCTAGCTGAATGGACAGAGGTGGCTGTTCTGAAAGAAACGAATCAAATTGAGTCAGGCTCAGGAGTTTTCACTTTGGTAATAGTCGGGCCTGAAGGCAATTCCTTCACCTTTGACGGAACGGTAGTTTTCAACGGAAATGAATCGGCTACCATCACTATTAATGGAGAGGTTTACGAACTAGATCTGGGCTAGAATCACAAAGAGTGAAGGGCTATTCAGGCCGATGCATGCATCGGCCTGAGTTTTTTGGACGTACTAGACCATCTCCTTCAAGACTCCCATCTCTTTCCCAACTTTCTCAAAAGCGTCGATGGCTTTGTCTAAATGCTCTTTTTCATGACCTGCAGAAAGTTGAACCCGAATCCTCGCTTTCTCTTTTGGTACAACCGGATAGTAAAACCCGATCACGTAAATCCCTTCTTCCAAAAGCTTATCGGCCATTACTTGAGAGAGCTTAGCATCGTAAAGCATCACAGGCACAATGGCAGAATCACCTTCTACAATGTCAAAACCAAGCTTGGACATACCTTTCTTGAAGTAGTTCACATTGTCTTCCAATTTGTCGCGAAGATGAGTGCTATTCGATAAAACATCAAAAACCTTGATGGAAGCTCCAACGATAGATGGTGCCAAAGAATTACTAAAAAGGTAAGGTCGTGAACGCTGACGCAACAACTCGATGATTTCTTTCTTTCCCGTGGTGTAACCACCCATCGCACCACCAAGGGCTTTTCCCAAGGTTCCGGTGATAATATCCACACGATCCATAACGTCGTGAAGCTCTACCGAACCGCGACCCGTCTTTCCGATGAATCCCGCTGAATGGCACTCGTCAACCATCACCAAAGCATCGTATTTATCGGCCAGATCGCAAATTCCTTTCATATTGGCCACGACTCCATCCATACTGAATACGCCGTCGGTGACGATGATTTTGAAGCGAGCACCGTTATCATTGGCAGCTTTTAGTTGTTCTTCAAGATCAGTCATGTCATTATTGGCATATCGGTAACGCGCTGCTTTGCACAGCCGCACACCGTCAATGATGGATGCATGGTTCAGGCTATCGCTGATGATGGCGTCCTCCTTGGTGAAAAGCGGCTCAAAAATTCCACCGTTGGCATCAAAACAGGCTGCATACAGTATGGTGTCTTCCATATGATGGAAGTCGGCAATCTTTTGCTCGAGTTCTTTGTGAATGTCTTGGGTACCGCAGATAAAGCGTACGGATGACATTCCAAAACCTCGGTTGTCCAATGTATCCTTGGCAGCTTTGACCACATCCGGATGAGAGGACAGCCCCAGATAATTATTCGAACAAAA
>CAZKXG010000044.1:18788-20589 GCA_964556465.1 uncultured Cryomorphaceae bacterium | reverse complement strand
GGTGATGGACGGAATCGAACCGCCGACACAAGGATTTTCAGTCCTTTGCTCTACCGACTGAGCTACATCACCCTTTGAGCAGGGCGCAAATATAAAGGATATTTTGAAAAAGTGAACAAAGAGTCAAATAAACAAAAATCGGATGTTGTAATTGATGTAGGCAACACGCGGATGAAGGTGGCGCTTTTCACTGATTCAAAGCTAGATGGGGTGCTTAGTATCTCCAATAAATCAAAGAAAAAAGTGCTCGAAGTAATCGATGAGTCTTCAGCCAGCAGGGCCATTATGAGCAATGTCAGTAAGCTGCGAGAAGGCCTTTTGAATGGCTTGGATCAAAGGCTCGAGTTTATTTTAATGGCACCCACTATTAATGTTCCCATAAAAGTAGACTACAAATCTGTCAGTACTCTAGGTACCGATCGGCTCGCGAATGCGGTATTTGCATCCAAATTTTATCACCAAAGAAATGTGTTGGTTATCGATTTCGGTACCTGTATAAAGTACGATTTGGTTCGAGAAGACGGGACATATTTGGGCGGTGCTATTGCTCCCGGCTTACAAATGCGCTTCAAGAGCATGAGTAAAATGACCAAAAGGCTTCCTCTTATTGAAAGTTGGCGCAATACTGAAAAAATATGGCCGGGTAATACAACCAGAGGGAGCATGGTGGCGGGCGTTTTGCAAGGAGTCGAAGCCGAAATACTCCATTATATTGAAGAAGGAAATAATAGATATGACAACCTCGTTGTAGTTGCTACAGGCGGAGATTTCACATACTTTGAGAAAGCATTTAAAAATATCATCTTTGCAGACCCTTATTTAACCCTACGGGGATTACATGAAATTCTTATCTACAACATGGGCTAAAAAGTGTCTCCCGTTAATCGGAATGATCCTTTTTATTAATGTAGCCTTTTCCCAATCCGATTTAGTATCACCTTATTCCATTTTTGGTCCTGGGCTTGTTAATCCGAGACAGTCTGTATCGCAATTCGGCATGGGCGGAGCTGGGGTCGCTTTAATTGATCCTTACAAGATGAATTTAATTAACCCCGCAGCATCGGCTTACTACATGGAGCCGATTTTTGAAACTGCGGGTAAGGGTAATATCTCAACTTTCGAAACAAATGTAGATCAGTTTGATAATCGAAATTTTGAGATAAATAACCTCAGTTTAAGCTTTCCCATTAAGAGAGGAAAGTGGGCACTTAATATTGGTTTGGTTCCACTAACTAGTGTTGGTTATGATGTTTTTGTGTTTGAGGAGTCAGAAGAAGTAGGGAGGTACTTGGCCAATTATTTTGGTGACGGAGGTATCAGTCAGGGATATTTTGGGACGGGGATTAGCGTTTATCATAAGGTAGATACTGCCAATAATGTCACAGCTCTCGCCCTTGGAGGTCAATTGAATTATAATTTCGGGACCATCACAAACAGCAGAAGAATAAATTATCTAGAAGATCTGGATGCGCTTGGTTTTGAAGACTCGGAGAGCATATTGATTCGAGATGTGACTTTTGAATTAGGAATTCATGGACAGACCAACATAAAGAAGAAAACAATCAGCAATCCGTCTTACATCAAATTTCTCTTTGGGGCTGTCTATACCTTTGGAAATGACGTTAACGCTGAGCAAAACCGATACGCAAATAACTTCAGGCTTTTTTCAAATGGAGCTACTGTAGCGCAGGATACTATTGTTTCAGCGGTGAGACAAAAAGGTACAATTCGCTTGCCTTCGTCCTTCACGTTAGGGGGCGTATTGGATTTTGTCAATAGAAAGAGAATGAGATTTCGATGG
>CAZKXG010000044.1:15806-18778 GCA_964556465.1 uncultured Cryomorphaceae bacterium | reverse complement strand
ATTGACTATTCCTTAACGAATTGGGAGGAATATGATGTAGACTTTGAAGGAAACAATCTTCAAGCAGACTTCAACAATAGCCAACAAATTGGCACAGGTATAGAGTGGACACCAAAATTGGCGAGTAGCAGCTACATGGAAACAATTGAGTATCGACTCGGTTTCAAATACGCCCAAACCAATCTAACCCTTAGAGACAGAGAAATAGAAGATATTGGCATGAGTTTTGGAATGACTCTACCATTGCATTTTCGTCGAGGCTTAACGAAGTCTTCATTTCATATTGGAACCGAATACGGACAATACGGGACGACGCAAGATGATTTAATACAAGAAACTTACATTAGGATTATGGCGGGTTTTTCATTTACACCGCACTTCCGAAACCGATGGTTTGTACAACCTAAGTATGATTAACAATTAAAATATGAAAGCGAAATTATTTAGTCTCTTATTCTCAGGATTCCTCGTAATAGGTGGATGGGCACAAGATGATAGTAAATATGGCTCTACGCCCGAAGAAGTTGAAGAATGTAAAAAGAACTTGTCTTTGTACCGAGAGTACCGAGATCAAAATCTGCCTGATCAGGCATTACCATTCTGGAGAGCAGCCTTCGAGGTTTGCCCTCAAAGTGCGAAGACCCTTTATATAGATGGGGCAAAATTCTATGGAGATATATTGGATGAAATTTACGAGGACTCTTCAAAATTAGATGTGCGAAACGCATACATCGACACACTGATGTTAGTATATGATAAGCGTATCGAGAACTTTAATGAGGAGGGAAAAGTTCTTACATACAAAGCAAATGACCTTTATAAATATGATGAGTCACGAGCTGAAGAAGCAAATGCCATGTTTAAGAAGTCGATGGAATTGATGGGGATGAATACAGATGCCATTGCTGCCTCTAAGTATTACCAGACCTTGTATGGATTGTACAGAGAAGGAAAAGTCGAGAAATCTGATCTTCTTGTTGAGTACATGCCTGTGCTGGATATCTTGGAGTACAACATTGCTAAGCTTGATGATGAAAAGAAGAGAGGGCGTTATGAAAAGGCAAAAGGAAACCTGGATGCTTTCTTTATTAAGATCGCCGAGTGTGAAGATATCATCAGAATACTTGGTGAGCGAATTGCTCAATCTCCAAATGATATCGAATTAAATAAAAAGGCCTTGGCTGTAATGAATAAGAGAGATTGTACAGATGATCCACTCTACCTTGAAATAGCTGAACGAGTGTATGCTGACAAGCCAACGGCTTCTGCTGCTTATTCCATCGGCATTCAGAAATTAAAGGCCAAGGAATACAGCGACGCACTGAACTATTTTGAAGAAGCTGCTGACCTTTGCGGGGATTGTATTGACTTGAATCAATACTACCTGAGAGCAGGACAATCAGCAGTGATCATTGGCAATTCTTCGAAAGCCAGATCTTTCGCCAATAAAATCCTTGCCAATGAACCACGAAACGGAGATGCTTTGATGCTCATAGGTGACGCCGTAGCTGCTTCTGCTAAGTCTTGTGATGACGGAAAATTAGGGAAAGCAGGTGCATATTGGTTGGCTGTAGATTATTACCAAAAAGCCAGAAATGCTGACAGCAGCGTCGCCAGTAAAGCAAATCAAAAAATTGCGGGATATAAAAAGTACTTCCCCTTGAAAACGGACCTTTTCTTTCACGGTTTAGAAGAGGGTGCCTCATACACGGTAGAGTGTTTTGGAGAAAAGACTACCGCTAGATCGAGCGATTGATCAGGTGAAATCTAAGCGAATCATATTCATTTTGGGACCGGTCATTCTTTTGGCCGGTCTCTTTGTTTCTTGCACTCGGAACGAAATTGATGAAGTCCTCAGTTTCTCCGATTTGGAAAATCCTCCTGTAAGAACAACTTCAAACGTTACTTATACTTACACGGACTCCGGGAAAGTTTCCAATGTTTTGAATGCCGGCAAGGTTCTCAGATTTGAAACCAGCGATTCAACTTATAGCCTGATAGAAGATGGGTTTGAGTTGGTGTTCTATGATGACAGAGGAGAGTTTGACGGCAGACTCACAGCTATGAATGGTTATATAAGAGGCGATAATGCCCTCATGATAGCTAGGGATAGCGTCGTATTTGTCAATCGCTTAGACGAAAAACTGCTTACTGAAGAACTGATTTGGCAACAAGACAGTGGTAAGGTATATACCAATAAATTAGTAACTATTTACAGAGATGGGATGGTGTTACTAGGTAAAGGCTTGGAATCCGATGAAAACTTTACTAATTATGAAATACTTGAACCATCGGGTAATTTTTTTTTAGAAGATGAATGAAAAACCTAAAGATCAATCAAAATTTTCCAAAGTCAGCTTGGTGATGGAAAAGTTCTGGCTGATAATCGCAATTGCCTCACTGTTCGGAGTATTCTATTTTTTCATAGTCGATGGGGTTAATCGCCAAAATTTAGCCTACCTAATCTTCCCCGCGCTTGCCGGGGCGATGTATGCTTTTCGTGTTACATTCCGCAAAAGATTTGAAAGGAACAATGACTAAGCTGAACTTCCAATCCTTTTTTACTAATTTCCACTACTAAGATGGAGATTTCCGACGCAATAATAATTCTGGTTTCTGTTGTATTTTCTGCCTTCTTTTCGGGCATGGAGATTGCTTTTATTACTGCCAATAAGCTCAAAATTGAGCTAGATAATAAACAAGGACTTTTTTCGGCAAAGCTTCTTTCTAGTTTTTTGCAAAAGCCTTCTAAGTTTATTGGTACCATGCTGGTTGGAAACAACATTGCCCTGGTAGTCTATGGCTTCTTTATTGCACAACTCCTTGAACCATTTTTATATAACAACCTGAATATCACCAGTCCGGTTTTTATGCTTTTCATGCAGACCCTGATCGGTACCTTTGTGATTCTCTTTACTGCCGAATTTCTTCCAAAAACCATTTTCCGAAGCCGCCCAAACCTTACACTGAAT
>CAZKXG010000044.1:0-15796 GCA_964556465.1 uncultured Cryomorphaceae bacterium | reverse complement strand
GAGGTGGAGATTGCTGAAATCTTTGATTGAAACATTATAATTTTTCACCACAAGATATTCTGCCAGTTTTTCAGAATTGGGGTTTGAGCGAAGTGTCCGTACTGCTTCTTCAAACCGTAGTTTCTACGCTAATTATTCTTTTTGCGGGTGAGTTTATTCCAAAAACGCTGTTTCGTATTAACTCCAACTTCCTGCTCAACTTATTGGCTTTACCATTGGCCGTGCTCTACTTCTTGCTTTGGATACCAATGATGATCACCGTGGGTCTGGCTGAGCTGGTTCTTAAATACATTTTTCGGGTAGACATCACTTCTCAAGAAGTAGCTTTTGGAAGGGTTGATTTGGACAATTACGTGAAAGAAATCACCGATGCAGCTGATAAAACTGATGAGGAAATTGATCACGAGATTCAAATCTTTCAAAATGCGCTTGATTTTTCCAAGATCAAAGCAAGAGATTGTATGGTTCCCCGCACCGAAATAAGTGCGGTAGATGTGGAAGATGACCTCGACAAATTAAAGGAAATGTTCATCGAACATGGTTATTCAAAAGTTCCCGTTTACCGTGATAGCATTGATAATATTATTGGATATGTAAATGCGGTGGAGTTATTCAATAAGCCGGAAAATATAAAGAGCCTAATCGTTCCGGTAATCATTATCCCTGAAACAATTTCTGCCAAAGAGGTGCTGGAATTATTCATTTCTCAGAATAAGAACATCGCTGTGGTGGTAGATGAATTTGGTGGGACCAGCGGTATGCTCACCATCGAGGACGTAATAGAAGAGATATTTGGAGACATTGAGGACGAACACGACCGCGATCAATTCACCGAGGAGAAGATAGATGAGAACACCTATCTTTTTTCAGCACGACTGGAAATAGACTACTTAAACGACACGTATAAGTTTAATTTGCCTGAGAATGAAGAGTATGAGACTCTTGCAGGCTTGATCATTCACAGTCAAGAAGAGATTCCCAAAGTAAATAGCATAACCGAGATAGAAGGTTTTCGATTTAAAGTAACCGCAGTGTCTAACGTCCGTATTGAGACTGTTAAGCTGCAAGTTTTAAGTCAGGATTAGGTTTTTCGCTTTTAATCTCAGTTTAATTTTTCTCTTTAGCCTAGCTCATTTGTTCACAGTAAACTAAATGGAGAAGGCTATAGGAAATTCGATCTTAGAATTTGTATATTCGCACCCTTCAAAAATGCAGTTAAATGGCAGCAATTGGTAAAATCAGAGAACAATCTACGCTCTTATTGATCGTAATAGGCGGAGCTATGGTAGCCTTCGTTCTCGGTGATTTATTTTCAAACCGTGGCTTTTCTCCCGCTGAACAATACGTAGGCGAGGTTTTCGGAGAAGAGATCGACATGTTGGAGTATGAGCAAAGAGTGGAAGCTCAGGAGCAAAGTATGGCCAGTGTGGGCCAGCCTGTTTCAACAGCTCAAAGACAACAAATCAGAAATCAGGTTTGGAACGACATGATCCAAGAGAAAATCATGTACCGTGAGCTCAATAAATTGGGCATGCGAATAGGACAGGACGAATACAACGATATTCGTTTTGGTGAAAATGTAAGTGATGAATTTGCTAACGGTGAGAACTTCAAAGATCCGGAAACAGGTCAGTTTGACCCGCAGTTGGTGCAGAATTACTTTGCGTTCTTGCAACAGCAGTACCCCATTTTTTACGAGAATCAGACAAATCGCATTGTCAACGAAAGATTGTACGAGAAATACAACAACCTCGTGAAAGGCGGTATTTATGTGAACACCCTCGATGCAAAAGACGAGTATTACCGTCAAAAGCAGAATGTGCGTTTCAACTATGTTGTGAAAGAATACACTTCAGTTGAAGATAGTTTGGTTGATGTTTCTGATGCCGATCTGCAAGCTTACTATAACGAGCACAAAAATGAAGATTCCTTCAAACGTGATGCCGCAGTTGACCTGAAGTACGTAGTTTTTGATGTTGCGCCAACCGCAGGAGATGAAGAGACCATAAAAGACGATTTGGCCTCACTAATGAATGAATTTGAAAATACAGACAAAGACTCTTTGTTCGTCTTGAAATACAGCGATTCACGTCAAGCTATGGAGCAAGATATTGATGCTACAGGAAATGACGAGCTGGCAGTAATGATTGAAAACGCTGAAGAGGGCAAAGTGATTGGCCCTTACAAAATGGGAAATCGTTACGCTATTGCTAAGATTACCAAAATCGGAAGCGAGGACAGAGCATCTGCCCGACATATTCTTTTGTCAAACTCAGGGGGCAAGTCAATGGATGAATTGAATGCGAGAGCCGATAGCCTCAAGCGTGTGATCCAGCGTCAGAACAATTTCGAAGAAATGGTAACCGAGTTTAGTGAAGATCCCGGTTCTATACCAAATGGCGGAAAGTACGAGAACTTCAACCGTGAGCGAATGGTTCCAGAGTTTACTACAGCCTCTTTTGATAAACCGATTGGCTCCTTAAATATCGTAGAAACGACTTACGGTGTGCACATCGTTGAGCCTTTGGAGCACACAGAAGCCAAAGTGGTAAAAGGAATGGTCGTGGATGCGACTATTGAGCCTTCAAACGATACCTTCAATCAGGTTTATGACGAAGCTAACGAATTCTCTATCTCTGCCAAAGACATTTCTACTTTGGATGAAATGGCAAATGAGAGAGGCTACGAAGTGAAGGAAGCCAATGAAGTTGGGGCCCTCTCGAGAAATATTCCCGGAGTAGCAGGATCTGAAGATGCTGTAAGGTGGGCACACAATCAGGAAGGAACAAAGGTTGGAATGTTAAGTGAGCCTTTCGAATTCAATCGCAAGATTGTCGTGATCGGTTTGGCTGATCGAAGAGAGGCAGGTATTGCTTCCTTGGATGATGTGAAAGAGGAAATTAAGCCTGACGTTATTCGCGAAAAGAAAGTGGAAATATTTAAGGCTGAAATGAAGGGCAAGACCCTTGAGGAGTTGGCCTCCGGTGATGAAATGACGATTAAGACCGCGGCAAATGTTACTGAAAAGAGACCATCAATTCCAGGTGGAGCAAATGAACCTTATGTTGTGGGTTATGCAATCAGTATGTCTAACGAAGGCGACGTAAGTGAGCCTATTGAAGGAAATAAAGGAGTTTATGTAATCGAATTGGAAGGAAAGGACTCAGTAGAGCCTAGAGAAGAATACCTTACCTATCAAGATGAATTGCAAGAGAATCGATCCTCTCAGATGAAGACATATACTACAGGCGTTTACAGAGCTTTGAAGGATATGGCTGACGTGAAAGATGATCGATCGAAATCCTTCAGATAGAAAACGAATTTTTTAAAATCGAGCCCGAAGCATTTTTTGTTTCGGGCTTTTTTTATCTCAATACTACCAGCCTTTCCGTATCCAGTTTAAGCAGGATGAAGAGTAGGAGAGTGAAACCCCACAAAGATGATCCACCATAGCTAAAGAAGGGTAGAGGGATTCCGATTACAGGTGCAAGCCCGATAGTCATCCCTACGTTGATGAGCACATGTAAAAACAGAATACAGGCTACTGAATAGCCGTAAATCCGCGTAAAGGTCGACCGCTGCCTTTCGGCAATGAACACAATACGTAACATCAAAGCCAGAAAAACTAGGATGACCGTGGAGGTGCCAACAAATCCCCACTCTTCGCCAATGGTGCAGAAGATGAAGTCAGTGCTTTGCATCGGAACGTATTTGTACTTCGTCAAAGTTCCGTCTAGATAGCCTTTACCCGAAAATCCTCCTGAACCGATCGCCGTTTTTGACTGCTTTACATTGTATCCTGCGCCTTGTGGATCTTCTGCCAAACCCAGGAGAATATTGATTCTGATCTTCTGATGTGGTTCCAGTACATTTTCAAATACCTGATCAAGTGTCCCGATGAAGAGAAGACTCCCTACTGCCGTTCCGACAAGAAGCATATAATTCCTTCTTCGGTAACGTGGAAGTATAAATCTCTGGATAAAGAAGAAGGCCAAAACGGAGAGGAATACAATGAAGATCATGAGGATGTATTGACCTCCGATCGGGGTACCAAAGAAATCGACAGAGGTTGCCTTCAGTAAAAGCGAAAAAACTGCTAAAACCATTGCCAGGAGGCCAAGAAGCAAAATGTTTCCTGAAAGGCCTTCGCGGTATAAAACCAGGATGAATGCAGTAAAAACCAAAACAGTTCCTGTATCAGGCTGCAAAAGTATCAGCAACGCGGGAATGGCAATAATAGCTGTTGCTTTTACTTTAGTGCTTGTTTGCTCGATTTTAATATTAATCTGGCTCAAATAGTAAGCCAGCATTAGTGCCGTTCCTAGCTTGGCGAATTCACTTGGTTGGATTCCGAAACTTCCAAATCCGAACCATGCTTTAGCTCCATTTACTTCCTTCCCGAAAATTAAGACCAACACCAATAATAACGTAGTCACACCAAAAACGATGGGTGCAGACCTCTTAATGAAATCACCGTCGAAAAGTAAAATCACCAAGGCTAAAACTCCTGAAGTACAGATCCAGATAAACTGTTTGCCGTATTCTTGAGTCGAATCGAACATGGATGGATGATCCAAATTATAGCTGGCTGAGTAAATATTGAACCATCCCATTAGGGCCAAGATGAGGAATATGCCAACGCTTATCCAGTCCAAATTTTTAACGATGTGTTGACCTCTAGCCATTCTAAATTACTGATTCAATAAATTTCCCTCCAGCATCCGCTGTTCTACCCACGGCCGGGCAATTGTGTCAGTGAGGTATTTCTCCATGATGAGACTATTGATCGGGGCAGCCCAAGTCGATCCATACCCAACATTCTCTACATAAACGGCTACCGCAATTTTTGGATTGTCCTTCGGAGCAAAGGCAATGAATATCGAGTGATCCTTCCCATGGGGGTTTTGAGCGGTCCCCGTTTTACCACAAACCTCAATATCATCACTGAAACGTACCCCGCGACCCGTTCCTGATTCAACCACTCGAAACATTCCATCAACTACTTGTTCATAGTGCTCTGCGTCAATTTCTGTGAAATGCTTCTCGGTGTATGTGCTGTCTGTGATGGGGTCACCGTCAATCTCTTTGATGACATGTGGTGTGTAAAACCAACCGCGATTGGCCAAAATTGCTGAGAAATTGGCCATTTGTATCGGCGTTACTCCGAGTTCCCCTTGGCCAATAGCCAATGAAATAATGGTATGGGCATTCCATCTGTGCTGACCGTAAAACTTGTCGTAGTAGGTGGTCTTTGGAACAAATCCATTGATCTCACTTGTCATGTCAACATGTAGTTTGCTACCAAGACCAAATTTGGCTAAGTGTTCTCTCCATACCTGATACCCTTCTTCGCTGGTAGGATACTTATCCAAGATTCTTTTAAAAACGTTGCAGTAATAAGCGTTACAACTTGTTTGTATCGAAAACTTCAAATCAACGGGCGATGAATGAGCGTGGCAACCTAGCCTCCTCCCGGAGTAATAATAACCGCCATTGCAAGAAAAACGTGTAGTTGGATCTATTACTCCTTCTTGCAGTCCGATTAAGCCTTGGATGAGCTTGAAAGTCGATCCGGGTGGATAGCTAGCCATTAAGGCTCGGTTAAATAGGGGCTTCAAGGTATCAGAGCTTAACTCTCCGTAGTTTTTTCCCCTCACCCGACCTACTAAAAGGTTCGGGTCGTAATTCGGATTTGTTACTATACATAGAATTTCGCCTGTAGCGGGCTCAATTGCTACCACACTTCCCCTTTTATTATTCATGAGAAGCTCTGCATACTCCTGCAATTCTAAGTCAATACTTGAGGTGACGTTTTCTCCCGCCTTCGCATATGAGTCGTACTGCCCATCCATATATGAGCTGCGCTCATTGTTGTGCACATCTACTAGAACTACGCGCTTTCCCCGATTTCCGCGAAGAACCTCTTCGTAAATACTTTCGACACCATTGGCCCCGATGTAGTCACCGCGTTCGTAGTAAGGGTCCTTTTCAATGATTTTTGGTGTTACTTCACTTACGTATCCCATGGCATGAGCTGCAACAGCATTTGGATAGTTTCTCAGCGTTCTTGGCTGTCCGTAAAATCCTTTAAAACGGTGTAGGTTCTCTGCCAAATCCGTGTATTCAGATGCAGGTATCTGTTTGATTAACACAGATGGCTTGTATCGGCTATAATTTTTAGCCTTTTGAAGTTGTTCATTGAAGGATGCGGTATCAATTTTTGCCAATCTGCAAAAAGCGACTGTGTCAAAAGGCTCAACATCTCTAGGTAAAACCATGAGATCGTAAACCGGAGTGTTGCTGACAATTATTTTTCCATTTCGGTCGTAAATCAAACCGCGTGAAGGGTATTCAATAATTACACGCTCCGAAGATTTCGTCGCCATCACTTTCCATCGGTCATCCACTACCTGGATGTAAAATAGCCTGACGATAAAGATAATGCCGACGACTAGAAAGATGATTAGGATGACAAACTTCCGACCTCCCAAATTCATACTACTGATGTGCGCTTTGAGTTAAACACCAAATATTGTGAAAGCACAATTAAGATCAAGGTAAAAGCCGAGCTCAAAATTACACGTAAAAATGTGGTGAAAAAACCTTTGAATGAATACACTTCAACGTAAAAAAGCCAGAAATGGTGCGCCAAAACCAATACAGAAGCATATTTCAAAAACCAAGAAAGTCCCTGATCTGAGATAGTGGAGTGTTGCCCGAATTCATAGCCATCTCGGGGGGCGATGGCGTTCAAGTAAACAGGACGGATAAAGGCTAAAAACACACAAGCCGACGCATGAATACCAAGCGTATTGGTAAACATGTCAATGGATAATCCCAGGATTAAACCTAAAATTAGTTCCAACCATCTGGGGGTTTCCATGGGGAGCATCAATAAGAACAAGATGTACAAATAGGGAATCGCCATTCCTTGCAGTAGGTTTATGTCATTCAGTATGAGTCCTTGTAAAAAAACAAGCAGAACAAATCGACCGATATTTCTAATTACCTCACTGACCATCTTCCTCGGTTATCGTTTCCAGTTCTCGTTGCTCTTCTTTGAGGATGTTTTCTATTACATCCACATATCTCAACTTATTGAAGTCTACGGCAAGCTTTATTTTAATCTCATGGAAATTACTTCCTTCATTTAGAGCCACTGCATCCACCACTCCAATAGGAATTCCTTTTGGGTAGATCGCAGAAGCACCTCGAGTAACGACTGTATCGCCTATCATTACGTCTATATGTCGTGGCACATCTATCAAACTGGCATACTGATAATCTTCACCTTCCCATTTTAGCAGACCGAAGTTTCCTGTCCGCTCCAATTCGGCGCTGGCTATAAATCGCTGATTGATAACCGGTATTACGGTGCTAAAATGTTCAGATACATTTTTTACTACTCCTACCAGCCCATCAGTACCGATGACTCCCATTTCGGGCACTATACCTTCTCCCGAACCTTTGTTTATCGTAAGATAATTCAGCTGTTTGTTTATTGAACTGTTGACGATTTGAGCAGACTTGTAGCGAAACTTTCGTTCGCGTAGCGTATCGTTGATCATTACGAAGTGCTCATTAACACTTACGAATGACTCGGGAATTTGATTGCGGAGTTGCTCGTTTTCCAGTGACAACTCATCGTTAACTCTTTGCAGTTCAATGTATTCAGTAAGGTTGCTTTTCCAAGCAAATAGTGTTCCTACTAGTCGGTTCGAAGAGTTGACAAAGTTTGCCTGATGAAAACGATTATTTGAATAGATCAGATAAAAGCACAGTACTTGAAGCACCAAAAAGAAAAGGAAGATGTGGTATTTGACCAGAAAGCGAACAAAATTCCTCATCGATATTTACTCCTTTCTTTAATCTCTCATTAAGAATTGGAAACGGTCAATATTTTTCAAAGCAATACCGGTTCCTCTGGCTACGGCTCTCAATGGATCTTCCGCGATATGAACAGGTAATTTCGTTTTCAACGAAATACGCTTGTCCAAGCCACGCAACATAGAGCCACCTCCTGCGAGGTAGATTCCCGTTCTGTATATATCTGCCGATAGCTCTGGAGGCGTTTGTTCCAAAGCGCTTAGGATGGCTTCTTCAATCTTCGAAATGGACTTGTCCAGAGCGTGAGCAATTTCTGAATAGCTTACTTGAATTTCTTTCGGAATCCCTGTCATTAAGTCCCGGCCTCGAACCGCAAAGTCTTCCGGTGGATCATCTAACTCGGGAAGAGAAGAACCGACTTCAATTTTAATTTGCTCGGCAGTGCGCTCTCCAACCAAAATGTTGTGTTGGCGGCGCATGTATTCTTCAATGTCTTTGGTGAACTCATCACCCGCTATGCGAATGTTCTTATCACAAACAATTCCACCCAGCGCGATTACAGCGATTTCACTCGTACCACCCCCGATGTCAATGATCATGTTTCCCATCGGTTCTTCCACATCGATGCCGATACCGATGGCAGCGGCCATAGGCTCATGGATGAGGTAGACTTCTTTTGCTCCGGCGTGCTCGGCAGAGTCGCGTACGGCGCGTTTCTCTACTTCAGTAATTCCCGATGGAATACAAATCACCATTCGCAAGGAAGGTGTGAACCATGATTTTCCGGGTTTGATCATTTTGATCATTCCGCGTATCATCGCTTCTGCTGCTTGGAAGTCAGCGATTACACCATCCTTAAGCGGTCTTACTGTTTTTATATTTTCGTGGGTCTTTCCGTGCATTTGTTGGGCTTGCCGTCCAATGGCAATGACTTTACCCGAGGTGCGGTCTTTGGCAACGATAGAGGGTTCGTCCACAACTACCTTGTCATTGTAAATGATCAAAGTGTTTGCGGTACCCAAGTCAATGGCTATCTCTTGCGTAAAAAAGCTAAACAGACCCATAGTAGGTTTCTTTCAAAGTTAATGCTTAAAGTGTCTTTTACCTGTAAATACCATCGAAATCTTGTTTTCGTTACAGTAATCCACAGAAAGTTGATCTTTTATCGAACCTCCAGGTTGTACAACCGACCTGATTCCTGCCTTGTGAGCTATTTCCACGCTATCGGGAAATGGGAAAAAAGCATCTGATGCCATTACAGCTCCATCCAAACTTAGCTCAAAATTTCCTGCTTTTTCAATGGCTTGTCTCAACGCGTCGATTCGCGATGTTTGACCGGTTCCGCTTGCCAATAGCTGACGGTTCTTTGCGAGAACAATGGTGTTCGATTTTGTATGCTTACAAAGTTTGGAAGCAAACACCAAGTCGTTCAAGTCTTCCTCAGACGGACGCGTATGGGTGACAAATTCAAAATCATCTTTGCTGTCGGTGATGGCATCTTTGTCCTGCCATAAGTAACCGTTCAAGATTGTTCTCAAAATAGTTTTAGGCCATTCTACCGACTTTTGCTTCAGCAAAATTCGGTTCTTCTTCGATTTTAAAATCTCAAGCGCTGACTCAGTATAGTCAGGAGCGATGACTACTTCGCAAAATATTTTGTTAACCTCTTCCGCTGTATCAGCATCGATGCTTTTATTGGCAATGAGTACTCCACCAAAAGCAGAAACAGGATCGCCGGCCAGTGCATCTTCAAATGCCGTTTTCAAGTCTGATCGCACTGCCATTCCACAAGCGTTGTTGTGCTTGAGTATTGCAAAAGCAGGATCGCCTTCTTGAAATTCATTCATGAGCATTACCGCCGCATCTACATCCAGCAGATTGTTGTACGATAGCTCTTTGCCATGGAGCTGATCGAAGACTTCGTCCAAGTCCCCGTAAAAACGTCCTCTTTGATGTGGGTTTTCTCCATATCGCAATGATTTGCCTTTTCCTTGGCTGACTTTAAGCGCTGGTAGTTCATCTTCTTGACTGAAGTAATTGTATATGGCTGAGTCGTAATGAGAAGAAATTTCAAAAGCTCGAGCGGCCATCTTCTTCCGATCGGCCATTTCTGATGCCCCGTTATTTCTTTCTAAAATTTCCAGAAGATCGCTGTAAGAATCTCGACTTGGAACGATCAAGACATCTTTGAAATTTTTAGCGGCAGCTCGAATTAAGGAAATCCCTCCAATGTCGATTTTCTCAATTATATCTTGCTCTGCAGCCCCGGAAGCTACCGTATCTTCGAATGGATATAGGTCCACAATGACCAAATCTATTTCCGGAATGGCGTATTCTTCTAGTTGGGCAATGTCGCTCGCTTCTTCTCTTCTGCCCAAAATTCCCCCAAAAACTTTCGGGTGAAGCGTTTTAACTCTGCCACCCAAAATGCTCGGATAAGCTGTTAAATCTTCTACAGCTTCAACTTCTGAGCCTTGCTCTCGAATAAACTTCTCCGTTCCTCCTGTAGAGTATATGGTGACATTCAGTTCTTTAAGCTTGGCTATGACGGGTTCCAACCGATCTTTATGGAATACGGAAATAAGGGCAGATTTAATCGGCTTCAAGACGGGATTTCTTTTGAACTTAGTACGATATGCAATGTTAACAAGAAATGTGTTACCGAAGTCACTGCTGACGGGGCTTTTGTAGGGTGTGTTGATAAAATGAGAACCCTGTTGATAACCTGATTTTTCTTTTTTTTACATGAGCGGTTCGAAACTATCCGATTGATCGGCTTAATTTTGATTCGGATGGAGTAAATCCTGAAATTGATGACAAAGTTTAAAGTCTATTTAAGACTGGTAAAGGAGGGGGGAGCCTTTGCAGTTTCTTCATTGGTAGTCAATCGTCTAAGAACTACGCTCTCGCTGCTGGGGATAACCATCGGTATTTTTGCCATTATTTCTGTGTTTACACTAGTAGACAGTATGGAGCGCAGTGTGAGAAGCTCGTTCGAAACCTTGGGTGATGATTCCATTTTCATTGAAAGAATGCCTTGGGGACCTGAAGATGGAGATGGCGAATATGCTTGGTGGAAATACATGAAACGGCCCGGAGTGACGTATGAAGAGGCCAAGTTGCTAAAACAAAGGATGAGTACTGCAGGAGTGGTCAGTTTCTTTGCGGGAGCATCTAGAACCGTAGAGAATGGGAATAGTACTGCCGAGAATATCAATGTAATCGCTGCTGCTGAGGGGTTTGAAAATTTTGTTACCGTCGATATCGGTAGAGGAAGAAATTTTTCTTCATCTGAATTGAACAATGGAAGGCGCCTTTGCCTGCTGGGATACGATGTTGCACAAACATTGTTTGGACTGGAGGATCCCGTAGGGAAAGATATAAAGGTCGGTGGTTTTAGAACTACCGTGATCGGCGTCTTGGAAAAAGAAGGTCAAAGTCTCTTTGGCGGTGGTGCCGATGAATGGGTAATCGTACCCGTGCTTTTTGGGCAGATCATTATGAATCTCAATGAGTCCAATACTCAAATTACCTTAAGGCCAAAAGAATATGTGAGCCTCAAAGCAATGGAGGACGAAGCCTTGATGAACATGCGGGCCATTCGAAAACTTCGTCCTTCTGAGGATAAGAACTTTGCGATGAACAAGTCGAGTATGTTGAACAATGGACTCGATCAGGTTTTTGGTATTCTTACTCTTGTCGGATTGATCATTGGTGGATTCTCCATTCTTGTCGGTGGCTTTAGTATTGCAAATATCATGTTCGTTTCTGTAAAGGAAAGAACCAGTATCATAGGTATACAAATGGCTCTCGGAGCAAAGAGGAGCTTTATTCTTTTTCAATTTTTATTCGAATCGGTCTTACTCTGTCTTATCGGTGGAGGAATAGGCCTGCTGGTAATTTTCTTGGGCAGCATGATTGCATCTTCTGCAACGGGTTTCGACCTCGCTCTTACCCTTAAGAATGTTTTGATCGGCTTGGGCTTCTCCGTCGGGATAGGTTTGGTTTCAGGCTTGGTTCCCTCTTCTATGGCGGCAAGAATGGTGCCTGTCGATGCGATACGCAGTAACTAGCAGCGACTTATTGCAAATTCATGAGCACTGAGGTGCCTTGCGGAAATTCTTTGATAGAGAGTTAAATACGTAATTCCCTATATTTCGGCTGTTTTAAAGGTATATTTCCCTTTAATCCTCAGGTAAAGTCTATGATTGTCCGAAAACATTTCAGGTTAGATACCGCTATTCGCTATTCTTGGAAAAATATCTTGTACAGCCTGATATGTAGTAGTTTGGTTTGGGTTGTTCATGTAGTTTTTAAGCAGCATCAATTAGCTATACCAACAGGCGTTGTGGGTATTTTGGGTACTGCTTTAGCCATTATATTGGGTTTTAGAAATACCTCAGCCTACGAACGCTGGTGGGAGGCGCGAAAGATTTGGGGTGGAATAGTCAATGAGAGTCGAACCTTTACGCGCCAGGCATTGACCATTGTGGATCGCACGGAAGTAACTCCCGAACTCTGGGAGAACTGTTCAAGAATTGTACGGACACAACTCGCTTTTATCAATGCTTTGAGACTTCAGTTACGTGGCCAGGATGATCCTGAAGAATGGGAGGCAAACGTAGGTAAACACTTGAGAGAAGATGATTACTCACATTTAATGTCCAAAACAAACAAGGCAACGCACTTAGGGATGCTAATGGGGTATGCGATTAAGGAATTGAATGCCCATGAGACTATGGATACGTTCAGCTATATCCAAATGGATGATACCCTTACGCGAATTACTGATTTGCAAGGGCGAGCAGAACGCATCAAAAACACACCTCTGCCCATGCCATATGACTATTACACCATGAGCTTTTTGGTGGTTTTTGTTTTCTTTTTTCCTTTTGCCTTTATAGAGAGGTTTGTAGAGTTTTCAGCGTCTTGGTTAATTATTCCTATAACGGTCATAATTAGTTGGATTTTTTATCAGATTTATGTGATCGGTAGCGTTATGTCCAAGCCTTTTGCCGGATGGAAAACTGATGTGGCAATGACTGATATCTGCACTACCATCGAAATTGATTTGAAAGAAGTAATCGGCGATTCTGATATTCCCGAAAAATTAAAGCCAAAAGGTGGTGCTTTGATGTAGCTAGATGCTAATTGGCCAAACACTAAAAACTAAAAGCCACCCCAAGGGATATTGCCCACTGTTTTGTTTTAGAGCTTTTTGTGTCATAGGAAAAGCTTCCATCATTCTCAATGACAACAGAGGCAGGATCGATATAAGTCACTTCTCCGCCCGCTTGATTATCATACCTGGCCTCTAGGAAAATTCCCGGAATAAGCCTGTATTTTAAACCCACAGCCCATCCGGCAATAAATGTGAAGTCTCTTTCGGCTAAGTCTCCTGAGGCTTGATTTACATTATCGAGCTGCAATTCTGAAGTCACACTGAAGTTTCTAACCCCTGCAAAGAGTTCGCCGTAAGGCCTGAATCTTCCATCCAATGGTCTCAGCCTTCCATGGAGTTGGTAGGTGTAAGCGTTTCCTCTCACGAATAAATCTCCTCTGTCTCGTTCCGGCACCAGATTATTTTCAATACTAACAGATTGACTTTGGCTGGAAAGAGAATTCCAAATGAATCCGCCACCTACTTCGATGGGCAAATCGAGTATGGGTATTGATAGGGCTGCGAAGATTCCGAATGGATTTCCTTCGTAGTTTTCGGAGAATTCACCTTGCGGACTGACCACTTGAAATCCTCCTGATAGCGTGAAGGAGCGCCGGTTAACCGGTTCAAGTACCACTTGATTGCCCTGCTGAGCCAAGAGACTCCACGGCATAACCATTAAAAACAAAACGAGTAACCTTCTCATATACCTGGTTTTGTTTCTATACGACAAACCCTATGCCATAGGTTTTAGAGTGAGGTAACTGATTCTACCTCGAGGTGTAGAGGAGATAAAGCAAGAATCGCTTCGTCAATAGTCCTCACGCCAAATTTCGATAGCCTCAAACCGTTTCCTTTCTCGTACATCTTGTACCCAGGAGGATTATTCTTAATGAAATCGAGAACTTTCGTAAAAGCCATACTTTGGAAATAGGCCGATTCCGCATTCGATACGAAGGTACCGATCAGCTTTTCACCCTTTAGATTTAGTTTTTCAAAACCGATTTCTTTCGCCATTCGTCTCAGTCGAATCGCATTTAATAGATCTTGTGTTTGGTGTGGTAGCTCTCCAAAACGATCTTCTAACTTCGTTTTATAATCTTCAAGTTCTATTTCAGTAGAGAGATTATCCAAGTCACGATAGATACTCAGCCTTTCGGCAATATCAATGACGTAATCATCGGGAATCAAAATCTCTAAATCAGTCTCAAGAACGCAGTCAGGAACGAAATCTGTTATGCGAGCATTTTCCTTATGGTATAACTCTTTGAACTCGTTTTCCTTGAGTTCCCTTACCGTTTCGTCCAATATCTTTTGATACGTTTCGAATCCAAGGTCATTGATAAACCCACTTTGCTCACCTCCCAATAGATTTCCCGCGCCGCGAATGTCGAGATCGCGCATGGCAATGTTCATCCCGCTGCCTAGGTCACTGAATTGCGTGACTGCTTGAAGTCGCTTTCGAGCTTCAGATGAAAGCATTGATTGAGGTGGAGAAATCAGGTAGCAGAAAGCCTTTTTGTTGCTTCGCCCGACACGTCCACGCAGCTGGTGCAGATCGCTCAGCCCAAACTCATGGGCATTGTTGATGATCATCGTATTGGCATTAGCAATATCAATGCCTGATTCGATAATAGTGGTAGCGATGAGTACGTCAAAGACTCCTTCGATGAAATCAGTCATGACCTTCTCGAGCTTTGGCCCATCCATTTGACCGTGACCAATCACGATACGAGCACCTGGAACCAAGCGTTGGATCATCCCCGCAACTTCTTGAATGTTCTGAATCTTATTGTGAACAAAGAATACCTGTCCGCCACGACTGATCTCGTAGCTCACGGCATCGCGAATGACCTCTTCGTTAAGCGTGAAGAGTTCTGTTTGAACGGGATAACGGTTTGGTGGAGGTGTATTAATGATGCTCAAGTCGCGAGCACCCATCATTGAGAATTGAAGGGTTCGTGGAATCGGAGTGGCTGTCATCGTCAATGTGTCGACGTTGGCCTTCATATTTTTCAGCTTGTCCTTTACACCTACACCAAATTTCTGCTCTTCATCTACGATCAATAAACCGAGGTCTTTGAACTTCACCTTTTGACCAACAAGCTTGTGGGTGCCGATCATAATATCAATCTCGCCCGCAGCAAGCGCTTTCAGTGTTTCGGTTTGTTTTTTTCCACTCACAAAACGATTCAATAACCCGACACGAGCAGGAAAATCTTCCAATCTCTTTTTGATATTTTTGTAATGCTGCAGTGAAAGAACCGTTGTTGGTACCAATATGGCTACCTGCTTGCTGTCGCAAACGGCTTTAAATGCAGCTCGAATAGCGATTTCGGTCTTGCCGAATCCCACGTCGCCACATACCAATCGATCCATCGGTGAAGCGGATTCCATATCTTCTTTCACCGCTTGGGTAGCTTTCATCTGATCGGGCGTATCCTCGTAAATGAATGAGGCTTCCAGCTCAGTTTGGAGGTAATTATCAGGTGAAAAAGCAAAACCTTTTTTGGCTTTTCGCTTAGCGTAAAGCTTAATCAAATCGTAGGCAATCTCTTTAACCCGCTTTTTGGTCTTGGCTTTCGTTTTTTGCCAAGCGGCACTACCCAGTTTGTTGATCGAAGGTTGGTTTCCGTCCTTTCCCGAATATTTACTGATTCGGTGCAGGGAGTGTATGCTTACGTAAAGAATGTCATTGTCTCGGTAAACGAGTCTGATGGCCTCTTGCTCTTTTCCGTTTACATCGATTTTTTCGAGTCCGGAAAATTTTCCAACGCCATGATCGATGTGCGTTACAAAATCTCCCGG
>CAZKXG010000043.1:17010-20624 GCA_964556465.1 uncultured Cryomorphaceae bacterium | reverse complement strand
CGTACCAATCCATATGCGAATGCGTGGTCCTTGCCCGGAAAATTGATTTTACCCGAGGAAAGCCTCGTCGAGGCTTCGGAGGGTATTGTAATGGAAGTGATTGGAAACAAGGATATATACTTGGAACAGTTGAATGCTTTCGGAAAGATCTATCGACATCCACTGGGAAGGGTAATTGACGTAGCCTTCTATGGATTGATTAATATGCCCGAGGATATTAAGGTTCAGAGAACTGATAAGGAGAATATGTGGGTTCCTATTAAGGAAGTCCCTCAATTGGCTTACGATCATAACGATGTTCTTCAACTTGCCTCTCAAAGATTGAAACGCCGACTCATTAACAGGCCGATAGGTTTCAAACTGCTTCCGCAGGAATTCACATTAACGGAATTGCAGCAGCTTTACGAAGAAATTTTAGATCGTCCACTTGATAAACGAAACTTCAGAAAAAAATTAACGAAACTCGACATTCTGACGGCCGAAGGTCACGAAGATACATCTAATCCGGGACGAAAGCCGAGGTTATTTAAGTTCAATCAAGATAAGTACAACGAGTATATGGAGCAGGGTTTCTAGCCTCTGATCTAATCAAGGAATCTTAATTTTTTACTGCTTTTTTTATTGCCTTCGGTAGGTTTGATTTTAGCAGGATGAAGAAAGCTACCGCAAATAGGATAATGGTTACCCAAAATCCACCGAAGTAAATACATAAAGCAACAACTCCCGCTGCTGTGAATGCCCCGAATGCCGTTAAAAACCATCCACCAATTACATTGACCACTCCGGCCACTCGATAAGGAGCGCTTCCTTCTCCCCAAGCTCGATCTGCAAGAGATGCCCCCATAGCCACCATGAAAGAAACATAAGTGGTTGACAGGGGAAGCTTCAATGAGGAAGCAAAAGCGATGAGAATACTTGCAATCATTAGGTTCACACTGGCCCTTACCAGATCAAACGCCGGCTGTTCATTGGCACGCTGACGGAGCGAACGAAATCTCCAATTTACGATAGTCGCAGTTTTTCTTGGTACGACACCATTAAAAAAGGCAGCGAAGGAATTAGCTGAATTGACTATCCCTTTGGAGAGAATATTAGGCCGAAACCGTTCGTCAACTGCTCCTTGAGCTCCTAAGTTAACCGAAGTCTCGGTTACTTTTTTGGCCTTAGCCGAAAACCACAAGGTAAGAACCATGATGACCCCTGCTCCATAAAGCATCAGAGGAGGAGCGGAGACTGCCTTTGAAAGAGTTGACATCATGAAATTTTCAGCGGCCATTCCTGAATCAATCCACATAAAATAGGATTGGTATCCGGTGATTGGTACACCGATAAAATTGACCAAATCATTTCCGGCAAAGGCCATTGCAAGGGAAAAGGTGCCCAGAAGAACAACCAACTTTAATGGGTTTATTCTAAAGATCCGTTGCAAGATGAATACCAAAGCTGTTGAAAAGAGGAAAGTGGATAGAACAATGGTGAAACCGCTACCGCTTATGGTCTCAGCAAGTTCAGGGGTGACGAATACTGCACCTTTTATCCCTTTGACTAACATGAAATAGACAATAATTGAAATAGCGAAACCGGCAAAAAGGGCTCCGTATTTCTTTAATCTTTTTTCAAACCTAAACGTAAAAAGTAGGCGAGTAAAAAATTGAACAATAGCACCGATAGTGAAGGCTACGCCTATACTGAGGAAGATTCCCGCTATTATTTGTGAGGCCTTTTCATAATTGATAAGTTCCCAAATAGAAGATGCCACTTCTGGATTAGCAGATAGTGCCAATAACCCTGTGACAACAGAAGCGCCGAGTAGTTCAAATACGATGGAAACCGTCGTGCTTGTGGGCATTCCGAGTGTATTGAATAGATCAAGAAGTAAGATGTCCGTGATCATTACAGCCATGAAAATGACCATAACATCGGCGTAGGAGAAGTATTCGGGATTGAAGATTCCTTTTCTGGCCACCTCCATCATACCGCTGCTAAATGAAGCCCCGACGAAAACGCCTGCAGCAGCAATGCCTAAAATTACTTGCTTCGAGGCCACTTTAGAGCCAATAGCAGAATTTAAAAAATTTACGGCATCGTTACTTACGCCTACCATTAGGTCAGCTACAGCCAAAATTAACAATGCAATTACCAGAATCAGGTAATAATCCATTAGCAGAATCTATTCTAATGCAAAGACATATGCGTAAGCTCTTTATAGCCAAAAACTTGCCTATTTCTATGCTTCACTACATAGCGGATACAATTCTAAGGAAAATCACAGCGCTACCGCAGTGGCGCAAGGTTAAGTAATTATTAACTCAAAGCTAATTATTCATAAGGTGATTTTTTTCACACTCTACCTCAGCGACTTTAGTCTCTGAAAATGTTAATAGCAGAGAGCGGTATTGACTTTGGTTAGAACCTGCTCTACCTTTGGATATAAAGTATGATGCTATGACCATAACTGAATTTAACTCTCTTACTTTTGACGGCAAGGCCTCTTTGCTGACCAAGTATGGAAGATATCTCGATGAAAGAAGTACCCCGGAAGGAGCAAAAATTTTAATTCATGATTTATTCGGTTTTTACGTAGAAGTGAGTTACCGATTTGACCGTAAAGTGCAGTATATAAGAGCCGTTAATAATATTTTTGAATCGGAAACTTATTTGGAGAGCATCAACCTACTTCACCTCAATTAAGGTTTGGATCCTTCACAGTGTCGTTAATCAAAATAACCACCCTTTTATCGTATATCCAGTGTTGCAGTGACATTTTAGTCATCGATTTAGCATCGAAAATCTCACCTTTATCATCTATCTCTTTGGGCTCTCCTAAAACTCCGCGGAGTTCATCAGCCGACATGCCTTCATAAACGAGTGGTCTGGATTCTTCATTTTTTGTGCTCGACACACCGCATGAAGTGAGTAAGATGAGTACTAGCGATACCCTAATGGCGTATTTAAGCATCCCTAAGAATACTGAGCTGTTCTTTAAGCGCATCGATTTCTCTTCTAGCTCTTTCAATTTTCTTTTCTACCTCCTCTTTCAGTTTATCGGCTCCTTTCGATTTGGCAAAAAATCCCATGTTGTTCTCAAACTGAATAATATCGCTATTGAGTTTTGAAATCTTATTGCGCACATGGTCCGTTTCGCGTCTAAGCAATACGTCGCTCTTGTCAGACTCCTTCAGAGTCTCTATTTTTTCTTCAAGCCTAATTTTTTTTCGCTCGTTGTTGTCGATGTCCAGAGCTCCGTATTTTTCATCCATAAGCTCTCTGTATTTAGACCCAACATCATCTTTTTTGTCAAACGGCACAAAACCAATTTGTCGCCATTTTTCACCAAAATCTTTTAGCTCAGCTATATTCTCGTTCCTCTTCCCTTTTTGAGGGGTCCAAGCAGTTATTTCGGCTAATAGATTCTCTTTCGCCTGAAGGTTTTCCTTTTCTCTATCACCTCTCCCTGCTCTGTTTTCATTTCTCCTCTTGAAGAATTCATCACACGACTCTCTGAATTGACGCCATAGTCTGTTTTCATCTCTTTGATGCGCAGGACCAATTTCCTTCCATTTTTTTTGAAGTTGAATCAATGCGTGTGAAGCATCTTTCCAATCTTCGCTGTC
>CAZKXG010000043.1:15026-17000 GCA_964556465.1 uncultured Cryomorphaceae bacterium | reverse complement strand
GCTCAACGCCGCGGATCGTCTGTTTGCCTCCAATCTTCGCTGTCTTTTAACTCACTTGCTTCCTTCAGCAATGCTAGCTTCTTCTCTTTGTTTTCATTCTGGACAGCTCTTAACTCCTCAAAGTGCTTTCTCTTGTTCGTAAAAAAGGAGTCACAGAGATTCTTGAATTCCTTCCACAAAGCACTTGACTGCGCTTTTGGAACAAACCCTATCATTTTCCAATCCTTTTGAATTTGAATTAATTCATTGGATTTATCTTGCCATTTTTTGGTGGATTTAAGCTCCAGAGACTCAAGATGTCTCACTTTTTCAAGCAACTGCTTTTTAGCTTCTAAATTTTTCTCTTGTTCTTCTCTTCTGCTGTCATAGAATTCTTGGATCTTGCTATAGATTGCTCTCGTCGTTTCCCAAAACTCACCCTTGATCTTATTCCATTCCTCTTTGAATGTCGGGCCGATCTCATTCCAACGGTCTTGATTCAGTCTGACCTCTACTTCCAATAGGCGAATGTCATTCTCTTCCAGAAGCTTCTTCTGATCAGCTAATACTGCATTCTTTTCATCTAGATTGTGCTTTAAATCAAGCTCCTTAAGTTCCTTATAGATGTTGATGTTGTAGAAAAATTGCTCTACATATTTATTGTATTCTGTATTGAGATCCCGATAATCATCATTACTGACTTTTGGAAGAGACTTCCAGTGCTCCATGATTTCATTGAAGCGCGCAAAAGCCTTCCCAATATTTTCTTCTTCTGCTACCAGTTCTTTCATCTCTGCGAGAATCTTTCTAGCTTCTTCTACAGTCTCTTTTTCAAGTTTGGCTTTCGATTCTTTAAACTGATTCAGCTTTTCTCTGAATTTATCTGATAGTTCTTGCAGCTCTTTTCTTATTTCCGAGAGACCTTCAGAATCGATCTCAGAAGGGGTTTCGGTTTTTTCTTTATCAGAATCTTCAGTTCCTTCCTCCTTGGCAACTTCGGTTGTTTGGGCTGATGCATCCGTATCGTCTACCGCTGCTTCAGTTGTGGTTTCCGCAAGGGGTTTCGCACTATCTGGTTCTCCATCAGAAACCTCTTCATGCACCGATGCTATTCCGTGATCAAGGAGGTTTTGAAGTTGAGATTTTAGCTCGTTAAACTCTTTTTTGTTGACTAGCACATCATCAGAATCGGTTAATTCCTTCAGACGGGTAAGGATTTCGGATTTCATATCAGTTGATCTTTTCTCGATTACCAATTTAGGGAATAACCAACAGATTGGGAAGTTTTCAATCCAAACCTTGCATGAAATTTCAAAAGGCAGGGGTAGGTGTTAGTAGCAGAGACCGCTAAAACTTAATTCCAATAACCGAAACATCGTCAATTTGCTCGGAAGCACCTTTCCAGTTTTCAAAAGCCTTTTCATAAATAAAAGATTGTGCTTGCATACTGTACTTGTAGTTGGATTGGATAAGATCTGATAAGCGCTTTTTCAGAAACTTTTTATCCTCAGGTCCACCAAATTGATCAGCAAATCCATCGCTTGCTAAGAAAATTGAATCTCCTTTGGTGATTTTGAAAAGCTGATTTTGGAATTTTCTGTCGATAACATGGTGCTTTCCCCCAATGGGTTGTCGGTCACCTTTTACGGTGTTGAGTTTACCATTCATCCAGTAGATGTCTTGGTATGCGCCCGCAAAGGTAATGGTCAAATTTGGGATATTAATCTTAATGATACTCACATCCATCCCATCACTTGATTCTCCATCCGTTTTTTGCCGAAGTGTTTTGATTACCTCCTTGTTTAATTCTTCCAGAATGAGGGCAGGATCGGTAATCTCTTCGCCTTCCACGATTTCATTGAGCAGACTATGTCCGATTATCGACATCATTGCGCCGGGAACGCCATGACCCGTGCAGTCGGCCAGTGCGAGTAAGTATTCTTCCTGTGGCTTGATTTCATGCAGCCAAACAAAATCTCCGCTTACAATATCCAT
>CAZKXG010000043.1:12361-15016 GCA_964556465.1 uncultured Cryomorphaceae bacterium | reverse complement strand
CGCGACGCCACGCGCGCCGCCCTGGTTCACGTCGCTTACAATATCCTTGGGGCGATAAATGAGAAAAGAGTCTGTGAAATACTTTCTGATGTGATCTTCTCCCGGGATTATGGCATCTTGAATACGCTTTGCATAATTGATACTATCTGTGATGTTCAGGTTGTGTTTTTCAATCATAGAAGCGCGATCGCGATAGGCCTTTTCGGCAAGTTTTACTTCCGTGATATCCTCGGCATAAACATTTACATAGTCTTTTTCACAAACAGGGTGGAAACGAAGGCTATAAATTCTATGATTTGATTCGAGATTGAGTTTTTGCTCTTGCTCAAGATCTGATGCGAGTTTGATTGTATTGAGAATCGAAGGCTTTTGAAGCGTGCCGTTCACTCTTGTACCCCATTGACTGAGTAGTACTTTTCCGGGTTCATTGGCAAATAAAACTTCACCTTTTAAAGAAAAGCGCATCAATGCATTGGTATTTTCCCTGGTAAAGTTAGCTAGTTTTGAGATTTCCTTTTCAGCTCTTTTCAGTTTCGTGATGTCAGCGTCTACAAATAGGAGATTGTCAACTTCACCATGCTCATTAAGGATTGGGGTTATGGTCGTGCTTGCCCAAAAGGCCCGCTTTTGATCGTCATAAGATTTCGTTTCGTAAATGTGTTTCTTTTTTGTCCGTATGACTTTTTCGATTGCTTCTTTGATTTGGGGATAGTGACTCACCTCCGCCAATTCACGACCAATGAATCCTTTTAATTCTTCAACACTATAATTGTTTGTCCTCTTCGCTTTTTGATTGAGCCATTCAATCTTCCCCTCTTGATCGGTTAGAAGTATTAAGTTTTCACTTTTTCCTAATACGAATGAAAGTCGTTCGAGCTCAATGTTTCTCTCTTCAGCCAAAGCAGCGAAGCTCTTGAGTTTTTTCTTCGCGTTAACTTCATGGCGTAAAATTCTATTGAGATACTTGCTTCCGACAAAGCCTAAGATGACGATCATTGCCAAAGCCATACCTAATCTCTTTATCAGAATTTCCTTAGCCATTGAAAGCTTTGCGCCAATACTTTCTTCAACAAAGAGGTATCCGCGATAATCTTTCAATTGCTGAAAAATGATCGGGTAAGCGAAGAAAAGAGTTTCCCCAGCACTCGCTACGTTAAAATTTTGTTCAATGTACTCTTGCGAAGTATTTTCAAAAATCGACTGGATTTTCTTTTCAGCCTTTTCTATTGAGAGAACTTGTCCTGAGGAGATCATCTCCTTTTGACCATCCTGAGTTCGAATTAATAATAGAGAAACTCCTTGCTCCAGATCGTTCAGTCTATTCGTATTGGCCAATAAGTTTTGAAGCTTTGAACGTATTTGTTCGTGATCTTCTTCCGTTACAATAGCAATGGGCTCTACTTCCAAAGCCTCAATAAAATGGGCCTGAGTTTTGACGATTGTCTTCAGACGCTTCATCTCCGATTTCTCAAATCCATTGATGGCATCAAAGTATGAAACCGTAGCAAAAAAACCGGTGATTACGATCATTACACCCAGAATGAGCATAAAAATTTTGAACGTAACTTTTGAGATTAAGTGAGACATAAAGGGACCTGTCGGACCCTTAATACGTAAGGCAACATAAAAGGTTTGCTCTACGGGTAGGACTAAAATTTGCTGAGTGTTGAACTCTTACCTTTGTCCTGCTTTGAATGCAGAAATGGCATTTCGAGTAAACTCGCTCAATACCAGCTTACCGCTCATAGCAGCACGTTCTTCCAGAAGTTGATCCCAGTGCTCTGTTCCTGACCAGAAATTCTGCTTTAAAGCGCCCATTGCTTCGGGATTACTCTTGGCTAGTTTTTGAGCGAGCACCTCGACATGGCTATCCATTTCATTGGTAGACTCAAAGACTTGTGCAAACAACCCATGGCTTTCAGCCCAGTCTGCAGACCTCCAGCCTGAGGCATCAATTGCCAATTGAGACATTCCTGAAACACCAAGTTTGCGCTCTACGGCGGGACCTACTACAAAGGGTCCGATTCCAATAGCCAATTCACTGAGCTTGATAGAAGCGAATTTGGTTGCAAAACAATAATCTACGGATGAGGCCAAGCCTACGCCTCCGCCTACGGTTTTTCCTTGCACACGTCCTAAAACGAATTTGGGAGCTTTACGCATCGCATTGATCACTCTGGCAAAACCCATGAAAAACTCCTGTCCAACTTCTTCATTGCTTATGGACATCAACTCGTCAAAACTAGCACCTGCGCAGAAAACACGATCGCCGCTAGATTTTAAAACAATGACACGAATTTCATCGTCATTCCCTGCTTCGGTAATAGTATGAGCGAGTAGTTTGAGAATGGCTCCCGGTAGTGAATTGCTGGCAGGATGAAAGAATTCGATTGTGCCTATTCCATTTTCTTTTGTGAGTATGACATTTCCGTTTGGGAATTCAGATGGATTCATTTGGAGTATTTTTTCCTTGTAATGATTTGAGATAAGTTGAAAGTCGACGTCGAATCAGTGAATTATTCCTGGTTTTTCTTTTTCACCATGGTAAGAATAGTCGCAACGGCAACCAGTGCAGTCGCTTCTTCGTCGGTCTTACCATTCTCATAATCTACTGGCTCTGCATCAAAAACTTCTACATACCATTTTACAATTCCA
>CAZKXG010000043.1:7752-12342 GCA_964556465.1 uncultured Cryomorphaceae bacterium | reverse complement strand
TATCCTCTTCGCTTTTCTTTTCCTGTTCTATTTTTTCCTTTACTGTAAGCTTTACGCCAATAGTCATTCCAGGATAAACGGGTTTTGTAAATCGACACTCTTCTATTCCATAGTTCAATAATACCGGACCTTTTTTGGCTTCTACGAACAATCCGGCAGCTTTACTCAAGACGAAATAACCATGAGCCACTCGTTGCTCGAATATGGTCCCTTCCAGTGAAGTGGCATCTACATGAGCGTAAAAATTATCTCCACTAACGTTGGCAAAATTCGTGATGTCAGCCTCAGTAACGGTGTGTTTTGCAGTAATCACAGTATCTCCTACTACCAGGTCTTCAAAGTGCTTTCTGAATACATGAATTTCCGTTTCATTTTGTTTTCCACCTACCTGGTATTGGTTGGTCACTTTGGTAAGAGTGGTAGGAGATCCTTGAATAGATGTTCTCTGCATATAATGAAACACTCCGCGTTTTCCACCCATTTCTTCACCACCACCTGCTCGGCCAGGGCCGCCATGAGTGAGCAGAGGCATAGGTGAGCCATGCCCTGTACTTTCCTTGGCACAATCTCGATTCAAAACGAGTATTCTTCCGTGATGACTGGCTGCTCCCAAGACAAAATCCTTTGCAATGTCGTCATCGTAAGTAGCTAAAGAGCAAACCAGAGAGCCCTTACCCATCTTTGTGATTTCGATCGCCTCGTCGAGTGTTTTGTAAGGGAGTAGCGTACTCACCGGACCGAAGGCTTCCACTTCGTGAGTAGCGTGATTATTGAAAGGATCATTGTTCAAGAGAACGATTGGAGAAATGAAAGCACCATTGTCAGTTCCATCGCCTTGAGCCTCCACCTTGTCCATATTTCCGTATACCAGCTCAGAACTCTTGAGTAGTTTTTCTATTTGGTCGCGCACTTCACTCACTTGCTCTTGTCCCGCAAGAGCTCCCATGCGTACTCCTTCTATCTGAGGATCACCAATTGTCGTTTTTGCCAATCGATTGGCCAAGGCAATCTGCACATCTTCAATTCGATCTTCGGGCACGATGACTCTTCGAATCGCGGTACATTTCTGTCCGCACTTCACTGTCATTTCGCGCTGAACCTCCTTAATGAAGAGATCAAATTCGGAGCTTCCCGGCACTACATCAAGTCCCAGAACACTCGAGTTCAAGGAGTCGGCTTCCATATTGAAAGGGACTGCTTCCTCAATAATTCGCTTGTTTGACTTGAGCATTTTTCCTGTTACCGCAGATCCTGTAAAAGTGACCACATCTTGAGATTCTACGTGATCTATGATTCCTCTGGCCGACCCACAGATGAGTTGAAGTGCGCCTTCGGGCAATATTTTCGAGGCGATAATTTCCCGAACGACCAATTCGGTTAAGTAAGACGTTACTGTAGCAGGTTTTACTACTGCAGGAACTCCTGCGAGAAAGTTAACCGCTACTTTCTCAAGCATTCCCCAAACCGGAAAGTTAAAGGCATTGATATGAACGGCCACACCTTCCTTGGGTACCATAATGTGATGCCCAATGAAAGTACCACCTTTGGAAAGAGGAGCAGCTTCGCCGTCTACATAAAAGGGCTCATTTGGAAATTGACGTCTGAGGCTAGCGTAGGCAAAAAGATTTCCAATTCCTCCTTCTATATCAATCCAGCTGTCCATCTTCGTTGCCCCTGTGAGGTAGGAGAGTTCGTAAAACTTGTCCTTCATCGAATATAAGTGCAAAGCCAAAGCCTTGAGCATAAGCCCGCGCTCCTGAAAAGTCATTTTGCGCAAAGCGGGATTTCCAACCTTGCGGCCGTACTGAAGTATATCGCCGAAGTCTAACCCTGAACTATCGGCAACTGCTACCTCTGATCCATTGATGGCGTTGTAGAGCATTTTGCCTTCCCCGTCGCCGGGTGTCCATTTTCCTAAAACGTAATTTTCGAGTCTCATGTAGGTGGTGATTTGAGGCAACGAAAATAGGGATTTTAATAAGAGGTCAGTCTCTAATAGCACATAGTCTTTCGGCTGTCATAGCCAAAATTCAACTATTGGTTGATTCAATTTATCGGGAAAATCAGAGTATAAAAGTGAGAAATGATTATTCGGTAAGTTCCGTCTCCACCTTCACATCGCTCTCGGTAAGCGTTCGATGGACCGGGCATTTATTAGCAATTTCCAAAAGTCGCCCTCTTTGAACCTGATCCAAATCTCCTTCTAGAAAAAGAAGTCGTTTAAAGACTTCCACTTTGCTCTTTTTTCCTTCAGGGTTTGCGCTGTCCTCTATATGCATCTTGCTGTTTCTAAGCGATACGGTCACCTTTTTCAGAGGCCATGACTTTCGCTCAGCATACATTTTAAGCGTCATTGCCGTACATGCACCCAGTGATGCATTCAGTAATTGATAGGGGGTTGGTCCCATGTTGTTCCCGCCCACAGACTCGGGTTCATCTGCCAAGAATACGTGATCTCCTGCAGATATTTCGGTGGTAAATCCATCAGAGCCAAGTTGAACCTGCACATCTTCTGACGGTTCTTTCTTTTCAATCTCAAGCGGCAAATAGCGACTCACCCACGCGCCAATCATTTTTGCTGCGTACGACGCGTCCTTCTTTTCTGTGAGTAAGTGATTCGCACCATCTAAAGTGATAAAGCTCTTTGGGTGGCGCGCGGCCATATAGATTTCTGCAGCGTTTTCAATACTTACAATTTGATCCTGCGGTGAATGCAATATCAACAAGGCCTTTCTGAGTTTTGGTAGTAAGGCGGCCGTTTTTTGACTCTCAACATCTCGGATGAATTGCACACCGATATTAAATGGTCTTCCACCAATATTGACCTCCGAGATTTTCTTCTGTTCAATCTCTTCTCGACTTTCTTTAAAATGATTCAGCACATGTTCTGCTTCAGAAGGAGCGCCGATTGTGCATACGGCGTCGATTGATTCAATTCGTACTGCGGCATGCAGTGCTGCCGTTCCTCCCAGTGAGTGGCCAATCAAAAGTTTAGGCGCTTTGTAGTTTTCAGCCAAAAATTCAGCTGCAGATTCAAGATCGGAGATGTTTGATGTGAAATCCGTCTCACCGAATTCACCCTCGCTCATTCCCAGACCGGTAAAGTCAAAACGAAGAACCCCAATACCGTATTGAGTGAGCTCACGAGAAATATAGGTGGCCGCTCTGGCATTCTTTCCACAAGTGAAGCAGTGAGCAAATATGGCAAAATGTTGAGGTGGCTTGGTGATGGGAAGTTCAAGTTTGGCACTGAGGGTTAAGCCCACCTTGTTTTTAAATTCTATCTTTTTTGCTTTCAAAGCCTTTTCAATTGAGTTCATTCGAAGGTAAAACTTTAAATGCACTGACTTGGTCGGGAGTTATACCTTTGTGTATTATTATTTCAAACAGCGCATGGGTAAATTATTAAAGTACTTTTTATTGGCTGCTTTAGCGGCAATACTAATTTTTTGGGTTTTCATTCAAAGCCACCAACCTGTACTTAGGGGTAAACTCGAAGTTGCCACCTTAAATTCACCAGTCGAAGTTTATTACGATGAGTATGGAATACCGCATATCTACGCTGAAAATGCCGAAGATGCTTACCGCGCTTTTGGTTACGTGCATGCCCAAGACAGGCTTCTTCAAATGGATTTGATGAGACGAGCGGGAGGGGGGCGACTCTCAGAAATCATTGGTCCTGATATGAAAGAAACCGATATGTTCTTCCGAACCTTAGGTACCAATAGACAAGCCGTAAAAGATGCAGCTAAATTTGATGAACTTCCGGAGAAAGTGAGATCCATAACCATTGCTTACCTCGAAGGGGTAAATTCATTCATAAAGACAGGGAAACACCCTCTGGAGTATAAGCTGCTTAGCGTCGAGCCAGACACTTTTACGGTTGAAGATGTGTATTGCATTTCGGCTTACATGGCCTATAGCTTTGCGTATGCTTTGAGAACAGACCCTCTTGTACAAGAAATATCTACCAGTCTGGGCCCCGATTACTTAAGGTCGTTGGATTTGGCGGTAACGACTGACCTCTTGCCAGTGGATACTACGCATTCGGATACCTTAGTTACCGACTCAATCACACCGAGGCCAAGTTTGAGTATGACACGACCCCATTTACCCGATATGCTTCCTATCCCGACTTTGCAGGGGAGTAATAGTTGGGCAATAGGTCCGTCGCGCACCCTTTCGGGAAAGGTGATGCTGGCGAATGACACACATATTAAATATTCTGCACCCGCTGTTTGGTATGAAGCCCATATCGAGTATCCGGGTTTTGGTTTCTACGGAAATTTTATCGCAGGTGTGCCGATTGCACTAGTCGGTCATAGTCGAAATCATGCCTGGGGTCTCACCATGTTTGAAGACGATGATTCAGATTTCTTCTTTGAGCGTTTCTCAGAGCCTGATAGCAGCTATACGGATTACCGCGATAGCTTGAATGCGCCCGTTAGGAAATACAAAGAGACGCTTGCCATCAAAGGAGAACCTGACACGTCATTCACTGTCTACGAAACGGTTCATGGTGTATTGGTAAATGATATTCTTCCCATAGTCCAATAATTTGTCTTTGTTCGTTTGTACGTGGTTTTATAC
>CAZKXG010000043.1:0-7742 GCA_964556465.1 uncultured Cryomorphaceae bacterium | reverse complement strand
AAGCCAAACTTACGGCATCGGATGGCACATCGGGTGATTCTTTTGGACGAAGTGTGTCTGTTTCGGGCGACACAGTAGTTGTGGGTGTTCCGTACAGTGACGGCAACGACTCTGAAAGTGGAGCTGCATACATCTTTGAGCGTTCTCCTGGGAGCACGTCCTGGCTTGAGCAAACCAAGATAACCGCATCCGACGGTGGTCCCGGAGATCATTTTGGATGGAGTGTGTCCATCTCGGGCAACACATTAGTGGTGGGTGCGGATGGTGATGCCGCCAGAGGATTTGATAGTGGATCAGCATACATATTTGAGCGGTCTCCATCTGGAACTATACCAACTTTGACTATCAACTATTGGAGGCTTTCTACAGATTGAATCGAGCGGACAATGTTGCTGAATTCAAGAAAGGAGTAGAGATGATCACAACGGTGGGCTTGAACATTACCTATGGTGATGCATCAGGAAATATAGCACACTGGTCAGCAAGTAAACTCTTGATCAGACCTGATTCGGTAGACGGAAAACACTTTGCCGAAGGCTATTCAGCCAATGCCAACTACAGTGGCTTCTACGACTTTAAGGATAATCCACAAATTGAAGAACCGTTTTCAGGTTTTGTTCATTCGGCTAATCAATTTCATGATTCAACGTCAGGTATTTTATATCCCGGCTATTACGCGCCAAACACGCGAGCCAATCGAATTGAGGAGTTAATGAAACTTCAGACGACAGCGACTTTAGAAAGCATCCAAAACATGACTCTCGACAACGTATCGACCACTGAAGCAGATATCGCTCATGAAATAGCCAGAGTTATTCGTCGATCGAACGAAGTACTTACCGACCTCGAAGAAATGGCGCTCGAGGAAATTGAAGTGTGGTTGGGCTCCCATGATTTGGAAGACGTTGAGCCTACCATATACTACAAGACCCTTTATTACATCTTGAAAAACTCGATGGAAGATGAAATGGGTGATGAGAAATTTCAAAAACTTTTCAAGACGCACTTACTCAAGCGCAGCTATCCGGTGCTAATGGTAAATGACGATTCGCCGTGGTGGGACGATCTCCAAACAGTTGATCTCACTGAAACAAGAGAAATAATTTTCATAAAATCTTTCAAGAAGGCGGTGATGGAAATCAACGAAGAGCTGGGAAGCGATATTACCACTTGGAAATGGCAAAGAGTCCACTTCATTGAGCATCCTCATCCGTTTTCAGATATTTCTGTTCTCAAACAGTTTTTCCATATCGGTCCATTTCCTGCTCCTGGCGGTAATGAGACGATAAATAATTCCTCTTTCATCTTCAATGGAAATGGCACCTACACCGCACACTATGGCCCGGCCATGCGCATTGTTATTGATTTTGCTGATATCGAAAATGCTACATCTATATTGCCTACAGGCAATAGCGGTAATGTGATGAGTCCACATTACAATGATCAAGCTGAAATGTATGTGAAAGGAGAATTCCGAAAAATGAAAATGAACAAGGCAGAAATCAAGGAATCAAACAATCTCTTGATGCTGCTACCTCTTGAAAAAGAGGAGGAATGATGTAACTAAAAGGACTTTGATCAGGTAAAAAGTGGGTAAAACCAACCCCTTGGCTTGTATAAGATTTCTTCTAGCACTTAGTCTCTTGCCCATTTGTGCTTCTGCACAGCTGCAAGTAGACTTAAGCGATAACCCTCAATCAATTGTTCAAAACCAACTCCTCGGAGAAGGAGTTGACCTCCTTGATGTTTCATTCAATGGGCAATCAGGTACTGTTGCCAACACGCAGATGGGAACATTTTTCAATGGCTGGGAAGCAATTGGTATTTCTGATGGTATTATCATAGCTACGGGGCAGGCTACCATTGCTGAAGGACCCAATGATTTGCCCACAGCCTATGAGGCAATCGAGGAGGACGATGAACTCACAGAAGACAGTGATTTGGCTCAATTAATGGGTGCATCAGCCGAAATAAACGATGCTGCTGTACTAGAGTTTGATTTTGTAGCGAGTGGTGATACCTTAAGATTTTCCTATGTTTTTGCCAGCGAAGAATACAACGAACACACTTGCTCCCCTTACAATGATGCTTTTGGTTTTTTCATTTCAGGACCGGGCATTGCAGGGGATGGCACATTTTCCAATAATGCGATCAATCTCGCTAAGATTCCCGGAAGGGATGTTCCTGTAGCTATCAATACTGTCAATCGCGGATTTCCCGGAACATATGGCAGCATGGCTATTTGCAATGGAGCAGATATCAATTGGCAAGAGAACAGCCAATACTTTGTGGACAATGAGTCCAACACATCTTTGAACACCACTCAATTCGACGGATTTACAACTGTCTTCACCGTCGAAATACCGGTTGAATGCGGTGGAACCTACCACATTAAAATGGCTATCGCCGATGCAGTGGATGGTAAAAATGATTCTGCCGTATTTATCAAATCAGGAAGTTTTGCTAGCCAAGCTCCACTAGAAGTCGATTATGAGCTTGTGAACGCTATCGAAGGAGATGCAGTCGAGGGTTGCAGTAGCTATGCATTTAAGCTTGTTCGAAATGACAGTACGAATTCGAAAGTAGTCTACTTGAAAAGTGATATGGCCTCCGCCAATCCCGATCTTTTTCCTGACTTCCCGGATAGCTTAGTTTTTTATCCGCAACAAGGATATTTGAATTGGGAGCTTCCCATCCTTCACGACGGTACATTTGAGGGTGAAAGGGTTTTGGACATTGCCTTTCTGCAACCTGCCGTATGTGGATTGGATACTGCAGAGACTAATGTTGCTCTTCCTTTTACTGATACCCCGTCCATGGAAATTTCTTACCAAGACTCATTACTCGTTACTTGTGATGAAGAAGGTTCGGTAAGTGTTCAAGTATCCGGTGGCTTACCGCCCTATATTATAGATTGGGAAGGAGACTATTCAGGGTATGAATTTGTCTTAAACGGTCAAGAGCCGCTTGCCCTCCAAGCGCTGATAACCGATCAGTGCAATTTAAATCAAACGGAAGTTTCGATCGTTTACGAGCCGATTGAATATGATGCTTTGGAAGTTGTACTTCCCGAAATGATTTCTATTAATTGCTTACAGCCACTACTTCTTGAGTCATGGATTACAGGTGGGAGAGGCGACTATTCTTATCGATGGATATTTGAAGACGACATGATCTCCGAATCGAGTGTACTGGAAGTTCAATCACCCGAAGAGGGCCAATTAGCTCTGATTGTGAATGACGGCTGTGTATCCGCAGACACTGTAGTGACTTCACTCCAATTAGTTAATAATCCTGTTTCTGCTGAAATCGGTGAAGATTTTGATGGATTCTGCAATGAAGAAGTTACCATAGTGCCTCAGGTTGAAGGCGGATTTGGAATGTTGACTTTCAGTTGGAAAAGAAATTTCGCACTTCAGAGTAGTTCTCAGAGTTTCACTTTTACTCCCATATCACCGAGTATTGTGAGTCTTCAAGTTACTGACGAATGCGGACAGCAGGCTTTTGACACATTAAATGTTTTTGTTGAGTACGATCCCATTCAAATAGAAATGCCTTCTGATACAATGATATGTGAAGGAAGAAGACTTGAATTTACACCTGAGGTATACGGGGGAGTGGGAGAGTACGATTATTTCTGGTTAGAGCGTGAAAGTGATACCCTACCGCTGAATATCATACCTCGAAGAGATGAAACCTATACGCTAAGAGTCACAGATGAATGCTTTAAGACGACTGAAGAAAGTATGAATGTTTCTTTGGTAGCGGTTGAGGCAGACTTTGAATTCAATTATGATTCCGCCTCTCGTCCTATCATGAATCTTTCGGCAGATGGATTAAATTATTTCTGGGTATTACCGGGAGGTGAAACGAGCACTCTTTATGAGCCAACATTTCAGCCGAACGTCGATCAAGATCAATTGGTTTCATTAGAGGTGACGCATCCTGTAGGATGTTCAGATTCGAAAATTGATTTCTATGAGCCACCCCTCAACGTGTTCATTCCAAGTGCTTTTACTCCTGATGGTGATGGGCTCAACGATATTTTCAAAGCTGAAGGTACTTTTATTAACGAATTTGAACTTTGGGTTTTTGATCGATGGGGTAATGCGGTCTTCTACACTAAAAACCCAGACAAGGGTTGGGACGGCTCAGATCCAAAAGCAGACTTTGCCGCGCAAAATCTAGTCTACAGTTATCGAGTTTTGGCCAAAGGATTCAACTCTCAAATTATTGATATGAAAGGAAGTGTAACAGTAGTTCGTTGATTAATCGATCAAATCAACCAAGGACTTACTTACAAAAGAAGCCAACGCAACGCCCATTCCGCCAAATCGAACGGCACAATAGACTCGATCGTTAATCTTTTTCGAAATGTACTTCTTTGAATTCCCCATTCCCATTGTTCCCGACCAGCGCATATCAATCTTAAACTCCTGATTAGGAAGGATGACTTCTCTCAGAATTTTTTCCAAATGGTCCTGAATTTTATCCGTAATGCCTTCTTGATCGGTTTGCTCGGATTCTTTAGCCAGATGTCTTCCTCCGCCTAATAAAACCCTTCCGTCGATGTCTCTGAAATAATCATAGCCCCGATCGTGATGGAAACAACCACTCCAACTCAAGTCTTTTATAGGGCTGGTTATCAAAACTTGAGCCCTGCATGGTTCAACTTCAGCTTCGGGAATAAGTTGTTTTGCAAAACCGTTAGTGGCTACGATGGTTCTTTCACTCGATATTTCGCCGATATTGGTATCCAAAATGCATTTTGATGCCGAAGAATCTAAAGCTTTTACTTCAATCCCATTAAAAATCTCTACACCATTTTCTTTGGCAAGCGAAACAAGGTTTTTCATCATCAGCCCTGTGTCAACGGTTCCTTCTAAATCATTGACAATCATATTTTCTACATCCAAAAATCCAAAATTGTCGATTTCATTGGAACTATCTCTAAAAGCTTGTTTTCGAATGCATTGAACAAGCTCAGCATTTATGTAGCTCAGGCTGCCCAGGCATTCTTGGTAGACTTCTTCATTGCCTTTTCTGAATACTTCAAAGCCCCCCGTTGGCTTATAATCCAATTGATCGTCACTTAATAATTCTCTCAGCGTGTTAAGTCCCTCATACCTTTTTGCAACGAGGTCAAACACCTCTTTCTCGTGCATGGTAGTTAAATCATCAAGTATCTCCGATACACTTCCGAAGCAGGCAAAGCCCGCATTCCTAGTACTGGCGCCCGATGGAAGGACACCTCTTTCCAAGATTGCTACCTTCCACTTAGGAAATTTTCTTTTCAAGAATATTCCTGTGGTCAAACCCGTTATACCTGAACCGATAATTAATGCATCCCAATGATTAATGAAATGCTTGGTTTCCCAGTAACTATAATGCTTCATTTCTCGTTAACACAGTTAAACGTTAAAGGCGCTAAAGAACGAAGAAATTCTTCGATATTTGTGCCAAATTGAAGCACCTGCAAGGGCTATTTGTGACTAGTCATATTCAAACTTTCCGTACATGCCTGACAGGCATGATTTTCTTGTTGGTGATACCCCTTGGTATTTTCGCCCAGGATGACCTGAATATACACGGGGTAGTCTCTGATGCGATGACATCTTCAAAACTCGGAGATGTAAAAGTTACGGTAAAGAAAGACGGCAGCGTTCATGACAGTTTTACTACTCGTGCAAATGGTAAGTATGAGTTTTATCTGGACTGTGGTGCTGATTACGAATTCATTTTCAAAAGAGACGGATACGTCGATCGCTCGATCAAAATCAATTCAAAAGGAGTTCCAAATGAAATTATCGGAGCTGGTATAATCATGCCTACGGATATGAGTATGTATGAGATCACTGAAGCTATGGAGGGTGCCGACCTGAGTGTCTTCGACAAACCCATTGGAAAAGCGTCATACGATCCTGCTCAAGCTGATCTGGTCTGGGATTTTGCCTATACCAACCAGGTTAAGAGTGATATTTTCAAATTTATTCGCGACGTAGAGAAGAAGCAAAAGGAATTGGAAAAGGAAGCTTCAGCAGAGGATAAAGCTGCCATGGCGCTTGAAGAGAAATTCAACGAGTTCGTAAAGAAGGGTGATGATGCCATGGCTTCTGTTGATTATGAAGATGCAGTTCTTAACTATCAAGCTGCGCTGGATCTGAAGCCGGGTGATGGAGGAGTGGAAGCCAAGCTGGGCGATGCCCAAACCAAGTGGAACAATCAAAAAGCCCAACAGAAACTAGATGCTGATTACTCGGCAGCTTTGGATGCAGGTGATAGTTTCATGAGAACTGAAGAGTATGAGAATGCCGTAGAAAAATACAAAGAAGCTTTAGAGCTACGACCTGAAGAGAGCTATCCCAAAGATCAAATAGCCGAAGCAGAAAGAATTATTGAAGAACTCGCAGCTGCTATGGCCAACCAAGAGCAATTCAATAAGCTTATGGCTGAAGCTGATGGTTTATCTGATGAAGAGAAATATCCTGAAGCAATAGCCAAGTACGAGGAGGCATTAGTCGTTATTCCGGGAAATAGTGAAGCAGAAAGGAAGCTTGCCGAGGCACAAGATGCATTGGCAAATATTGAAGAGAATGCCGCTAAGAAAGCCCAATACGAAAAGCTTATAGCTTCTGCCGATGCGGCTTTTGAGGCCGATAATTACGAAGAAGCGAAATCCACTTACGAAGAAGCTACGGATGTTCTCCCTGACGAAGATTATCCAAAAACTCAGATTGAGGCATGTGAAGCCAAATTGAGTGCATTAGCTGATGCGGCTGAAAAGAAAGAAGCTTTTGACAAGCTTGTAGCTGAGGGAGACGACGCGATGTCAGATACGGATTATGAGAAAGCTGTAGACAAGTATGAAGAAGCTTTGGAATTAATTCCAAGCGAGGAGTCTGCTGTTGCTAAATTGGCGGAGGCCAAAGGTCTTCTCGGCGAATTATTGGCCGAGCAACAGAAGCAAGAAAACTATGATTCATTGATCAAAGAAGCAGACGATGCCTTCTCTGATGAAACATATGATTTGGCAAAAGCTAAATACCAAGAAGCAAAGCAGCTGATCCCCGAGCAGACTTATCCTCTCGATCAGATTGCGAAAATCGACGCAATATTAGCCGATCTTGCCGACGAAAGAGCTGCTCAAGAAGCATATAACGCTGCTATGACGGCTGGCGCATCTGCTATGGGAACAGAGGATTTTATCACAGCTGTCAGTCAATTTCAAGCTGCCTTGGCGGCAATTCCAGAGGATAAGGATGCTACAAAAGAACTGGAAAAAGCCAACGCAGCACTTGCCGAGCAACAGGCAGGAATGGCACTGAAAGATCAATACAATGATTTAATAGCTTCAGCAGATTCTAAGTTTGCAGAGGCTAAATGGAATGAAGCCATCGCCGAATACCAAGCTGCTTTGGAAGTATTGCCCGGTGAAACTCATCCCCTAAACCGAATCGATGAGGCAAATGCCAATATCGAAAAGGAGAAAGCGGAAGCTGAAGCTGCAGAATTGCAAGCTGCCTTTGATGCTTTGGTGTCAGCAGGCGATGATGCCCTTGGAGCGGAAGATTTTGATACTTCCATCTCAAAATATGAAGAGGCCCTGAAACTGATTGAAACCCCTGAGGTGGAGGCTAAACTTGCTGCCGCAGAAGAAGCCAAAAAGGCATTTATGGCCTCTCAGGGAATGCAAGAACAGTACGATGACACTATTGCCAAGGCTGATGAAAGATTCCAAGCGC
>CAZKXG010000042.1:8663-20665 GCA_964556465.1 uncultured Cryomorphaceae bacterium | reverse complement strand
GATCAATTCTATATATCCTTTATAAGTGACGCCTCCTGTTTCCAAAACATAGAAGTATGTTCCCGACAATAGTTCGTTTCCCGACTCGGATTCGCCATTCCAGACTACGTCTTCATTGTTGTAATTACTCGCTGAATAGACTTGCTGTCCCCATCGATTAAAAATCTCCACCTTGTTTTGTCTGAATTCATCCAAGGTTATGTTCTCAATGGTCCAAGTATCACTCTTGCCGTCACCATCGGGGGTAAAGGCATTGAATATTCTGAGGATACAATTGGATGCAGGGCCGGGAATAATTTCAAACTCCACCGTTTCTTGACAAAAACTCGAAAATACCGTGACAGAATAAAGTCCCGGCAATAGCCTGTCGAGGCTATCTACCTCTATCACACCGTTGCTCCAAACTATTTCATAAGGTGGAATACATCCTGTAAGGTTATTTATGTATGCGCTACCATCAGAAGATGTAGGGCATGAAGAAGCGGATGTAACAACATTAAAACTCAATAATCCATCTGTAAGTGGTTGATGAAATCCTTGTGTTAATGTAAAATCATCGTTGCCAACGGTAGAAATAACAGATTCTCCAACTGTTTGCTCCAAGAAAACGCCTCCGCTAAGCGAAAAGGAACCTCCTGAAGAGCCGATCACTTGCCTGTCCAAAACGACCTGAGCCGAGCTTGATAAACTCAGAAAAAGCAGCAAAAGAATAAATATTTCGTGTTTACTCAAGATCAATTTAATTTGTCGTGTACTCAATTACTGCTCCGTATACTCTCTGCTCCACATCAGCTGCAGCTACATTATCATCTCCTTCCAGAGTACTGAACCTGACAAGTAGTCTGTACGAGTAAGTTGAGTTGTCAATTACGTTAAGATTGGTAATGTTAATATTCAGTATTCGATCTCCCGGAAGCCCTCCAGCCACGGTAGTTGATAAAGGTTGATCCGTTAGACTGTAATCTGTCATATTCTTCCTTAATAAAGAAAAGCGCATATTTCCAGGTCCCGAATCATGAAAATATACTTTCAAATTGGTGATCGTAGCATTATGAGGTAAATGAATAGGTGCTGCTATACTGATAATGACATTATCTCTAAGCATTGCAAAGGGCCCATCCTCTCCGTGAAATTTAAGGGCATTATGCTCACCAAGATCATCGCTGGCGTCAGCAATTTCTACAAAATCAAATGGATCGATACTATAAAATGATGTAGTAGCAGAGGGGGTCACCGATGCCGGAGACTGAGGCTGCCACTCAGAGTCTGTAGCATTGTAAACCAAAATCTGCCCATCAGTTGGTGGTACACCACTGACGTCAGTACCCATAATAGCACTTACTTTGGTTTCTCCTGTATCATCTAAGATAAGGTCTCCAAAAACTTCTACCTCGCTTGCTTTATCTGACCCATTTCCAATAAAAATATAGCCTTGAGAAAGGTCTGATTGATCAAATGAACTTAGATCCACTGTAGTACCATCGCCTGAAAGGCTTAAGATAGAACCCGCCAAACTTAAGTCTTGAATTTCATTCGTTGGATCGGCATCGGCGTCATCACCCAAGCCGGGCAGTGAGCTCAAGTCTACCGTGGTGCCATCTCCCGAAAGGCTTAAGGTAGAGCCCGAAATACTTAAATCTTGAATTTCGTTCGTTGGATCAGCATCGGCATCATCGCCTACACCCGGCACAGTGCTCAAATCTACAGTTGTCCCGTCACCCGTCAAACTCAAGATAGAGCCCGAAAGTGTCAGGTCCTGATTGTCCGTATTGTCCAAATATCCCGAAAGGTCTACGGGGGTCGCCAAAGCATTATTCGTAATGGATAATTCGTTTCCGCTCAGCTCAATGTCTTGAAGTTCATTTTCAGGGTCGGCATCGGCGTCTGTTCCCGTATTTGGAAGCAGACTTAAATCAATTGGGTTTGGATCGCCTGTAAGTGTTAATATCGTACCATCCAAAGTCATAGTCTGGCTATCCGTATTGTCCAAATATGGCGCAAGATCGACTTGCGAATTGCTTGGACTATTTGAAATGGAGAGACTATTGCCTTCAAGTTCCAATTCCTGCAATTCGTTTGATGGGTCGGAATCTGAATCGACTCCCAGACCGGGTAATTCACTTAAATCCACAGTTGACTCATTTCCTGAAATACTCAAAGCTGATCCGTTTAAACTCAGGCTTTGAATTTCATTTAAAGGATCGGCATCCTCATCTTGTCGGAGTGAGCTGAGCTCGACGGTATTAGTCTGATCTCCTTCAGTTATTAAAAGATTGGTTCCTTCCAACACAATAGTTTCGATAAGCTCGTTGGTGGAATCTCCATCTCCGTCGGGATTACTCGTTCCTGATGAGTTTGCATAAAATGCATAGGGAACCGTATTGAAAGGAGTTTCTTGAAGTATGTTCAATCCATTTCCAACATCAACCGAAAGTCTAAGCCAGATTTTTCCTGACTCCCATGGAATATCGCCAAAGCTATTTATGAGCGGACTTCCTTGGCCGAGACTTAAATTAATGAGCCCTGCCTTTCCTGTTTGAATGGACGAAAATTCTTCTTGGTAGATTATATCACCATCTGGGCCATCAAGAAATTCGACAGAAACATAAGCTCCTTGATCTGAAATAGGTAGAAAGGTTGAGGCATCTCGAACTATTGCTTGGTAATTGATGGTCTCAGGAACGCTTTGACCATGAAGGTTGACAGCAGAAATACACACCAACCAAAACGCCGACAAAAAAGCAATTTGAAAATTGCTTACGTCTCTAAGTTTTAAGGGGGGAAACTTTGACATATCTAATTTTCTCTAAGTATTCTGGTCCAACCATCAACTCCAAGAGAGAGCAAAACTGCCGTTTCTGCACCAAACTCATCCAAAACAAGATTAGGGGTGAAGAAATCAACGGGAAAAACTCCCGTGTCTATTGTGACTTCGCCAAAGGCAGCAAAGGCTCCGGTCTTCCTGATAGTATAGACTCTTCCCTCACATACGGAAGCCGGAGGCAAAAAGATACTAAAATCGAGATTTCCTAAAGGCTGAAAGTTGATCACAATCATGTGGTCATCAGCACCTGCAGAGTAATTATCAGTGTCCCCGGACTGTAATAATGCGACGTCATACCCTACGGAGCCGCCAAATTGAACCGTGCTTAGAGGCGCTGAAGTTCCTATCCCAACTCGTTGATCTTCATTGTATACTGTGTTTTCGTCTTCATCAAGAATCCAATCTCCATCTTCTTTTAGTGGAGCAAGATTTATTGAGTGTTCTACCCCTGCCTCACTTAAAGTTAAGATGGTATCGTTCGTCAATGTAAAGGCCTCATCGTCGATCAACTCATTTCCTGGATCGGCATCGTCATCATCGACCAAAGAACCTAGGTTTACGCTGTAAGAAGTTCCTGCTTCCGAAATGACAAGGCTCGTACCCAACAATTGGAGCCCTTCTTCAGGATCTATCAATTCATTGGTTGGATCAGCATCGGCATCAGCAACGCTCAATTGATCTAAGGAGATTGAAATTTCACTCCCATCTGCTTGAGAAACCACGATAGAATTGTTCTCAGCTTCGTAAATGGCCGAAGTAATCAATTCGTTGGTTGGGTCATCATCCGCATCAGAAACGCTCAGTTCTGATAAAGAAATAGTTACTTCACTACCATCGGCTTGTGATAGGACGATAGAATTGGTCTCAATGTCGTAAATGGCAGAGGTGATCAGCTCATTGGTCGGATCGGCATCGGCATCATCCACTTGGAGGCCATCTAGGGAAACACTGACTTGATTTCCTGATTCATTAATAGAAATAGTTTGTGTTTCAGCATCAAAATCGGCTGAGTCAATCAGTTCATTTGTCGGATCATTGTCCAAAGATTCTTCCGCATTTCCTGCGAAGAGAGCATAGGGAACAGAGAGAAACTGCGATGAACCAAGGCTTTCTAATCCCGAACCGCTATCTACTTCAATTTCATACCAAATGTTTCCTGAAGACCATGGTATGGACTCAAAGCTCCCATCTGTGGCATCACCTCCACCGATAACAAGGTTGATCAATCCGAAATCATTGGTTTGAATTCCCGAGTGAGATTCGGAATAAACGATAGTTCCGTTAGGGCCCCCATCTCGAATGGTAATGATTATAAATACCATCTCGTTTTTGAGTGCTTCGCCCGATTCACTGTCTCTAAGCGCCGCCTGGTAGTTGATTCCTTCAGGCGATTGAGCTGATGCGATTAAGCAGAAAAAAAAGAAGAATAAAAAAGAGATATACTTCGCGTGTTGGAACTTCATTATCGGAGTAGTACAAAAGATTCGAACCTTTTGTAAAATACTTCAATTCAATGGCAGGAAAACAGGGGACTCCGGTTTAAATGCTAACAGTGCGAAGTGAGTTATGGATTGGGGTAGTTTATGGTAGGGTTTTTTTCACCCCAATGTTTTTCAAAACGCTCAATATTTATTTCGGGAGACAAGGTGGCATCTCCCAACAACGAATCAATAAAATGTGCTGAGAGAAAAGGTGCAAGCATCACTCCTTTTGTACCTAATCCATTGAATAGATAAAGGTGGTTTTCATGAGGATGCTTTCCCATGAGCGGTCTTCTATCCTGAACGGTAGGCCTGATTCCCGCTTTGTGATCGATGATTTCGTATGAGCAAGTAAAATACTTTTCAAACTTTTCCAGCAATTCTTTTTTCCCCGCTTCCGTAGGGTCAAGAGTTTTATCCTTCCAGCTAAAAGTGGCACCAACTCTGAATAGTTCATTGCCTAACGGCAAAACAAAAAAGCCTGCATTAAAGGTTCGATCCAACTTAAGCTCCGGGCATCTAAGCGTAAGCACTTCTCCTTTTGTCAAGCCAAAAGGCAAGTAGGACCACCAATCACTCATCGCTGATTGATTTCCTCGACAATCAATGATTTTGGTAAAGTCAACAGTTCGATTAAGGGCATCCTTCAGCTCTTTAATAGAAGGACTTAAACTAAGATTAGCCTCTTGGAAACATCCTTTTTCTGCAAAGTATCGCCTGGAGGCTGTCAAGAAAACCGGAATGTCCAAATATCCTGCATGTCTCACTTCGCCTTCCCCAAACTCGGGGCTTCGACCAAATGATTCCTCCAATTGCGAAGGAGGGTTGAATAGGTAAGGGATAAACCCCGGTAGGTCGTTCTTTTCAAACCACTTGTCTCTTTCTTGCTTTGAACCGTGAATTCGCCATACAGGACGTGGCACATAAAAATCGACTTCAAGCAGGGATTCTATGCGGGGATAAAACACCTCCAATTCGCTGATGAATTCATCAGCCATCCAACTCTTATTTATTCTTCTGAAAACAATGGGGTTCCAAAGTCCTGCAGCTACCATTGAGCTTGATGATTGATAACCGTCATCAAAAATGACAAAATCAATCTCTTTTTCCAACAATCTAAATGCGAGTGCAGAACCCGCAATGCCCTGACCTAAAATAGCTATCACTCTACAAAGCTAGTCTATACGGTAACAATAGCCATCATTATTGCCGGCACTATAGCGATAAGCACAATTACCAAATAGACTAAAGAGATTGCTACAGCTTTCAGAAAAGAGGGAAGCAATTTCTGAGCGTACACAACTTTGAGAGACCAGATGAAGTATATCAAGAGAAGGAGTGGAATAACAGAAAAAGTCTCCGCTTCTATCCAAAAGCTGATTATCAAATAAATACTCACAAGTGCAAATCCAAACGTATGAATGTGAAGCGCATGAACGAGGTGTTGAACATAAAACGAGTTTCTTCTAAAATGAAAAAGCCACAGCACCAAGCCGAAAATAGGGACTAAGAAAAAGAGGGAAATCGATGCGACCCGAAATAGTGAGCGCACAAAAGACTTCGGGTCATTGTTGGCCTTCTCGACCTGTTCGTACATATATTCTTCTAGCCCTCCTTTTTCAAATTCATCTCCATCTATGCTAATGAAGCTGTCTACTTGATCATTCGTTTGTAAAGAATCGATAAGCACTTGCACATCGGAAACCAGGATGGTATCCCTTTCAGCAGCGAGCAAGCTATCAAGTATCACAGCCTTTTGATTTTCTACATTTCTATTAATAAACCCCATGTTTTCGTCATCATTATTCACCGAAATTGACACTAGAAAGAAGTAGATAAAGCTGGTAAAGAGGTACATTCTTAATGGGGCGATGTACGATTTTCTCTTTCCATTGTTAAACTCTTTTGTCAGTCTTCCCGGTCTTATCATCAGCAACAATATGCTTTTGAAAAACTTAGAATCTACCGTAAAATAATCCTGGAAAAAATCACCTATAAAATCCTTCAAGGGCACTTTAGCGCCTTTGGTGCGTTGTCCACATTGCGCGCAGAACTGATCCGTGGCCTTTAAGTCATTGCCACAGTTTAAGCATTGGGGTAAGTGTTTTTTAATTTCGCCCATTTAACCGGGGCTGAATTTAAGAAACCTGTGCTTGATTTAATCCTCGGATAGGACCTCTTTCACGATAGAAGGGAGAAAATTAAATTCTTTCTCTTTGCTAACAAAGCGCTTGGCACCGATTTTTCCAGCTTCTTCAATGGTCCAATCGTTGTCATTATTGCTTAAGAATATCACAGGAACGTTGTAGTCGAAACTCTGCATGAGTTGGATAAGATCAAAACCGCTGATGGATGGCATGGTAATATCTACGATTACCAAATCGTATGAATTAATCCCCAAGAGCTTCATGGCATCGGTCGAACTAGGAGAAATATCAACATCAAACCCATTTTCAGCAAGTAGCTTTCGCGTGATTTTGAGAGTGATTAACTCATCGTCTACAAGAAGGATTTTCTGTTTGCTATTTGAAGGCACTAGTCTCAAAGTTAGTCAGGCTATAAAAAAGTTCTTAGGCTATTTCCAATTGGCGCTTGGCGTCTTGCAAAGCCTCTTCTGAATGTTGCGTGATTTGATCGAGCTCTGAAGACACACCGTCCAACTCATTCGCTTTAAGCTTATTCTCCACTTTACGCAGCAATACTACCAATTCTTTTAGACCTAACGGCACGGCAGCAGAGCGCATACGGTGAATGACGAAGCGAACCTTACTCCAATTGCTCTCATTTCGAGCATCTTTCAACTCATTAAGATCTATAAAAGTACGCTCAGCATAAAGCTTGAGAATATCGTTTACAAAATCTTCATCATTTCCGGAAAGTTGCTTCAAACCATTCACATCAATAGTGCTCATGTCAGACATAGTTTTGGGTGACTGTTCTATAAGTACGCTTCACTTGTCTAAACAGTTTCATCCGCCGGAAATTATTTGAACAGCCTGAAAATATCCATGCCGTTGGCATAGATTAGCAAGGTAAGTAGCAATGCGATTCCGACTAATTGGGCATATTCCAAAACCTTTTGGTTGGGCTGACGGCCTGACACCATTTCGTATAGAAGAAACATCACATGCCCTCCATCTAAGGCAGGAATCGGTAGAATGTTCATGACAGCCAGTATAATTGACAAGAATGCGGTCATATTCCAGAATCTTTGCCAATTCCAAGTGTCGTCAAATAGCTTTCCAATAGTAATGAAACCACCCACTTGCTTAACTCCTTCGCTACTGAAAAGAAGTTTGAGCGATCGCACATAATCAGTCAATCGCGACCAGCCATAGGCAATTCCTGCCGGAAAACTTTCTAAGAATCCGTACTGCTTATTCACGGTGTCAAAGAACTCGGTCGGGCTTTTGTATCCAAATCCAAGGGTGCCCTCCTCGCTCACTGTCACTGTCAAATTTTCTATGTTGCCATCTCGGTTTACGGCCACATTGATTTTATCTCCTTTTCGGCTACCCAAAGCGCTCAATAAAGCCGGAACATATTTGGCATCTTGCCCATCGACTAAAACGAACTCATCACCTTTTTTCAATCCTCCTTTTTCCGCATTAGAACCTTCCAAGACAGTATCCACGACGGAGGGAAATTGCTCCAAAAACAATGATTGTCTTCCCGACTTTAAAACAGCTTGATCGATATCCTCAGGAAGCGATATCACTTCACTGTTTCCGTTTCTTTCTATGTCAATCTTTCGCGCTCCTCCAAAAAGAACCGCTGCATTCACGTCATTCAATACCTGAATATCCGAGCCTTCTACACCTACGATTTTATCTCCGTGTTCAAACCCAATATCCAGCATTAGGCTGTCTGCATAGACACCGTACGAAAGATTCTCAATAGGAATGTATTGCTTGCCCCAAGCAAAGAGCATCATCGCATAAATAAAGAATGCCAGAAGAACATTCACCGTTACACCACCGACCATAATGATAAGTCGTTGCCATGCCGGCTTCGATCTGAATTCCCACGGTTTTGGTGGCTGAGCCATCTGCTCTCGGTCCATGGACTCATCGATCATTCCTGATATTTTCACATATCCTCCCAGCGGTAGCCATCCGATGCCATATTCCGTGTCGCCAACCTTTTTCTTGAAAAGAGAAAAGTATGGATCAAAAAACAAGTAAAACTTTTCGACTCGAGTTTTGAAAAGCTTAGCCGGTATAAAATGCCCCATTTCATGCAGGACGATCAATATGGATAGGCTTAATAAAAACTGACTTACTTTAATGAGTATCTCCATTCCGTATCAGGCAACTTTGGTCTTAATAAACTCTTTTGCTTTCGATCTTGTTTCGGCATCTGTGCCAAAATAATCTTCTAGTGTAGGTTTTTTGATAATTGAAACCTTATTCAGGCAGTTCTCTACCAAATTTGACATTTCCAAAAAGCCGATTTCTTCTTTTAAAAATGCTTCAACTGCTATTTCATTTGCAGCGTTCAAAATACATGGTGCATTTCCGCCCATCTTCATGCTTTCGAAAGCCAAAGACAAATTCTTAAACGTATCCATATCCGGCTTCTCAAAAGTGAGAGCTGGATAATCGGCAAAATTGAAGCGAGGAAAATCAGACTTCAACCTGTCGGGAAAACTTAGCGCAAATTGAATGGGCAATTTCATATCGGGGTATCCCATTTGCGCTTTTATGCTACCATCCTCAAATTGAGCCATGCTGTGAATCACCGACTGCGGGTGAACCACTACATCGATTTCTTCCGGCTTTAAGCCAAAAAGCCATTTGGCCTCGATCACCTCGAGCCCTTTGTTCATCAAGCTGGCTGAATCTATGGTAACTTTGGCACCCATATCCCAATTGGGATGCTTAAGTGCCTGTTTAGGAGTCACATTAGCTAGCTCTTGTATGCCTTTGCCTCTGAAAGGACCTCCGGAAGCAGTAAGAATTACCCGCTCTAACTTGTTGTGAAATTCACCCACAATGCATTGAAAAATGGCAGAATGTTCCGAATCAACCGGGTAAATATTTACACCTTTCTCTCGTGCGGCAGTTGTAACCAGTTCACCCGCTACAACCAAGGTTTCTTTATTTGCCAAAGCAATGTGCTTTCCGGCATCTATTGCTTTGAGTGTAGGCTGTAGTCCTGAAAAACCAACCAATGCCGTAAGGACAATGTCGATCTCTTCCATTTGCACTACTTCGGCAATAGCCTCAGCTCCGCAGTATACTTTGATGCCTTTGTCAAAAAGCAAATCCTTCAGCCACTCATAGCGTGATTCGTCATTGATCACGACAGCATTTGGCGAAAACTTTAAGGCCTGCTCGGCCAGTAGATCAGCATTTCTGTTTGCGGTAAGCACCTCTACCACAAACTCATCAGGATGTGCTTCAATCACTTCGAGGGCCTGAGTTCCGATAGAACCGGTAGAGCCAAGAATGGCAATGTGCTTTGATTTTTTCTCTTGCATAAAGGCGCAAAGATAACATATAGTAAACCACGGAAGTGGCTATTTGGCGGAACGCAATTTTACCTCATCCAATAAATTGTCGTCGGCATCTTCAATACTGTTCAACGCGACGAAATTGCCCCCTCCTTTTTCGGCGAGATCTTTCATTTCCTTGGTAGTGTATTTTCCGCATTTGATCCCAACCACCGAGGTTATTACCCCTTTTCTCTTGTACTTGGCTGAGAGCTTCTGAGCTTTATCAGCGCCCTCATTAAAAGCTCCATCAGTAGCTAAAATAATCTGGTTGTTTCCGTCCTCAATAAAGAAGTCCATCGCGGCTTGACCTGCTCGGTTGATTGCTTTTGTTCCTTCGGTTTTTCCTCCTGCAGTCAATCCTTTTATGGCCAATTTGCATGCTTCTTTGTCCAGATTGCTTTCTGTCTTTAAAATAACCCCTGCGTCCGTAGCGTATGAAATCAGCGTGAATCGATCTACATCTCTGAGTGCATCCACCAAGTTGATCATCGCTACTTTCAACAAATCCAATTTTCCATTGTGCTTCATTGAAGTTGACACATCAACTAAAAAGACAAGATTGTTTGGTTTGAACTTTGAAAGTGGCAAAACGAGGTTTTCTTCATTAAGAATATCCTTTGAGGCACCTTGAGAAGAAGTCACCTCAGGACTAGCAGGTGTCTGAGGAATCTCAGGAGAGGGAACAGGTCTGGGGGGAACAAGCGTGGGTGGTACTTCCTCCTTCTGTTGGGTATCCAAAAAGGCGACGAGATGATCATTGGTGGCATTGACAAAGATGGAGGTGTCCAATCCTGAAAGGGCAAAATAGTATCTGCCAAGGGGCAGGTTTAAATCCAGCTCCCCGTTTACGTCTGTGAAATATTTTCCCACAGATTCCCCATCTTTAAATACCCTCACTTCCGTTTCGACTAAAGGAACATTTCGCATCGTTCTGGCCGTAACACTAAAAGGCCTCAGCAATCCCACAGGATTATCAGAGAAATCAGGACATGGAATGAAGCGATCTGATGCAAAAGTCGATTCTCCTTTTAAAGTGATCTGTTGTGGAGCATCCCATGCGCTTGTAAAGACATCAAATTTTTCTCTGAAGGCCCCTTCCTTAGTCGGGTTGTAGCGAAGTCGCACATATTCTGTTGCACCCGGATCTATTGTTTTTGCGCTAAAAGTGACATCGACGTTCTTCGGCACCTCTACCCGGAAAATAATGACTGGTTTCTCCGAATTATTTTGAATCCCGAAATCAGCAAAGTTTTCGTCAGCTCTGGTTAATACCCCAAAATCCATCCTGGAAGTTACCAAGCTTACCTGACCGAGGCCGGCTAGAAATAAAATTGAAAAGAAAAGGGTTAAGGTTTTTTCCATTGAAGGAGGAGATCTGCATTATCTCGGTTATCGCTCAGGCGGGGCACTTTATTTTGGCCACCAAGCTTCCCCTTAGACTTCATGAACTCATTAAACGCATCCTTTTGCAGAGATGTTATTTCAAGCGGCCGCAATATTTTACCCTTTATCAAATCGGCGTAGTAGATATTCTTCTTCTGCATGGCCAGATCGAGCTCTGCCGAAAAGGCTTTAAGGTTTTCAGGTTCTTTGGCAAAAGACACCAACCACTCATGGTGAGGAAGACCCTCTTTTGGATTGAGTTGCGGGGCAACATGAAACTCAATCACTTCGGCGGGATATTTTGCCCCCACTTCGTTCAAGGCTCCTTCGACTTCCTCGGCAATGACGTGTTCGCCAAAGGCAGAAGTGAAGTGCTTAATCCGTCCCGTCACCAGAATTTTATATGGATCGAGGGAGGTGAACTTCACCGTATCCCCGATGCTGTAGGCCCACAGACCCGCATCGGTCGAAAGCACCAAGGCGTAGTTTTTTCCAAGTTCCACATCAGCCAAACTCAGCCTCGTCGGATTCTCATCGAAATAGGTTTCAACGGGGATAAATTCAAAAAATATACCTCCGTCAATATTGAGCAAAAGCGACTTATCATCTTGATCATTCTGAAAAGCGATAAACCCTTCACTCGCGGGGTAGGTTTCAATGCTGTCTACTTTCCCCCCGATTAGTTTTTCAAATCGCGCACGATACGGTTCAAAATTCACTCCGCCATAAACGAAGAGCTTAAAATTGGGGAAGAGTTCTTGAATGGTCGACTTGCCCGTGACTTCCAGAAGTCTTTCAAAGAAGTGTTGTTTGTTAT